>JAWLCZ010000140.1:0-11157 GCA_041686835.1 Paenibacillaceae bacterium | reverse complement strand
CCGAAGGACGTAAAGGATCTCGACTCTTTTACAAACACGCTGAAGAAGCTGAAAGCGGAGGGCAAAAACGGTCTGAGCCTTTCTCAGGAAGCTTACTTCTTGATCGGGCACATCATCAATACGCCTTTCGCGCTGCAGCCGGATCCGCAAGCCTTTATTGAAAAGTTGAACAAAGGCGAAGTCAAAATGGCGGAAACGAAAGAGTTCCAGGAGCTCGCGAAATTTTTGGACGTGATTAAAGCGAACACCAAAAATCCGATGGAAGTCAAATATGACTCCCAGATGGGCGATTTTGCGACAGGCAAAACGGCCATGGTCCACCAAGGCAACTGGAGCTACACCATGTTGAAGGATTACGGGGATTTAGGCTTTGAAATCGGCATGATGCCATTCCCGTTGGCAGGCAATAACAAACTCGCCGTAGGCGTAGGAAGCAACTGGGTCATCAACGGAAAGGCCGACCCGGACGAAATCAAAGCGGCCAGCGCCTTCCTGAACTGGCTCTTCACAAGTGAAACCGGCAAAAACGCCATCGTGAATGAATTTAAATTTATTCCGGCTATGACGAATATCGAGGCAAACGATCTGGATCCGTTGTCCAAAGCGGTATTCGAAGCGACGAAGAGCGGGCAAACGATTCCTTGGGCCTTCAGCTATTTCCCGCAAGGCATCATTGTGAACGATTTGGCCCCTGCCGCACAGGAATATTTCCTGAATAAAGACATGACCGGCGAGCAGTTCCTGCAGAAGCTGGACGCTGCGTGGGCCAAAGCCGCAAAATAAAAAAAGCTATTCTGCGATGTAAATAAGACGAAAGCCTAACCTCGGACATGGGCGTTAGGCTTTCGTTTTATCCGACGCCAACCGTCTTATGGCCGACACCATAATGAACCTTACCGGAAAAGAGTGAATGAATATGAATAAAAGAAAGGACATAGCTTGGTTCGCCTTATTTACGGTGCCGTTGCTATTTATTTTTACAACCGTTGTGATCATACCGTTTATTATTGGTATCCTGTATTCTTTCGTGAGTTGGGACGGCATTCCCGCCAATCCCAAAGTGTTTGTCGGCTTTGATAACTATGTCCAGTTGTTTCAGGACAAACGTTTTCTTATGTCCGCTTGGCATACCGTTGAATTTACGGTTTTGGCGCTCATAGCCGTCAATTTGATCGGACTCGTTTTATCGCTGCTCGTGACGGCCGGGCTTCGTGTAAGCAATGCGGCACGAACGATGTTTTTTATGCCGAATCTTATCGGCTGTTTAATTCTTGGATATATCTGGCAATTCATTTTTACGGATGCATTAAACTTTGTCGGCCAGAAAACAGGGCTTGAAGGGATATTCTTTAACTGGCTGCTCGATCCGCAATTTGCATTATACGCCCTGGTGATTGTCTTTACATGGCAAATGGCCGGGTACACGATGATTATTTACATTGCCGGCATTCAGGGAATCCCGGACGAAGTGATGGAAGCCGCCAAGGTAGATGGCGCGAATTTGTGGCACAGACTCACCAAGATCACATTCCCGCTGCTGATGCCTTCTTTCACCATTTGTTTGTTTTTGACGCTGTCCGGCGCATTTAAAATTTTCGACGTCAACCTGTCCTTGACGAAAGGCGGGCCCAATAACGCCACGGAAATGTTCGCCATGAATATTTACAATGAAATATTCGGCTACAGCCACTACGGGCTCGGTCAGGCCAAAGCCATTGTATTCTTCTTGATCGTAGCGATTCTCACTTTGACCCAGGTGGCCATCACGAAAAAGAGAGAGGTGCAAATGTAATGAAGAAATCAGGCAAACTGATTTTCGAAATATTGCTTGCCGCCCTTGCACTTGTCTTCTTATCGCCGGTCTATATTATGGTGGTCAACTCCTTCAAAAACCGCGCGGAATTATATGAAAACGCATTGGCGCTGCCTTCTTCCTTAAGCTTTGAGTACTATGCAAAAGCGATGGAAAAGATGAACTTTCTCACCGCTTTCGGCAACTCTTTATATGTGACCGTCGTTTCGGTGATCATCGTCGTTATTCTGGCTTCCATGACGGCGTGGATGCTGGTAAGGACGGACAATAAGTTAAGCAGATTCATCTTTATGACGTTCGTCTCCACCATGCTGATTCCGTTCCAAACCTTGATGATGCCTCTGATGCAGGTCATGGACTGGATCCGCACTCATCTTCATATCCCGATGCTGAATACGCATGAGGGCTTGATCTATATGAACGTAGGATTCCATGCCAGTATGGCGGTATTCCTTTATCACGGCTTCATCAAGTCGGTTCCGGTTGCTTTGGAGGAGGCCGCGACCCTGGACGGCTGCAGCAAATTCGGGGTGTTCTGGAGAATTGTATTTCCGATGCTGAAAACGATTACCATTACCATTGCGATCTTGGACGTAATCGCGATGTGGAACGACTACTTGCTGCCGTCATTGACGCTTTCCGATAAAGATCTGCGCACGATTCCGTTGTCGACCTTCTATTTCTTCGGAGAGTTCACCATTGTGTGGAACCTGGCGATGGCCGGTTTGACGTTGACGATTATCCCGGTTGTCATTTTCTACTTTTTTGCGCAGAAATATATCATTAAGGGCATTGCGGCAGGTGCGGTAAAATAACAAAGTCCACGATGACATTCGTGGACTTTTTTTTACGCTAAAGCGTGTTTACGATGAAGCGTTAAAGCGAAGAGAAACCTTCTTTGCCAAGAAAAGCTGCCGCTTTAAGACGTACCCGCATCTTCGAAAAGCTTCGGCATTTGTACGCTTGCACGTATATGCAATCGAGAAGCTTCTCGTTGGAGGGACCTTGATGTCATTCGTTTTATCAAAGGGGTTTCGGTGTCGCAAGAAATACTGTTTGTTTATTTTTAATGTGATGAGGCGTTACCGGGAAGGAAGCGTATAGATCAGAATCGCGAAAAAATGCGCCACCGACCCCGCCAGCACGAATAAATGCCAGACCATATGGTGGTAGGGGAACCCTCGCCATACGTAAAATACGGTGCCCACGGTATAGAAGACGCCTCCCAGGACAAGCAGTGCAAGTCCGCCTCCGGCGAGATGCTGCGCAAGCGGCTGCCAGGCGAATGCAATAAGCCAGCCCATCAGGATATAAAACAGCGTCGAAGCAAACAGGAACCGTTTGACAAAAAACAACTTGAACACCACTCCGATAACGGCGATCCCCCAGACGAGGCCGAACAGAGTCCAGCCGAGCGGGCTGCGAATGACCGTTAACAATATTGGCGTATACGTACCGGAAATAAACAAGTAAATGGAAGAATGGTCAAGGATTTCAAAAAGATCCTTGAGCCTGCCTTCCGGAAAGCTATGGACAAGCGTCGACGCCGTATAGAGCAGCAGCATGGTCGCGCCGAATATGGTGAAGCTTACGACGTGCCAGGCCGTACCCCGTATACTTGCACACACAATCAGTATCACAAGCGCCGCGGCACTGAACAGCGCGCCTGCGCCATGCGTGACCGCGTTGGCGACTTCCTCCCTGCGGTTATAGGTATAAGCCAACCGGAACACTCCTTTTTCGGTACATTTTTCATCCATTATAACACGTTCCCTATTGTCACGCGGCAATAACTCCTATCAGGCCTTCAAGGCGCCGGGCCAAGTTTTTTGCAGGAAAATCACGCCGCATGTTGAATTACGGCAGTGAGAGTTATAATGGAATGGAAACCTATTGACGGAAGGAGCAGGGAAATATGGAGTTGGGATTAAAAGGCAAGGTAGCGCTCATCACCGGAGGAAGCAAGGGCATCGGGTTGGAAACCGCTCTCTGCCTGGCTTATGAGGGAGCAAATGTGGCGATTTGCGCACGGAACGAAGAGCAATTGAAAGCGGCTGCGTCGCTCATTACTGAAAAAACCGGAACTGATGTCCTATACATTCAAGCGGATGTAACCTCGGAGGACGACTGCAGACAGGCGGTGGAACAAACAGCCGGGAAGTTCGGGAGGCTGGACATTTTGATCAATAATGCCGGTACGTCCGCCGCCCATCCGTTCGAGCGGGTCGGGACCGAATTGTGGCGCTATGATCTCGATTTGAAACTGTTCGGCGCCATCCATTGTTCCCGTTATGCGGTTCCTTATATGCGCAAGGGAGGCGGGGGCTCCATCGTTAACGTAACCGCTTCTTTAGCCAAAACGCCGTCCGCCTCCTCCTTGCCGACTTCGGTAAGCCGAGCGGCGGGTATGGCGCTGACTAAAGCGATGAGCAAAGATCTTGCCGGAGATAACATTCGGGTCAATACGGTATGTATCGGGCTCATTCGCAGCGATCAAATCGAAAAAAGGTGGAGGCAGGAAGCTCCTGAACTGACCTGGGAGCAATATGCGGCGGATCCGCGCCATCAAATTCCGCTTGGACGTATCGGGAACACCGATGAAGCGGCCAAAGTGATTGCCTTTCTCGCGTCCGATGCCGCTTCGTACGTAACGGGCGCGTCGGTAAACATAGACGGCGGAAAGGCGGCGGCTCTTTAACCGTTCGCGTCTCTTTCGCGCAGCCGAAACTTGAATTTCAACCGGACCCATATCTCTATATGAGGAATATTCAATCGTCAAGTCCCATATGTAATTAAAGAGAGAACACTGCCGATTTATTGCACCTTTTTGGCCAGTGTTCTTTTTCATGGCGCTGGCGATCATGGCGTGTTTGCGGCGCTTTACCGGAAAGGTGGGACAACATGGAGCAAGAATTGATGCAGTACATATTCGGCGATTTGTATATTTTAATACCGGTGCTGTACGTCCTCGGCATCATTATGAAGAGTACGCCTTCTATACCCGACTGGCTGATTCCCTGGAATCTGCTCGCTGTGAGCATCGTACTTACCCTGTGGATGCTCGGCCCGTCCGTTCAATCCGTAATCCAGGCCGTGCTCGTGACCGGAGCGACCGTGCTGGCGCATCAATTGGTCAAGCAGACGAGAGAAAGAAAATAGACCGTGTTTACGGCCCGAGTTTACTCGGCAACGCGGTATTCTTCGATGCATCGTTTGTCGTCGTTTTTTACGCTGCCGACAAGCGGCGAAACCGGGTAGGCGCACATTTCTTCAGCCGGATACGGCGCAAGCAGCGACTTCAAAAGATCGGCGTCGTCATTGTTCCGATCGAGCCATGCGCTTTCATCTTCCGGACGCAGGATAACGGGCATGCGATCGTGGATGTCCCTCATCAAGTCGTTCGGTTCCGTCGTAATGATCGTGCAGCTGCTTATTTTCCGGCCATCCGGAGCCATCCAGGTATCGTACAGTCCCGCCATGGAGAAGATACCCCGGTGGCGCATCATAATTCGCATCGGCTGTTTCCTGTTCCCCGTCCTTTTCCATTCATAAAATCCGTCGGCGGGGATAAGGCACCGCTTGCGCAAAAACGGGATTTTAAAAGCAGGCTTGTCCGCCAAGCTCTCGGCTCTGGCGTTCATACACCGGTTCCCTATCCGCTCATCTTTCGCCCAATGAGGGATGAGTCCCCATTTCAGTTCTCCGATTCGGTTTTTTGCCCCGTCGTGGATAACGGCCGCAATCATTTGTCCCGGCGCCACATTGTAGCGCGGTTGATGGAACGGAGCGGCGGGATAATCGATAAAATACCGCAGCAACAATTCATCCATCGTGACTGTCAGCGTAAACCGCCCGCACATCGGCACATCCCTCCCTCATGTTATTGTCGCCGAATTTTCGGACTTGCATACCGAACAAATATTCGGTATAAATAAGATACAAACATATGTTCGCAAAAATCCGCCGTGCGTTGTAAACTTTTTATCCGAAATCGCACGAGGAAAGGTGATGAAATGAAGAAAACGCCGGAAGAAGGAGAATATCGGGAGTCCGCCAGTAAGCACCCACACGAATGCCGGGAGACGCTTCTTAAGGCGTACACCGCTCCCGGCATTTCCTGTCGGGGTACGCGAGCGCGAGGATCCGCATATCCCGGGACCGATGTCCCCGCGAAACCGAAAGCTCCCGCACAGATAAAGCCGGCTGCTATAAGAAATTATACGCTTTCCCCGATCATGCTGTCCATGCTCGGAAACCGTTGCCGCAATGCGGAACCGACGCCTTATGCCTTAAAGAAGCTTTATATGGGTGCAATTCAATCGCTGATGGATCGGGTGCATGACGATCTGGCGCAAATCCGGAAAACGTTAAGGGAACGGAACGTCGAAGTGTATATGGATAAGCGGAAGGACAGCTCGATACATGGCCGCTTGGATTGCAGGGGAAACGAGGACGGGTTGTTGCTCCTAAAGTACGCCGCGCGTGCGGAAATCAGCTTGAAATTGGCGGAACACATTTGTGTCCGGGCGGATAAATTCGCAAACGATTCCGGTGGCAGGGGAGGTCTGTTTCCTTTTGGCGAGGGAGTCCGAACTGAACGTAACGGATAGCGCCTCATCTACGCTCACGGACATCTCCTCCATCCCGGGATTTAGCCGGCCGCCCTTGCAAGCCGCTCTATCGTACAAGCCGATTACAGCATGTCTTTCCGATTCTGTTCCATTCGAAACTCACATACTTTCCTTGAGAAATATTCGCCGTTGATGACAACGTGTTCGTCGGTAAACGATTCGATGAATCCGCCCGCGGACGGCTCGTAGCACACTCCCCGGAAATAAACGGTTACCGGCGTTTGAAATAATACAGCGTTATACAGATCCGCATCGGTCTGCAGCACTGTTCTCACTTTTTTCACCTCTTCGCAAGAAGGAATGAACCGGCCGGCTTACATGCTTCGCCATAGACGAGCAAAAATCCTTCCATCCATCCGAACACGGGATGTGAAATTTTCGCAAATTTCCCCATTCATCCAAAAAAATTGAAATTGTCCCGGCATATCGTAGACTTTATACTGGAGATGACACAAATTCCCAGGGCAAATAGCGGCTGCATCGGCCGCAGGATGAAGCGGAGGTAAAGTCCAATGAAAATCTCGGGTCTGGAAATCGTTCATGTGCTGCCGCGCTGGTCATTTTTAAAAGTAACGACGGATGAAGGGCTGGTCGGCTACGGAGAAGCGATTGTCGAAGGACGGTCGCGCACGGTGGAAATGGCCGTGAAAGAACTCGCGCCGTTTTTAATCGGGCAGGACGCCCGCCGCATCGAACATTTATGGCAGGCGATGTATCGCGGCACGTTTTACCGCGGCGGTCCCGTGCTGACGAGCGCCATCAGCGGCATCGAGCAGGCGCTGTGGGATATTTTGGGCAAATCGCTCGGCGTCCCGGTCTATCAATTGCTGGGCGGAGCGGTGCGCGATCGCATCCGCATGTACGCCCATGTCGGCGGAAGCACGCCGGAGGAGGCGTATCGGAGCGCCAGGCAGGCCGTCGAGAAAGGGTTTACGATGGTGAAAACGGGAATCAACGGCAAGGCACGTATGCTGGAACCGCCGTCGTTTATCGAAGAACAGGCGGAACGCATCGAAGCGATTCGCGAGGCGATCGGCCCGAACTGCGATCTCGCCGTCGATTTCCACGGGAAAGTGAATCCGGCGCTGTCCATCCCGTTGATCAAACGATTGGAAAACGTCCGCCCCGCGTTTATCGAAGAGCCTTGTCTGCCGGAAAACGTCGATGTGCTGGCGACGATTGCCCGTTCGACGACGGTTCCGATCGCAACGGGAGAGCGGCTGTTCACCAAGTGGGCGTTTCGCGAAGTGCTGGAGAAACAGGCGGCCGCGATCGTACAGCCGGACCTGGCTCACTGCGGAGGAATCATGGAGGGCAAAAAAATCGCCGCCATGGCGGAAACGTATTACGCCGGCATCGCCCCGCACAATCCGCTCGGTCCGATCAATCTGGCGGCAAGCCTGCAGCTCGCCGCGAATGTGCCGAATTTTGTGGCCCAGGAACATGTGACGTTGGGCGAAGGATACTTGAAGAAGCCGTTCGTGCTGCGCAACGGGTATATCGAATTGCCGGAGGCCCCCGGACTCGGCATCGAATTGGACGAGGAAGCGATTGAGGAAAAGAGGTACGGCGGAGACTGGGATACGCCGCGCTGGTTTCATGACGACGACGGCTCGGTGGCCGACTGGTAGGGAGGAATGGGGATGCAGTTTTCCGGACAAGTGGTCATCGTAACCGGGGGAGGAGCGGGTATCGGGAAAGGCATCGCTCAATGCTTTGCCCGGGAAGGGGCGCGCGTCGCCATTGCCGACTGGAACGAAGAGACGGGAGCAAGAAGCTGCGCCGAGTTGGCGGAGAGCGGCGCGGAGGCGGTATTCATTCAAACGAATGTGCAGCGTGAAAGCGACATCGAGCATGCCGTCGATACGGCGCTGAAAACGTGGGGACGCATCGATGTGCTCGTGAATAACGTCGGCACCCATTTATACAAAAACATGCTGGACATCACGACGGAAGAATGGGACCGGCTCATCGCCACCGATTTGCGGGGCCATTGGCTGATGAGCAAAAAAGTGCTTCCTCATATGATGGGAAGAAAGAAAGGGAGTATCGTGCATATTGCTTCCGTACATGCGTGGCAGACGAGGCCGGCGTTTACTCTATACGCGGCGGCCAAAGGGGGAATCGTCTCCATGACGCGCGCCATGGCGCTGGAATGCGCTCCGTACGGCATCCGTGTCAATGCCGTCCTGCCCGGATATACGGTAACGTCCGCTCTGGAAACAAGATTGGAACAGCTTGGACCCGATGAACGGGAAACGTTTTTGCGCAAGCAGGCGTACAATATCCCGCTCGGACGGTTGGCGCTGCCGCAGGAAATCGGCAATGCGGTCGTGTTTCTGGCGGGCGAACAAGCGTCGTTTATTACCGGGGCCAGTCTCGCGGTGGACGGCGGAGAAACGATACATCTGGATTTTTAAGGCCGCAAGCTTACCCGGGATTTTCTTACCGAATCTTGCCGTCAGGGAGATATTCCCCTGCCGGTATTTTTTTTGCCTCAAAATATCTAAAGAAATCGGAAGAAATCGAAAAAAAGCATGATTATCGAACCGGGTTGTCAAAGGTATGATGGAAGGGAAGAACCGTCGGCCGAGGTTCATGAACGAACAACTCTTAGGGGGCTGATTTCATGCGGAAATGGATGACATGGATCACTGCAATTGCGATTGTAAGCGTTTTATTTGCAGCCGGATGCAGCAATGCCGGCACCTCCGAACAAGCGGGCAACGATGCTAAGACATCCGACGGCAAGTCCTCGGGTAAGGTGACGATAAAAATCAATTTCGGCGACGCCGAACTGGCCAAAAATCTGGTTGCCGAATTCGAGAAGGAAAATCCGGATATTAAATTGGAACAGGTTCCGACGGACTACAACAAATTAATGGCGATGATCGCCGCCGGCAACGCTCCCGATATTATCCGGGTCATCGCGGCCACAGAGCTTCCGAACTACGTCATCAAAGGAATGGCGCTTGATCTGACCCCTTACTTCGAAACGAGCGATGTATTCAAGGCGGACGATTTTCTGCCGGCCGTAAACTTGTATAAATACGATATGGCGACAGGGACGCAGGGAACCGGTCCGATCTACGGTTTTCCCAAAGACTGGTCGCAAGATTTCACCCTGTTTTACAACAAAAAAATATTTGAAGCCGCAGGCATAGAACCGCCCGACACGGCGGAACCGATGACGTGGCAGCAGCTGCTCGATTTGGCGAAAAAGCTGACGAAAAAAGAAGGGGGCAAAGTTTCGCAATACGGCTTGGTCTATTATAACGGCCATACGGCAGCGAATCAGGATTTGCTCCTTCTGCAGCTGGCCCAAACGGGGAAGAGCATTTACTCCGAAGATTTCAGCCAGGCGGACTTGACGAAACCGGAGGTAAAAGAACTGCTCCATTATTGGGCTGACGCCGTGAAATCCAATATCGGCCCGAATCCGGTCAACCAGGACCCGGACTGGGGAGGAACGTCGTTCATCAACGGAAAAGCCGCGATGATGATTACCGGATATTGGTATACCGGTTTGCTGCGCGGCGACGCGAAGGCCAAGGAGCATCTCGACGATTTTTCCATGGCGCCGGCGCCTGTCATGCCGGGCGGTACGAGAATGTCGCCGACCGGGGCGGCGGTTGGCGGAATCATCTACAGCAAGACGCAGCATCCGAAGGAAGCGTGGAGAGTGTTCGAATGGTTTTTCGGCGGCAAGCCGGCGGACGACCGGGCCCGGAGCGGCTGGGGATTGCCGGCAACGAAGTCGCGGCTTGAGCTCATGCCGAATGCGACGAACTTCGATAAAGCCTCTCTGGAGTTTACGAACAATGAACTGAAGTTTGCCGATAAGTTTATCGGATACAATCCTTATGTATCCGCCCAGGCGGCCGCGGCCATTTTCGACAAACATTTCACGCCGGTTTACTTCGGCAAAGACAGTGTGGATAGTGCGGCCGATAAAATGACCAAGGAAATGAACATCCTGATTCAAGAGGGCAAAGATATTGCGGGCGCCGAATAAGCCGAATCATAAATAGCGGTTGTGCCGCCGGCTTGCGCACATTCGTGTCGAAGCGGCTCGATATAAGAGTTGCTTCGGCATTTTTGGAGGGGCGGATATGAACAATACCGTAAATGTAAAAAGATCTTTTCCATTCCCGGAAAAACGCAGAAGACTGTCGTACTACGCGAAGGAAGCGATCGTATTTTATTCGTTTATTTCTCCGTGGTTTATCATTTTTCTGGCGCTTGGACTCATTCCGTTATTGTACGGGCTCTATTTGAGCTTTACCAATTATACCGGCTTCAACATGCATCAGCTGCGGTTTATCGGTTTCAAAAATTACGCGCGGGTGTTTTCGGATACCGACGCGATGTATTCTCTCGGCCGCACCTTTCTGATTACGGTCCTCAATGTTCCGATAGGGACGGCGCTCGGTTTCTTATTGGCGGTTTTATTGAACAACAACGTGAAAGGCGTCGGCGTTTACCGGACGATATTTTATTTGCCGTCCATCATTCCGGTGGTGGCGACCGGGATGATGTGGAAATCGCTGCTGGCCAAGGACAACGGACTGATTAACGCCATACTCGGCCGATTCGGCATCGGACCGGTCGATTGGCTCGGGTACGAATATGCGACATTGTCGCTGATGATTTTGCTCATTTGGGGAAGCGGCGGCGGGATTATCATTTATTTGGCGGGGTTGAAGGGCATTC
>JAWLCZ010000139.1:0-11241 GCA_041686835.1 Paenibacillaceae bacterium | reverse complement strand
ATGCCTCCGATGTAGTACAATGCCGTGTCGCTCAAGTTCGCGTATTTGCCTTTTTCATAGAACAGCGGAGTGTCGCCGTTGAAAATGCTTTGGTGCACGTGCATTCCGCTGCCGTTGTCGCCGAACAGCGGCTTCGGCATAAATGTCGCCACTTTTCCGTATTTTCTGGCCACATTGTGCACGACATATTTGTATTTCATCAGATTGTCGGCCGTTTTGGTCAGCGTATCGAAACGGAAGTTGATTTCGCCTTGTCCGGCCGTTGCCACTTCGTGGTGATGACGCTCGATGCGAAGTCCGGTTTCCATCAGGATACGGCACATTTCACTGCGGATATCCTGCTGCGTGTCGGTAGGAGCGACCGGTACGTATCCGCCTTTATGGCGCACTTTGAATCCGAGGTTTCCGCCCTCTTCCTCACGCGCCGAATTCCAGTGGGCTTCTTCGGAATCGACGGAATAGAAAGAGATGTTTTGGCCGCTTTGGAAACGGACATCATCGAAAATGAAAAATTCGGATTCCGGCGCGAAGTACGCAGCGGTGCCGACTCCGGACGCCTGCAAATATTCTTCGGCCTTTTGCGCGATGCTGCGCGGATCGCGGTCGTATCTTTCGCCATCCGGCGTATAAATGTTGCACATCACAACGAGCGTCGGATGAGCGGTAAACGGATCGGCGAAATACGATTCGGTATCCGGCATCATGACCATGTCGGATTCTTCAATTCCTCTGAACCCGGGAATGGAAGAACCGTCGAAAGCGACGCCGTTGACGAACGTTTCTTCGTCCACCTCCGCCGCCGGCAAAGAAATATGGTGAGCCTTGCCCGATAAATCAACAAAGCGGAAATCGACCCATTCAATATTTTTTTCCTTGATGAAGTTCAATACGTTTTGCGCTGACATTATGTTTTCCTCCCTATTTCCGAACATTCTCCGCGCTTCACACAAGAATTGTTCAACTTTCTAAATCATTTGAAATCATTATAAGATGATCGGCAAAATCTCGTCAATACTTATGTAAGGTATTTTTTATTCTCATGTCAGGTTTTATTACATCTTCGACAAAAAATGTTCACAAATTATACAAAAAAACCGTTTTCCTACCGTATGGTGGAAAACGGTTTTTTTCCGCGCTTCAGCATTACGACTTGTTTGCCTGGACCGGTTCTTTCCTTGTATCGAATCTTTTGCCGCACAATGGCGCCAGCTTCTCCAAATCCCGCAGCAGGTTGGCGAATTGATCCGGGTACAGCGACTGCACGCCGTCCCCCGTCATCGAGTTGTCCGGATCGGTGTGCATTTCGATGATCAAACCGTCCGCACCGGCGGCGACGGCCGCTTTGGACATCGTTTCGACCAATTCGCGGCGGCCCGTGCCGTGGCTCGGATCGGCGATAACCGGCAGATGGCTCAGCTGGTGCAGCACCGGAATGGCGGCAAGATCCAGCGTGTTGCGCGTATACGTTTCGAACGTGCGGATGCCTCTTTCGCACAGCATGACGTTCGGATTGCCGCCGGCCAAAATATATTCCGCCGCATTTAAAAATTCATCGTAGGTCGCACTGAAACCGCGTTTCAGGAGTACAGGCTTATCGGTTTCCCCCAGTTTGCGCAGCAGGTCGAAATTTTGCATGTTGCGCGTTCCGACCTGGAGAATATCCGCGTATTCGGCGCAAATGTCCACATATTCCGGCGTCATCACTTCCGTAATCGTAAGCAGTCCGTGTTTTTTCCCGGCCTCCGCCATCATAATGAGACCTTCGACGCCGATTCCTTGGAAGCTGTAAGGACCCGTGCGCGGCTTAAAAGCGCCGCCGCGCAATATTTGTCCGCCCGCGGCCTTGACGAGACGGGCGATTTCGTCGATCTGCTGAGGGGATTCGACGGCGCACGGTCCGCCCATAATGACAAGCTCATCTCCGCCGATTTCCACGTCCCCGATACGAATCACCGTATTGTCGGGATGAAATTCCCGGCTGGCGAGCTTATACGATTTGGATATTTTAATCACATTTTCGATTCCCGACATTTGACGCAGCTGCTCGGCCAGCTTCGGATCCGCCTTGCCGATTATGCCGATAACCGTTCGATCCGTTCCCTTCGACACGTGCGCCTGCACGCCGTATTTTTCGATGTGGCGCACAATTTCGGCAATGCGCTCATCGGTAATGTTGTTGGACGTTATGGCTATCATTTTCCCCACTCCCATATTTCATTCAGACTTGGAACACTTCGCTTGCTCGCTTCAACGCGTATACGCTTTTAAGCTTTTAATCGTTAAAGTAAAGATACAACATTTCTACTTCTTCGTCAATGCTGAATTTTACGAAGTTCGTCTCGATCGCTTCTTGTTTCGATTGGCGGTATACATTTCGATAAGTGCCTTAATCGGAAAGTAGGCGAGCATCCCCAGTATCGCACCGTCCACAATGCCGCCGACGATCAGTTTGATGTTGACATACAGCACTTTTTCCAGCCAATCCGGCAAAAATACCAGATACTGCTCAACATGATCCGGAACGATGAATCCGCCGACGATATTGTTCAAAAAGGCAAGCGGCAAATAGATGACCTTGCCGAAAACAAATCCGACCAAAGCTCCCGCCAAGCTGGCCTCAAAAAAGTAAACAAGCGGGAATATGAGAAAAAAAGCGAGCCCCGCCGTAGGCAGGGTGAACATCTCGATGGCCAGGCCGATTGAAAATCCTTTGGCTACCATCGAAGCGCCGCCCTTGGCTCGAAACAGCTGCAAATATTTGTATCTGGCCCATCTTTTCACATTCACGGACTGAATCCAGCCTCTCGTCAATTGGAACAGATTCTTGATATGTTTTTGCGAGTACGGTAATGACATGTTTTCCTCGTTCTGTATCCCTATTTTTGCAGTGCGGTCAAGCTCCGGACTTTTCTTTTGCCGCCGGCAGCAGTTTATCCATATTCACCGTGCGCCGGATTTCCCACGTCGCCGGATCGTCGGGGTTGTACTGCTCCAAATATTGAATGACTTCCTTCGTGATCGGTGTAGGGGTGGACGCGCCGGACGTGACGGCCACTTTGCGGACGCCATCCAGCCACTCCCGTTTCAACTCCGTCACGTCGGAAACGCGGTAAGCCCTGACCCCGGCGATTTCCTCCGCCACCTGCGCGAGCCGGTTCGAATTGTTGCTGCGCGGATCGCCGACGACAATGACCAGATCGGCCTGTTTGGCCTGCTCGGCCACCGCTTCCTGCCTTACTTGCGTCGCCAGACAAATTTCGTTATGCACTTCGGCGGAAGGATAACGTTCCAGAAGACGGCGGACGATATGCCGGATGTCCCACTGGCTCATCGTCGTCTGATTCGTGATGACGATGCGATCCGATTTCAGCGAAAGCCGCTCGATTTCCTCTTCCTTTTCAATCAGATGAACGTGTTCCGGAGCGATGCCTATCGCTCCTTCCGGCTCGGGGTGCCCCTTTTTGCCGATATAAATGATCTCGTATCCTTCGGCTGCCTTTTCCCGGATGAGATCGTGCGTTTTCGTCACATCGGGGCACGTCGCGTCGACGATCGTGAGCCCTTTTTCCCTCGCTTTTTTCCGGACCTCGGGCGATACGCCGTGAGCGGTAAAAATAACGGTTCCGCGGTCGACCCGGTCAAGCAGCTCTAACCGGTTTTCCCCGTCAAGCGTGATGATGCCTTCCTTTTCAAACGCGTCGGTTACGTGCTTATTGTGCACGATCATTCCCAATATATAAATCGGTCTCGGCAAATCAAGATTTTTGGCCGTCTGCATGGCGAGCACCATCGCATCGACAACGCCGTAGCAATATCCTCTGGGAGAAATTTTGATGACTTCCACGCCTTCGTCGCACCGCCTTTCTTCGTCACTTCATTATAACTTATTGCAGGGAAGGTGGAAAGCTGACAGGAAGCCAGATGACAAACGTCGTCCCTTCCCCGAGACGCGTTTTCACCTCTATCGAACCGCCGTGCTCGTCGATAATCCATTTGGCGATCGAAAGGCCGAGCCCCGTGCCGGACGTCTTCCCTCTTGACGGATCGGCGCGGTAAAACCTCTCGAAGATGAGCGGCACTTCGTCTTTGTCCATGCCGATGCCCGTGTCGCTGATCCGAATGCCAATCTGATCGCCGGCCCGGAGTGCATCCATCCGCACATGCCCTTCCGGCGTATATTTAAACGCGTTTTCGATGAAAATGAACAGAAGCTGCTGCAAATAATCTTTATTGCCGTCGACCGTTACGCCGTTAAGCGCATCCAGGTCTCCCACCCGCCAATCCGCTTTTCTCGGCAGGAATTGGGCTCTTCTGGCCACCTCCTCCACCAGCGGCTTTAATTCGACGCGTTGTTTTTCCATCGCATAACCGGCGTCGGCTCGCGCCAGCGACAGCAGATCGTTGACCAGCCGGCTCATCCGCTCCGCTTCGCCGGCAATGTCGCGCATCGCTTCGAGCGACAGTTCCATTTTCTCCGTATCGAGATACGATGGTTGTTCCTTTGCGGTTTTCCATATTTTCTCCAAAAGATCGACGTTTCCGCGTATCGTGGTCAGCGGCGTCCGCAATTCGTGCGACGCGTCGGAAACAAAGCGCCGCTGCGCCCGGTAAGATTCCTCGATCTCCGAATAGACCGCCTGAATGCGGGCAAGCATGCCGTTAATCGTTTTGGTCAGGCGCCCGATTTCGTCATCGGGTCCTTCGTATAAGATGCGCCGTTCCAAGTCGGCGCCTTTCTCGATCCGGTTCGCCGCTTCGATGACATGATCGATCGGTTTCAGCGCTTTGCGCGCCAAAAACCAGCCGAACAATGACGCGAGCAAAACGGTCGCCAATCCGGCAAACATCAGCGTGTACTGCAGAGAGTCCAGCGAATGGCGCAAGGTGTCGGTTCTCGTGGCGACCTGCAATATACCGGCCAGATTGTTCTTGAGCATCAGCGGCGTGCTGTAGATGAGCAGCGACGCCTTGCCGATCGTGAACGTCTGGTAAAGCTCTTCCCGGCGCTCGGCCAAACGGATCATTTCCTTGGAAACGGGCAAATCGATAAGTCCGAGATTGTTCGATTTCCAGATTTCTCCGTTCACCGTGCTAACCGCCTGCAAATAGATGCCCGGGCTTTGGAACGCATCCAGATCGGGAAGCATGATCGTCACTTTCACTCCGTTTTCCGTGCCGACGGCAACGAGTTGGGTTTTCGCCCGCACTTTTTCCGCTTCCCGTTTCAACTGGCTTTTCAAATCGCTGTACAGATTGATCGACAAAAAGAAATAGAGCGCCACGCCGAACAGCAGCAACGTTACCGCCAATATGCAGGAATACCATAACGTAAGGCGCAGACGAATGGACATCAGGATTCTCCCCTCAGCACGTAACCCGCTCCCCGCACCGTCTGGATGATCCTTTTGCCGCCGTGTTCCTCCATTTTTTGCCGCAGCAAAGCGATATACACTTCCAAAACGTTCGATTCGCCGCTGTAATCGTAGCCCCATATTTTTTCCATAATCGTATCGCGCGACAGCACTCTTTTCGGATTTTGCATGAACAGATGGAGCAGTTCGAATTCTTTGGCCGTCAGCTCAATCGGTTTCCCGTCGCGAAACACTTCGCGCGTATCGAGATCCATCACGATATCTTCAAATACGAGGCGCCGGGCGGCCTGATCGGGCCGCTCCGTTTTGCGCCGCAACAGAGCGCGCACTCTCGCCAGCAGTTCTTCGAGCGAAAACGGTTTAATCAGGTAATCGTCGGCGCCCAAATCGAGTCCTTTCACCCGATCGGCCACCTCGTCTTTCGCCGTCAGCATCAGAATCGGAACGTCGCTCCCGCCCGCACGAATGCGGCGGCACACTTCCCAGCCGTCGATCTGCGGCATCATCACGTCCAGTATAATCAAGTCCGGCTCGTTACCGAGCAGCTGCTTCAGCCCGTCGTATCCGTCATTGGCGGTAACGACCGTGTATCCCTCAAACGAGAGGCTCCGCCGCAGCAGCGACGTTATTTTTTCATCGTCGTCAATCACTAATATTTTTTCCCTCATGGACCCCCCTCTTTTCCGAAACGCAGCCGTCAACATGAGCGGACCGCAAATTGAACCTATATTTATTCTAACAAAAGACGCCCCTACATAAAAAGAAAGCAGAGCCGATCCTCCGATCGCGATTCTCTGCTTTTTCTCTCCATTCTCCCCGTTGTCGCGCTGTTATTTGCCGCGGTCCCCGATAATGACGCCGGCTTCGATTTTTTTACCGCCGCGCACAATCGTCAGCGTCGCTCTTTCGCCGACTTTCGACTTTTGCACCATGGCAACAAAGTCTTCCGTCGATTGCACCGCTTTTCCGTTATATTCGACAATGACGTCGTAAGGCTGCAGCCCGGCGTCATGAGCGGGGCTGTTGTATTCGATTTGGGTGACAATCGTCCCGTCCGTGCTGTCGAGCTTCAGCTCTTGCAGCAAGTTTTCGGGGATGTCCTGGAGATAGACGCCGATATAAGGCTGCGGCACCTTCACGTTATTTTTCAAATTATCCAGCACGCTCGAAATCGTGCTCGTCGGAATGGCAAAGCCGATTCCTTGCGCCTGCGAGTTGATCGCCGTGTTGATGCCGATGACTTCTCCGTTCAAATTCAAAAGCGGACCGCCGGAGTTGCCGGGATTAATCGAGGCGTCCGTCTGCAGCATATTCGTATAGCGGCGGTTGCCTTGCTGATCCGGGATGTTGAAATTGCGTCCTTTGGCGCTGACTACGCCTACGCTGACCGAATGATCGAACCCGACCGGATTTCCGATCGCCGTCACCCAGTCACCGACGCGCATGTCGTTGGAATTGCCCAATTTCAACGTCGGAAAATTGTTGTCGCCGTCAATTTTGATGACCGCAAGGTCCATATTGTATTCGGATCCGAGCACTTTCGCCTTATATTTGTTTTTGTGCCCTTCGACGGTGACGTACACTTCGTCCGCTCCGTCAATGACGTGTTCGTTCGTTAAAATGTATCCCGATTTGTCGAAAATAAAGCCGGACCCCATGCCGGTCATCTGTTTTTTCTGCTGCTGCTGCGGAATCTCCCCGAAGAAGTTGTCGTCGAAAAAGTTTCTGAAAAACGGGTCGTCCAATGCAGGATTCCTTCGGCTTGCGCTGTTCGCATACGTTTCGATTTTCACAACCGCCGGGCTTGCTTTCTCCGCAATGTCGGCAATCGTATTCGGCCGGACGATATTGGCGCTGCTTATGGATCCGCCCGATCTTCCGGAATCGACGGCGACCGAATTGCCGTAGGACGGCGCATTGTCTTCGGATACCGGAGCGGAAGTGAACCAGTTCATTTTATCGGAAGCGAACATCAGGCTGCCAACAATGACGGCGCCGGCCAGGAACGAAACGAACATTCCTTTCGCGGATGAACGTTTGGGCGTTCCGCCGTAAGTCCAAACTCCCGCCCGCGGTTCGTCCTGCTGCCCGTATCCGTAGGGGCGGACCGGACGCGGGGCCGTCACTTCGACAGGGGACGTTTCGCCCGATCCCGATACCGACGTCGTCATCCCCGCCCGATCGTCATGCGCCGAACCTTTGAACGGGCCGTAGGAGTAGTAGTATGATTGATGTTTTTCGGACGTTTCGCCGCCGTTCTGTTCCTCATCCTCGCGTTTCCTCTCAAAAAAGCCATTGAAATCGCGTTTGTTATCATCCATTGGCTTTCCCTCCCGACTGCTTTTTCCAGGTCTATTAGGTTATATTTCATTCTTGTCTTCATCATGCTCCTATAACCTTAATTGTACCTTAAAAAAAACTGAAAGGGAGCTAAAAGTTCAATGCACGAGCGCTTTTTCCACCTCTTTCAGCAGTTCGGACGCCTTGTCCACCCATACGTCCTCGACGTCCGCATCCTTGTCCGCCGGCTCCTGGAACTGGTTGAACAAACCGCCGGTGACTTGCACGGGGGCTTCCGGATCCAGCTTCTCGTTGTATACATGCTTCAATACAAATGGGGTGCCGATTTGAATGACGGCGTCGCTGAACTTCGTTTCCGAATCGGCGTGTCCTTCCGTCACCCGAAACGGAATGCGCAGCCACACCTTCTGCGCTTCGTCGAGGCTGCGGTCAAAACAGCCGTGATCGTAGTCCCAGTTGCCCCCCAGTGAAAAGCGGTGCTGTTCCAGAACTTCTCTTATCCGATCAAAGCTGTCTTCGCGGTTTTCCAAAGCGGATGGTAATGATATCATTGCGACTCTCCTTATGTCCGTTTTGTATGTAGGATGAGCCGACAATTCCTTTTTTATGTGCCGGCGACACCGTTCCCGGCCAATCCTTTCCGGTGTGCGTAAATGGCAAGCTGGGTCCGATCGTCCAGCCCGCATTTCATCAGCAGGTTGCTGACGTGGGTTTTTACGGTTTTGATGCTGATGTGCAGTTCCTCCGCGATTTCTTTGTTCGTTTTTCCGTCGGCGATAAGCAGCAGCACTTCTTTTTCGCGCATCGTCAACCCTTCGCCGTTCTGCTGCTGCGTGGAACGCTGCCGGATGCCGCGCGCCAGCGCCTGGGAAATTTCCGCGTTCATGACCGGCATTCCGCGGTAAGCGCCCCTGATCGCATAGACGAGTTCCTCGGAAGAAACGGTCTTGAGTATATAGCTGACCGCGCCCGCTTCCATCGCTTGAACGACTTTTTCGTCTTCCATGAAGCTTGTCAGCACGATCACTTTCGTGTCCGGATATTTAACGGCCACTTGCCTCGTCGTCTCCACGCCGTCCATTTCCGGCATCATCAGATCCATCAGCACGATGTCGGGGTGTCCTTCCTGGAATCCCGCATCCAACCTTTCCAACGCCTCGCGGCCGTTTCTGGCTTCTCCAACGACCGTCATGTCCGGCGTCATGGACAAATAGGTGCGCAGCCCGAGACGGACCATATCGTGATCATCGACAATCATGACTTTTATCGCGTTTTCCATAACACTTGCCCTCCGAACCGTTTCCGTCGGCACGTCATTGTCCGAACTTGGGAATGCTGACTCTCACGCGGGTGCCCGCCCCGGTTCTGCTCCAAATTTCCGCATCTCCGCCAACGAGCCGGGCCCGTTCCCGCATCGTCGACAATCCGTGCGAGCCGGACGCTACCGCATCTTTGTCGAACCCGGTCCCGTCGTCCGCGATGCTCAACACGTACTGGTGTCCCGTATCGCTTAAAGCGAGTGTGACATGCTTGGCCGACGCGTGCTTGACGATATTGGCCATCGCCTCCTGGATAATCAGAAACAGCTGGCGTTCAATGCCGTCGGACACCGGCTCCTTCAGCCGCACGTCCATGCTGCCCTGAAGCTCGTTTTGCCGGCAAAAGTCGGGAAACCATTTATCCAGAGCTTCCGCGAGCGTTTTCCCTTCCAGTTCCAACGGGCGCAGCTGCGCGATCAATCCCCTCATCTGCTTTTGCGCGTAATACGACATCCGGACGAGCTGTTCCATGATGGGTTTTGCCGCATCCAAGCCGCGCTCGAGCACTTTTGGAAGCGATGAAGCCGACATATGAATCGCAAACAGCTGCTGGCTGACCGTATCGTGCAGATCGCGGGCAAGCCGCCTTCGTTCCTCCATAATCGCCTCTTCGTTCGTCTTGTGTTCGAGCAGCACGTTTTGTTCGCCGAGTTTTTGCAAAAGCTGCACCCGCTGTTCCAGCGAAGCGGCCATATCGTTGAAATCGCGATAGATGCGTTCGAACGGGTCGGTGCCGGCAACGGGAATTCGCGCCGACAAATTGCCCTTGGCGAGCTGCAGAACGGCCAGATGCAGCGTGTCCAGCCTGCTTTGCAGTTTTTTCGCCGCAACGTACCCGACAACGAGACTTGCAATCAGAAGAACGGACGCCAAGCCGATCCACAGCTGCACATTCGTCAGCGCACCGTAAAAATAAATCCACCCTGCGATGGAAACTCCAAACGCAAGGGCAGCGGATACGATAAAATACATCGTCAGTTCCAGTTTTATGTTTTTCGGCATTTTCATCACCGGCTCACTTACCCTACACGCGTAATTTTGACGTCGCCGATGAACATGCTGACAATAATGCGAATTTTTCGGTCCGATTCCGGATAGTGCGGCGATTGCCAGCTCATGGTTTTGAAAATGCCGCCTTCTTGCCTGTCGAACACTTTCAAATCGCCGAGAAAGCAGCTCATGCTGACGCTCAGTTCGATATCGGCGTCATGCGGCACGAATATTTTCACATCGCCGATAAAGGCGGAAATGTTCAATTTCGTTTCGCCGAACGGAATGTTCGCTTTGGTCAGATCGAGCGTCGTGTCCCCGATGAAGCTGCTGATGTTCATCGGATGCAGATCCCAAACATCGTGCCCCAGGTAAAGGTCGCCGATAAAACTCGATTTATGCCGGGTCTCCGTCCAATGGCTTCCGTCCGGGACCGGCGGGTTGGCATGAACCCAATGATGATCCGCATCCGTTACTATCGGATCGGGGGCTTGTGAGGGAAACGGCTCCTCATGAAAGGTCCGGTGCGGACTTTTGTACCGATACGGCCTGAATATCATGCTGATGCCGAGAACGATAAGCAGCAGCGGGAACAGGTACTGGAAAAAGTCGCGGAACGATATCTCGAACCATCCGAGATTCCTGCCCAAAAACAGGATTCCCAGCAGGATGAGAAATACGCTCCAAATGGATGATCCGCCGAATTCATGCTTTTTTTGCACCGCGATTCCTTTTAATCCGACAACAATGAGCACCACCGGCCAGTACGTTGACAGGAAATCGCCGAGATCGAAGCGGATCAGCCCCATTTGCTCCATCAAGAAAATCACGCCGGCCGCAATCAGGAGAAGCCCCCAGATCAGTCTGCTGAAAAAACGGCTGTCCATACATTGTCCTCCAAGTCGTATGAAAATGTTTATTTTTAGTGTACCGGATCCACTCTTTTTTTCATAGAGCCGCCGGGTGGAGCCCTTCTCGGTCTGCGGACGGAGAAACGTTGAGCTGAAACCTATGAGGGTTGAACGCGGTTCGCCACTTGGTGGCGGTCAACTACCTGTCGCCACATGTCGGCCGCCGATGACGCAATGGGCGCGTTCAACGGCTGCTTCCTTGTAAGAGAGGATATCGTGTATAAAATGCAATTAAAAATGCGCTGTACATGCTGTTCGTCCGTTTATAGTAGAGTAAAGGGCTGGGACTGCCAGCCCCTCCTCATCAAACCGTACGTGAGGTTTTCCCTCATACGGCTTTCCGACGTT
>JAWLCZ010000138.1:0-11413 GCA_041686835.1 Paenibacillaceae bacterium | reverse complement strand
GTATAAAACGGTCAAAGCGTACGGCGAGGCGGAAATCGTCATTAAAAAGTCCCGCTTTATCGGCCATGCGAAACCCGTATCCACGGAGGAAGAAGCGGTGCGGTTCATTGAGGAAATCAAGAAGCGGCACTGGAACGCGACCCATAACTGCTCGGCTTACATGATCGGATACAGGGACGAAATCCAGAAGCAGTCCGACGACGGCGAACCGAGCGGCACGGCGGGCAAGCCGATTTTGGAAGTGATCAAAAACCAGGGGCTGAAAAATATAGTTGTCGTCGTCACCCGTTATTTCGGCGGAATTATGCTCGGCGCCGGCGGCCTGATACGCGCTTATACGGACGGGGCGGTCATCGGCATCGAAGCGGCGGAGCCGGTTTATAAAGTGCTGCATCAAGAAGTGCGGGTGGAAATCGATTACACCTGGCTCGGCAAAGTGGAAAACGAGCTGAGGAACCGCGGCATGCGGATGGAGGATACGCTGTTCGCGGACAAAGTGACGCTGCGCTGCCTTCCGCTGCATGCGGAAGCGGAACGCTTCATCGACTGGATGACCGATTTGACGAACGGCCAGAGCCGCATCGAACGGGGAGAAGCCCGGTATATCGACCATGCGTCGCTGCCGGAACCCCCGGCGTGAAAGCCGTTACCGGGAAGGAATCGTATTCGCCTGCAAATGTTGAATAAGTCTTTGTTCATTTTCTCTCGCATCATCAAGATGAAAGGCATGTGAAGATTTATCCGACCAATACAACTTTTTGCCTTTTGGGGCATCGAGCGCTTCATAATAGCGAATGATCAGTTCGGGCATGATATGCTTTTCCTTGCTTCCATGTATAAACATTACGGGTATTTGTAACTTTGGGACTTCGGAGAAAAAGTCGAATGTATTGATGTCGTGCAGCATTTCTTCGGTATAGGATAATTTGAAGCCTCGAACAAGCGAATTGTAAATGTCCAGGAGAGAATAATCCGGCGAGCGCAGCATAATTTTAAGACCCGAAAAAAACGTTGGCGATTTTTTATCGCGTGCGTCATAAAACATCGAGTTGTATTTAAACTGCCATTTGCGGATGATTGCCCACTGCTTGAAGCTTTCCGTATACGGGGGTTCGCCTGCCGCGGCGAGTTCCTTTAAAGCTTTTTGATTATTGGTCTCTTTTGCTCTTTCCAGCAGCCACTTGTAGCTATGTTTATCATTTTCAACCCAATTCACGATTTGCGAAAACCCGGTATAGGAATAATACTTTTCCGGGTATTTGAAGACGAGAGGCAAAGCGATAACAGTGCCCCAGGAATGGGCGACAAGATGCAGTTTTTCTTGATTGAACCGATCTCTCAAATAATCCGTAACATCGCGGGCGTCACTGATGAATTGTTTCAAGTGCATCGTTTCCTTCGGAATATGTTTGGAATACGATTTTCCTGTGCCGCGTTGATCCCAAAAAACAACGGTGAAATGTTGGACCAGTTCTTTGGTGGTCATTACCAATGCATAATCGGAGCCTCTGTTTGAAACCCCGGGAACCGGCATGCTGGGACCTCCATGAATAAAAAGCAGGATGGGACTGCCCGGTTTTTCCGCCTGTATTAAGATGCTCTGTTTTACGCCGCCGATGGAAATCGTTTCGATGGAACTGATACCGTGTTTGGAAACGGTAAAATCGATATTTTTAAATAATCTCATAAAAAACCCCTTAATTTCATGCGGATTTTATAGCAGCTACTATTTTTATAGGAGTTTCCGACGCCCGGAAGATGACGTTCTTAAGCATGCGGCTAAGTCGCCGGGTTGATGCCGAAATGCTCTCTGGCGTAGCGCGCCATCGCGGCCAGCACATCCTCCATGCTCGCTTCACCTCTGGCTGATTGTTCGATACGGCTTTTCATAAAATCGAGAAACTTTTCGACGTCCCGTCTCGTAAACGTCGCCTGGCTGGCGGGCGCGGGTGAACCGGCTTTGGCCTGTTCCAACTGCAACGTCAACTGCTCGATCCGAGCCTTTAACTCCGGTTCGCGTTCATAGGCGTCGACCGCCTCATAAAGCGCATTGTCCCGCCTTCCCATAATGAGCGAAAGGTCATCGAGCCAATCGCGCAGTTCCTCGCAGCGATCTTTATGCGCTTCGAGCAGGGCTGCCGATTCGTCTCCGGATGCGGTGACGAAGTTTTTTCGCTCTTCAGTCATCTTTTATCCGCCTTTCTTATATCTTATCGCGAAATGCTCTTATTGTATAATGATTCTATGCAAGGAAAGTTATGCTCTGTATTCCCCAACAAGGTGCAGAAATGCGCCTCACCCGAGCAAAGCGGTTAACGCCCCGCCCGGGGATGACATCTAGGGAACTGTCCATTGGCCGCAAAACATATTATACTACGAGGAAATGCTGTGCGTAAGCGCGATGGTCTACTGCGTCGTTGAGTGTTGTATAAAATGCAATTTAAATTCGAGTATTTTCGCCAATGAAGCAGTAAGTTGTATAAAATGCAATTTATTGCCGAATGATATTGCCAAATTCCCTGCTCTAGCGATTTTTGTTGCATTCCGTGCAACTTAATAGGCAACAACTCTTCTACCGAATTGTTATGTTGTAAATAATACAGTTTAATTTTGTGATTTAACCCATAATATTGCATTGTTGGTTGGAATCATAAGTTTGCCAAATAAAAAAATGGCTTGATTGTACTTAGTTTTTAACGTGGCAGTGATTGCGGTCCATTACGGAAGAAGACTGCAATGAGCCGCAATGGAAAAATACGTTGATATTATTGAATTTTTTTAAAATGCAGAGATACGCCTTCCTTCAAATGCGTTTGATAACAACCCTATCAGCGATGTGGTGATGGTTCCTATAAACGAACTTTCGATTTATGGATTTTTTCGGAAAAATTCATGGAACTTGTCAATTATCCAACATGACGAGTCTGCCAGCGGCTCGATCAGCGGCCTTGCTTAGCTAACGTGCCGGATTGTATCAAATAATGCAGAACTTGTTTACATAAGATGAATTGAAAAAGGAGAGTTAAGATTATCCAACTCTATTTGAACGTTGCAATTTTTGGGCTGGACTCAGGGATGAAAAGAATGAGCTTATTGCATTCGGTTACATTGCAGGAACGGGATTGCAACATGGTTATATGGAAGACATAATGGTACACCCAAAACACCAAAGAAAAGGAATAGGTCAAGCCTTAGTAAAGAAGTTACTCCAAGAGGCAGAACATTTTGGCTTAGAAATTGTAACATTAACATACGACTTAAAACATAAATCGTTTTATACAGATTGTGGATTTGTTCCTTGTTCTGGAGGACTTTGGAGAAGAAAAGATGAAACTAACGGATAACAATTTCAATAATAACTTATGCAAGGGTACCAATGCATTGGTGGCTTTTTTGCACTTACATCATCGAAAGAGAAGTTCTGAAACTTAATTTTGCCGTGGTAAATTGGAAGCATAAGCGTTCCAAAACGGCACAATTATGGGTTAAGTGAGATTTCAATATAGCCAATCCACCATTGACCGCTCCCGCGTCAAGGTAAAAAGGTACGGCAAGACCGTCAAACGAAAAAAGAAGCTTCAGACGGACAAAGGCTGGAAACGAGAGAGGCAACGATGAACAAAGCGAAGATCGTCACGGCGGCGGAACGGTTTGTGCGCGCGCGGCTGGAGAAGGAGTACAGCGGACACGACTGGTGGCACGCGTACCGGGTGGCGCGAACGGCGAAAACCATCGCGCTGAACATAGGCGCAGATGCGTTCGTCTGCGAGCTTGCCGCTCTGCTTCACGATGTGGCCGACGAAAAAGTGTGCGGCAACGAGGCGGAAGGCCTGCGCCAGGTGGGAGATTGGCTTGCGGCGCACGATGTGGAAGAAGACGTTTCCTGCCATGTCCTGGAAATCATCGCCGCCATGTCTTACAAGGGGGGCGGCAGGCCGCCGATGCGTACTCTAGAAGGAAAAGCGGTGCAGGATGCCGATCGGCTCGACGCGATCGGCGCGATCGGCATAGCCCGTGCGTTTGCTTACTCGGGAGCGCATGAACAGCCGATCCACGATCCGGAACTTCCCCCGCGCTCGGAAATGACCTACGAAGAATACCGCAGCGGCCGAAGTACGGCGATCAATCATTTTTACGAAAAGCTGCTTAAACTGAAGGATACGATGAACACCGATTACGGCAAAATGCTGGCCGCGGAGCGTCATGACGCCATGGAGCGGTTTTTGCGGCGCTTTTTCTGGGAGTGGGAAGGGGAGATTTGATGCGCGCCCCATCCCGAATGTCAGCCGAGCAAAGAGCGGATCGATTTTCCGCCGTCTTCGGACAAGATCCATTCAATAAACGGTTCCTGTTTTGTTAATTGGGTTTGCAGTTCGTGTGCGGGATCGGGGGTGAACGACGCGGTGCACACGAAAAACAGGCTCGCCCTGGCGACGGCGGCCGGCAGCAGTTCGCTCTCCTCCGGCGTCATGCGCCCATATCCCCGCAAGAACGGCCCGGCCAACTCCTTTAACGACGGATCCGGCAGCATCGCCCACAACGCGTAAGCCGCATCGTGAATCCGCTCCGCTCTCTGCATAAAGTCGAAATCCATGACGCAGCAGATATCTCCGTTATTATCGTAAAGCTGATTCCACGGATGCCAATCGCCGTGGATGATCGTCTGCGGCAGAATCCGTTCCGCGCCGTTCCATCGTTCCATCACCCGATCGTACAGGCGGTAAACCCGCGACTTGTCAGCTTGGTTAATTCCGTCGTCGAATGTGCGCAATAAATTCATGCCTTCTTCCAATATCGATTTGGAAGGATAATTGGACCATCGGGGCAGCGGCCCCGCTTTTTCATGAACAAGCGCATCGTGCATCTTACGGAGCATTCTTCCGCTCGATTCCGCCTGATGCGGCGTACGGTTAAATGAAATCCCGTCCACAAACGGAGCGACTTGCACGATGCGTCCGTTCCATATCGAATAAGAACGGCCCGAGCGGTCATTGAGCGGCGCAAGGGCCGGAACGCCTGCCTCGCGCAAAACGGAGATAAGCCGTTCCGTATACCGGATATGCGCTTCGTCCGCCAAACCGGACATCACCCGAATCACAAAACGTCCGGAGGTCGTCATAATTTTCAGGTTCACATTGAACAGGCCGCCCAGCTCTCCGTCGACGTTCAGCAGTTCGCCCAGTCCGTACTCCCGGCAAAAACCGATGATTTGCTCCGTATCCGGGATATGCCGGCGCAACGGATGATCGGGCGGGAAGCTGTTTTTTTTCGTCATTTGTCTGCTCCTCCTTGCATTTAAGAAATCGTGTCGACCGGATCTACCCAATCCTCTATAATTTTGCAATAATAGAATCATTATGTGCAATCCGTGAAACAGATGTTGATCAAAGGCAGGGAATGGTGTGAAAAAACTGCATATTAGCGCGGTTCAACCCGGCGCCGTTATCGCCAAAACGGTGTTTATGGAAAACGGAAGCGTACTGCTTGGCGCCGGAATGGAGCTGACGCAAAGGTACATCGATCGGCTGATTCAACTCGGAATCGACACCGTATATATTGAGGACAAGCATACGACGGATATCGTTCCGGAAGACGCGATTAGCGACGAGACGCGGAGGTATGCCGTCGAAACCGTACATAAGACCATGACGGGGTTCATGAATCAGCCGCAAATGAAAGGAAGGATGACCACTCCCGATCTCGGAACAGAGTTTCATAAAGTGTTCGGCGATATTCTAGCTGAATTATCGAGCCGGAAAGATATTTTGGTGAATTTAACCCATCTCCACGTCATGGAAGGGTATTTGTTCCATCATTCCGTCAACGTGGCGATTATTGCCGGCATCGTCGGATTGGCCAAAGGGTACAACCGGAATCAGCTGCTCGAACTGGGGATAGGCGCACTGTTATTCGACATCGGCATGACGCAGCTGCCGAAAGAGCTTTGGAACAAAAAAAGCGAGCTGACGAAAGAAGAACGCATGCGCATCAACGGCCATACGGAGGAAGGCTTCCACATTTTGCGCAAACAGCACAACATTTCTCTGCTTTCCGCTCATTGCGCGCTGCAGCATCATGAAAGATACAACGGATCGGGATATCCGCGAAACCTGGCGGACAAGCAAATTCACGAGTACGCGCAAATCGTGGGCCTTGCCGACGTGTACGACGCTCTCATCTCTCCCCGGGCGTTCCGCAGAAGTTACTCCACCAACGAAGCGATCGAATTTTTGTTCGCGTCCGGAAACGAGCTGTTCGATTTGAACCTGATTCAACTGTTCGTCAAACATGTCGCGGTATATCCGATCGCTTCCACAGTCCAGCTCAATACGGGACAAGTCGGCGTCGTTTCGCATGTCGATCCGGTAGCCGCGCACAGGCCGGTCATCCGCATTATCCAGGAAGCGGACGGAACACCGGTCGCCTCTCCTTACGAAATCGATTTGAAACGAAAGGAAAACTTGAGTCTCATTATTGTCAAAACGCTTTAGCCGGACTCAGGATGATTCGGTTAGTCCGAGCTGCACCGCTTCCCGGACAAACCCGCCGGTTCGGCGCAGCAATTCGTCGGCCGTGCGGCAATCCACACCGGCAAGGATGCTGACAATCGCCGTTTTCACTTGTCCGCCCGATTGTTCGAACGACTTTTCCACTTGTTCGTCCGGAGCCCCTGTCGCCAGTTTGATGATCCGCTTGGCCCGGGCGACCAATTTCATATTGAAAGGCTGCAGGTCGACCATCAGATTGCCGTAAACTTTGCCGAGCTTAATCATGGAAACGGTCGTAATCATGTTCAGAATCATTTTTTGCGCCGTGCCCGCCTTCATCCTTGTCGACCCCATAATCACTTCCGGACCGACGACCGCCTCGATGAGGATTTCCGCGTACTGCCGCATCAGTGTGTTCCGATTGTTGCACAGGCCGATCACGACGGCTCCGCGTTCCCCGGCCCGCTGCATGGCGCCAAGGACGTACGGAGTTCTGCCGCTGGCGGCTATGCCGAGCACGGCGTCGGGCGGGCCGATTCGCAGACGATCGACGTCGGATTTGCCCAGTTCCATATCATCTTCCGCGCCTTCCACAGAATCCGTTATCGCTTTCGGACCGCCGGCGATGACTCCCTGCACCATCTCGGGGCTCGTTCCATAGGTCGGAGGGCATTCGGAAGCGTCGAGCACGCCGATTCGGCCGCTCGTTCCGGCGCCGAAATAAAAAAGCCGCCCGCCTTTTTTTAATTGTTCCGCAATTTTTTCCACCGCTGTCGCAATGACGGGGATGGCATCCTTGACGGCATTGGCCACGGCTTGGTCTTCCCGGTTGATGATCTGCAATATTTCAACGGTGGAAAGCCGGTCGATGTTCCGCGTCGATTCGTTCGGTTGTTCCGAAGTCAGAGATTGGATATCGTCAATCATTACTGTACCTCCCGATTGTAGTCCCTTGAACGCCGATGAGCGCGGACGAACTTGCCGGCGCGCGTTTCATTCCGATTCGGCCAACAATAAAGCAAGCTGCGCGGCGCCGTCGGCGGACGAACGGCCGGAAACGATGACCGGATTTTCCGCGCCTTTTGCCGCCAGACACTGTTGAAACGTATCGAGATAACGGCGCGAATGCTTGAAGATCGAGCCGGCGGCCGCGATCGGAGCGTGTTGAAAATACGGGTGTTTTTCCCGCAGAGCCAAGGTGAGCAGAGCCAATTCCGCCGCGGCGTCATCGATGATGTTTATGGCGACGCCGTCTCCCAGCGCGCTGGCCCGGATGCACAGTTCGGCGAATGAGGCGACATGCTGTTTTTTCATTTCTTGTTGGTATACGGCATGTTTCAGATCGGGGGCGGAGGCAAGCCCCAGTTTATTCAGCGTCAACTCGGTCAGCCGTGTCGGCGGGTAAACGCCGTCGTAGCTTCTCATGACCGCTTGCAGCGTATGCAGGCCGATTTTGTATCCGCTGCCTTCATCGCCGAGCAGGTGTCCCCATCCGCCCACGCGAAACCGGGTTCCGTCTTCGGTGAGTCCGTACACGATCGAACCCGTGCCGGCAATGGCCGCGATGCCGGAGTTTTTCCGCAGAGCGGCCATTAGCGCAATCTCCGCGTCATTCGTAATCCATATCCGGCAACGTTTGCCCCTGCGTGCCGCATATTCCTCAAGTGAACGGGCAAACGCACAGCGTTCCTCTTCGTTATCGGCGCCGGCCAGTCCGAGGCAAATACCGAGGCAGTCGCCGCCGGCGAATTTCGGCTGTGAAAAAAAATAATCGCATATTTCGGCAATGTGAATCATCGCCTGTTCGAAGGTGACGGCGTAAGGATTGGACGCTTTGCCTGTGAACCGCTCCAATTCGGCGCCGCTGTCGTCCACTGCAACCGCTTCCGTTTTCGATCCTCCGCCGTCAATCCCGATCGCGAACTTCATAGAGTCACCCGCATTCTTTTTCCATTTACATTCAGTATAAAGCAAACAGAGGAAGATGTAAAAATAAATATTATGTATTAAAACGTCAATTGAAAAATAATTTCATAGCGGACTATACTCGAATTTAGCAGTGTCCCATCCAAACCAATTTGAAAAATAGGGCGATGATCTATGTTTGAACGTTATCGTGCAAAGCAAAAGCATACGGCCATAGGCCTCATGTCGGGGACTTCTCTGGACGGCATTGACGCCGCCGTTGTGGAAATCGCCGGATCCGGCCGTGATACGCGGGTGAAGCTGCTCCACTATACGCTTATCCTTATGAGGAGGCGTTCAGGGAAAAACTGAAGAAGCTGTGCAGCCCCGAGCATTCCGACGGCAGAACGCTCTGCTCGGTGAACTTCATCCTGGCGGAGCGATTTGCCGAAGCGGCGCGCATCGCCGCGGACGAATGCGGATTATCGCTTAGCGGCGTCGATGTTATCGGCTCCCACGGGCAAACCGTCTGGCATGAACCGCAGCCGGACGGAAGCGGCTCTCACTGGGTCCGTTCAACGCTGCAAATCGGCGACATTTCTGTTCTGGCCAAATTGACGGGCATCATCACGGTCGGCGACTTCCGGCCTGCGGACATGGCCGTCGGCGGACAAGGAGCGCCGCTCACGCCGCTTGCCGATTACCTCTTGCTGCAAAGGGAGGAGAAGGGCGGAATCGTGCAAAATATTGGCGGCATCGGAAACTGCACGGTATTGCCGGCCGCGGCGCAGCCCGCGGAAGTGTCCGCGTTTGATACCGGTCCCGGCAACATGGTCATCGATCAGGCGGTTTGGCATTTTACCGCCGGAAAATGCCATTTTGACCGGGACGGGCAAATCGCCGCCAAGGGAAGGGTTCATCAGAGGATGCTTGAAGCCATGCTGGCGCATCCTTATTTTTCGCTGACGCCGCCTAAAACAACCGGGCGGGAAACGTTCGGAAGCCGTTACACCGAACGGTGGATCGATGATGCGGAGCGGGAAGGACTGAGCGCGGAAGATGCGGTGGCGACATTTACCGCGTTCACCGCGCATTCGATCGTGAACGGCTATGAGCGTTTCGTCTTTCCGCGCACGCGGGTGGACGAAGTGATTGTATGCGGCGGCGGAGTACACAACCGCACTTTAATGCGGATGCTGAGAAGCCTGCTTCCGAAGCGGAACGTCGTGCCGCTCGAACGTTTCGGCATGTCGAGCGATGCAAGGGAAGCGGCGGCGTTTGCTCTGCTGGCGCATCAATTTTTGAGCGGCAGAGCGAACAATCTGCCCAGCGTAACCGGAGCGGGAAAGCCCGTTATTATGGGAAAACTGGCTCTTCCCCATTAGTGCGATCCGGCCGGGTGAAAAAAAATATTTCAAAAATTGATTGTTTACTTGAAAAATAATTTTGTGAACGATATAATAAAATTGTATTAAATGGAAACGATTTCAAGTTCGCCACGGACTGGAGGGCTCCCGACATGAAACCGAGCGTGCTAACCGGCGCGGATCAGCTTGAAGCCGTCGGCCGTTCCGTGTTATCCGGCAAAAAGATCGGACTGCTTACGAATCCGACAGGAATCAATTCGCGGTTCGAGTCCACGATCGATATTTGCGCCGGACTGGGATTTACGCGGCTAACCGCCTTGTTCGCCTGTGAACACGGCATTCGCGGCGATCGCCAGGCGGGCGTTCCGTTTGACGACGAAACCGATCCGGATCTCGGCATTCCGGTGTTCAGTTTGTACGGAAAAAACAAGCGTCCGCAGGAATATATGCTGGAACATGTCGATGCCGTGCTTTTCGACATTCAGGATTTGGGGGTCCGGTTTTATACCTATTTGACAACGCTTATCTATATGATGCGGGCGTGCGCCGAATTCGGCAAAGAATTGATTGTGCTTGACCGGCCCAATCCGCTTGGCGGGCGTAAAGTGGAAGGGGGGCTGCTCCGTCCCGGGTTCGAATCGATGGTAGGCGCATGGCAGATGCCGTATCAGACCGGTTTGACGATAGGCGAATTTGCCGTTCTTGCCAACAAGGAAGCGGGAATCGGCTGCAAGCTTCACGTGATACCGCTTCAACGTTGGAAGCGCGGCATGGAATACGCGGAAACGGGACTTCCCTGGCTGCCGCCGTCGCCGAATTTGCCCACCGTAGATACCGCCCGCGTTTATGCGGGGACGTGCCTTTTTGAAGGCACGAATCTTTCCGAGGGACGGGGGACTACCCGGCCGTTCGAACTGATCGGGGCTCCCTGGCTCAAGGCGAAACCGCTCTGTTCGGCGCTTAACGCGCTTCATCTCCCCGGAATCCGGTTTCACCCGGTCACGTTTACGCCGATGTTCTCCAAGCATAAGGGAGAGCTTTGCCACGGCGTATTCTGTGCCGTGACCGACAAATCATCGTTCCGTTCCGTCATAACGGGTCTGCATATGCTGCACCATATCGCCGTCATGCACGAAGAGCGATTTGAATGGCTGACGAGACCCGATGGCAAACCGTTCATCGATTTGTTGACGGGCAGCGACAGGGTGCGGCTCTCCATACACGACCCGTCCGGGCTCCGCCGCATCCTTGAGGATTACGGGCGCGACGAAGAGAAGTGGCGAAGATTGCGGGAACCGTACCTTTTATATCGGGAGGATTGAATGATGAGCCATCCGCAATGGGACGATGATGAATGGAAACGAATGGGATTCGATCCGGACCGGATCAGGCGGGCGTTCACCCTGCTTGATGCGGCCGCCGCAAACAAGGAAATTCCCGGCGCGTCGGCGGTCGTCGGCAGAACCGGCGTCCGCGGCTCATACGCGTGCGGGCTTGCGGTCGACACCGCCGATACCAGAATTGACGCTTCAACTTCCACCATTTACGACTGCGATTCACTGACCAAAGTAACGGTTACTCTTCCTCTTACGCTGATGCTGATCGAGAACGGGAGTCTCCGTCTGAACGACCGGATCTCCGACTTCATACCGG
>JAWLCZ010000137.1:0-11425 GCA_041686835.1 Paenibacillaceae bacterium | reverse complement strand
CCGCGTTCATTCGAAATATTCGTTCCAGCGTCGGTCCACAAGTTGTACGATATCTTCGCGCGGAAACAGTTCGTCGGGGTATCCCGGCTTCATGCGCGCATCGATGACGATCGGCAGCTCGTAATGCAGGTGGTGCTCGCGAACCTGCGATTCGGCGTAGATGTCCGTCGACGGATTGAAGCGGGTAAACACCGTCCATAGAAAAGCGGTTTGATCGTTTGCGGCGCCGGTATCATCGGCCAGAACGACGAGCGGCCAATGCCGGAGGCGATCTTTGCTATGGTTGAGCAGGCGCTGCGCCAATTCGGGTTCGTTCGCGTAGGAGGCTCCGGATACGACAAGACAGCCGGGACAGTAGACGGCAATGTCCGTAATTTCCGGCAGCGGTCCGCCGTCATACGTCTGCGGCAGTTCCCGCACCGGGCTTCCGACGCCCATCCATATCGCTTTGCTGCCGTGGTTCAGCTTCAAACCCGTATAATCGAGCGTATCGTGGGAGGTTTGTCCGAATATATACAAATCCTTGCGCGGATCGAAACGCTCCAGCACCGTCGTCAGCAGCTGCGGAAAATTCGCCAAATCGACGGACTGGTCGGTGACGATCAGGAATTTGGTCAAGGTCAGCTGCCCTTCCCCCAGTATGCGAAACGCAGTGCCGAGCGCTTCGCGCGAATAGCTTTCCCGAACGACGGCCGCGGCCAGCGGATGGAAACCGGTCTCGGCATACGTCCACAGATCCTTCACTCCCGGCATGGCCATCGGGAAAGCCGGAGACAGCAGGCGCTGCAAAAACTCGCCGAGATAGTAGTCTTCCTGACGCGGCTTCCCGACGATCGTTGCCGGGTAAATCGCGTCCTTGCGGTGCCAAACGTGGTTCACCCGAAACACGGGAAAATCGTGGACAAGGCTGTAGTAACCGTAATGATCGCCGAACGGGCCTTCCGGACGTCTCTCATGAGGAGGCACTTGGCCGCATATCGCAAACTCCGCATCGGCTATAAGCCGATGACCGCCGAGCGGATTGTCCGCCACGCGCAGCTTCCGTCCGATAATGAGCGATGCGAGCAGCAGTTCGGGCAAATGTTCCGGCACCGGAGCAATCGCCGAAGCGATAAGTGCCGGAGGGCCGCCGAGAAACACCGTCACGGGCAGCGCCTCGTTCAGCTTCTCCGCCTCGTGGTAATGGAACCCGCCGCCCTTATGGATTTGCCAGTGCATTCCCGTCGTCTCCGCATCGAAAACCTGCATGCGGTACATGCCGAGATTATGATGCTTCGTCGCCGGATGCTCCGTATACACGAGCGGGAGCGTAACAAAAGGACCGCCGTCCTCCTGCCAGCTTGTAATGACCGGCAGCTTCGCCAGCGGCGCCTCTTTGACGCACGTTTCCAGCACCGGGGCCTTCGCGGCGGGCACTTTCTTCGTTCCGACTTTCATCAGATCGAAAAGAAGCCGCCGCTCTTTCCATATCGACGAAGGCGTCGGCGGAAGGAGCGAATCGGCCGCTCCGACAATTTGCCGCATGAACTGCTCCGGCCTGGGACCGAAGGCGAGATCGACCCGCCGGCTCGTACCGAATAAATTGGTGACGACCGGAAAAGGACTTCCTTTCACATTCGTAAACAACAAGGCCGGTCCTCCATCTTCGATGACTCTGCGGTGAATTTCCGCAATTTCAAGATACGGGTCGACGGGAGCGGCAATCTCGACCAATTGCCGTTCTTTGCGCAGCGTGTCCATAAATTCGCGCAGGCTGTCAAACACCACGGGAAGAGCCTCCTCTGTAAAGCTGTGCCGCTATGACGCTAAGATAGCACAACACTCCGAATAAAGCGGCAATGAGCACCGCGTGCAGCATTCCGGAAAAAATATACAGATCCGTATTCATTGTAGAAGCGACCAGCCCTCCGCTTGCGATCTGCAGCGAGACGAGCAGGATCGCCCACTGGCTCCCCCGGCGAAAACCGGCGTTGCCGCGGTAATAACGCTGTACGAGATATCCCATGCAGAGGATGACGATAAACAGCAGCACGGCGGCAAGCCGGTGGGCGAAGGCAATGCCCGTGGCGCCCGACAAAGGCGGGATCAGCTCGCCGTTGCACAGCGGCCAACCGATACAGCCGCCGGACGATCTCGTATGGCGGACATAAGCGCCGATGTAAACGACGACATAACAGTATAGGGTTACCGACCAGATGAAGTTGCGAAAAGCTAAAGAAACCGGCTCCGAAGACGATTTGCCGCCTTGTCCCGGCCGTTCTCCGGAAACATGGCCGCCGGCAGCCTTCCACATCGTGATGGCCAAAAGCAGCGTGCAGGCAAATGCGATCAGGGAAAAGCCGAAATGAAGCGCCATCACCGCGGATGACTGTTCCCACACGACCGCCATCGCTCCCAAAACCGCCTGAAGCATCGTGAAAAACAGCGCGCCGAACGCGTAGAATACCGCATCTTTTCTTTGCCGCGCCGACTTCCACACCCATATCGCCGTCGCCAAAACGAGCAGCCCGACAATGCCGCTGACGGCTCGGTGGCTGTATTCAATCATCGATTCTATCGTATAGGCCGGAATAAACTTCCCGTTGCACAGCGGCCAATCATCGCCGCAGCCTCTCCCGGATTCCGTTTTCGTCACCAACGCGCCGGCGATGAGCACGAGAAACATTCCGGCTGAAGTCAGCACGGACAGCCACTTCAATCCATTACGCAATCATGACACCTACTTACTGGAGTAATATTGGGTATAAATCATCCCGCAACTGATCTCTTGTATCATCGTCGATTCCGACAACTGTGCGGGGGGTGTTGCATCACACTCATTATATCGATAATTTTACGGCAAATCCATCGCCCAATTGTTACGATCCGCGTAACAAAGCGGCCGGACAATCGGCGTGAACACCAAAATCCGCACATCCTTACTGTCCGAAGAGGCATAAACAAAAAGACCTGGGTGTTCATCCTAACGGGTTCCCCTTTCGGGTGCAGAAATAATTTTGACGTTTCAATTGGATTATGTCCTTAAACAACGATAAAAAGACAGCCGTTAGACTGTCTTTTTATCGTTGTTTAAAGAATGGAATAATTAGTGTTTAAAAGATTGCTTTATGGAGCCTTTGCCATCTCCTACTTCAATCTCTGCATATGCCCCGTTAATAAATGTAATTTGTGGTGGAACATGACCACAATCCATATCGTAGACTATTGGAACCTGTAATTCCTCATATAGTTCTTTGTAAATATCCTCCGCTGTATAATTGTCAATAGGTTGATTTGCATAGCTTCTCCCAAATAGAAGACCCGAACAGTGATCAAACCAACCTGCTAATTTCATCTGAACCAACGACCTGCGTAAATCAGTAGTCGATAATTCGCAATTCTCTAAATACCATAAGATAGGTTCATTATTTATATGATTCTTTTGAAAATGTCGTACATCACCGAACGGTGTTCCTATTAAATGTCTTATCACATCGATACATCCACCAAGTAAGCGACCCTGTATTTTAACATGAGTATTTTGAATAACTTTCCAATAGGTTTGTTCCGTTAAATGAAAGACACATGGCGAAGGGTTAGAGTGTTTCCATTCCTTTTGATATTTTTCCGATGAATATTGAATAATGGATTCGCCAGTTTTAGTCGACAAGACAGATTGCCACATTGCAGTTGTGTTATCTGAAAAATCTCCTCTTAAATCAATCAGAATTTGTACCGTGAGCAGTTGCAATGCCTGTTTTTAATGTTACTGCTAACAATAATACACTTGTATCTGAATAACCTAAAATCCACTTACTCTTAAAATTTTCAAAATCAAGGTATTCAAGTATTTCGATTAAAAGTTCGCCACCCCAAGGTGGGATGATTATGTCGATCTGGTCATCTCTCATCATTTTATTGAATTCAGTAGCACGTACTTGGGCTGGCGAAGATTTTGCCTTATCCTGAGTCCAGATCGTTTCCCCACAAATAACTTTGAAACCCTTCATTTCCAAACGGCTGAAGGAAAGTCTGAGCAAATCATGGAATTCGACTTTTACGCCTGACGAGGGTGCTGTTACACCAATTGTTGCTCCTTCTTTCAAAGACGGATATCGAATCAATTAAATCACCCTCCCCAATGTCTCCTCGAGAATGAGCATAACAACTCACGACAATATGTAGATACTAAAAATTGGCATTCAAACCTTAGTCAGTTGAATGCCAATTTTATCGTCAATCGAGTGTTTTGCACTTCAAAAGGGAACTCGTTATGTCCATCCCGGGTCTCGTTCGGTCCAATGTTCAATGATGCGGTTTTATACATCGCCGTTATCGGCTGCCGATCACTTTGCCATCGCTTTCGCCACTTCAACGGCGCGGTCGAGAAACTGCTCGATTTCTTCGCGGGTTTTCCGCAGCTTGCTCACAAAGCGGATCAGTTCCTCGCCTTGGCGGAACGCGATAAAGCTCGGAATGCCGAGCACGTTGTACCGGTCGCATAAATCGGCGAATTCGTCGCGATCGACTTCAATGAACCGAAGCCGATCCGCGTAGGCTTCCTCGACTTCCGGCATGAAAGGCTCGATAAAACGGCAGTCTGGGCACCAGGACGCTTTAAACACGGCCACCGTCGGCTTGGCGGAGGCAATCTCTTCGTGAAACGCCGCCTCGGATTGAATTTTCTCCATCTGTGCGCCCTCCTTTTCATCATCTATTCTGATCCATAATTTTAACCTTTATAACATGCCGCATTCGCATTTGTCAATATCCATATAAAGCGCAAGGAGCAGAGTTATCCGGTAACGCTGCTCCTTGCGCTGTTCCACCTAATTTTACGGCTACTCGGTGCGGTACAAGTATTGCTGAATTTCAGGCGTGTCCACATTTTCCGGAGTGACCGGAATGTTGTCGAGAACGGTAAACTTCTCCACTTCTTTTTTCCCGTTCAAGTAATCGTACGCCATTTGCATGACGATTCTCGCTTCTTCCAGAGGTTTTTGCGAAATAATCGCCTGGATTTCATTGTTCCTCATTGATTTAACATTTTCCGGACCGGCGTCATAAGAGATAATCTTCACTTTATCCGCCGCATTTTTAACGCGCAATCCTTGCGCCACCCCTGTGCCCGCAATGAGATTCGTCGCGAATACCCCCGTCAAATCGGGATTCGTCAACAGAATATCCTGAATTTTTTTAGCTGCGACGGTCGCTTGGTCTTCACAATATTCTGTAGCGACCACTTCAATTTCAGGATAGGTTTTAATCTGCTCCAGGAAGCCTTTCTGACGGTCGTCGGAAGTCGTTATCCCCGGTTTAGTATTCATTACGGCAACCTTGCCTTTTTTTCCGATTAACTCGGCCAAGGTGTCGGCCGCAAGTTTCCCGCCTTGAATATTATCGGAAGTCACGTTCGCTACGTATGCGCTTTCATCGGAGACGTTCGTATCTACAGTGAATACGGGAATCCCCGCTTCCATTGCCTTTTTCAAAGGAGCGACCATCGCTTTGGCATCGTTGGGGGCAATAATGATGGCATCGACTTTTTCCGCGACAAGGCTGTTTACGATAGGAGTTTGTTTCGTGTAATCCCACTCCTGAGCCCCGGTCCAAATTAATTCCACTCCCAATTTTTTAGCCACTTCTTCGGCGCCGAACTTCATGGAAATATAGAAGGCGTCGGTTGTAAGACCGGGCACATAAGCGATTCGAAATTTCTTCTTATCGTTCTTTTCATCATGCTGTGAGGCTTCCTGCTTCCCGCCGGATGAACCGTTTTCCGTGGAGGAGTTGCCGGAGCTGCAGCCTACGATAGAACTAAACAACAGAATCAACATCATGCACAGTGAAAACATTTTTTTCATTCGACCCAACCTCCATAGGATTTATTGAATGCATTACTTGTTTTTATTCCGTAATTGATCCATATAAACCGCCAGAACGATAATGGCTCCGATCGCCACAATTTGCCAGTACACTTGGACGTGAGCCAGAACCAGCCCGGTCAATAAGACGGCGATAATCCCGGACCCAATGACGGTTCCTCCTACAGTCCCGCGCCCGCCAAACAAGCTCGTTCCGCCGATGACAACCGCAGCGATGGCATTTAACTCAGTGTGCGATCCCGTCAAAGGAGACCCGTTAACAAATCTCATCGTAACGATGATGCCCGCCAACGCGGCAAGAAATCCGGATAATGTATACACTTTTGTCAAATGTTTATCGACGTTGATGCCGGCCCTTTTGGCCGATTCCATATTGCTCCCAATCGCGTAAGTATGTCTTCCGAATCTGGTTTGGTTCAACATCAAATAAATGCATATCGTAACGATGAGCGTGATGAGGACTGAGAAACTTATAACCCCCCCTATCACGTAGTTGCCGATTTCTCCGACTTCCGGCGGCAAATTCGTGATGCTTGTCCCGTTGCTGACAATGAAGGTTAATCCTGTGCAGACGCCCAGCATCCCCAATGTTGCGATAAATGGGCTGATCCTGCCTTTCGTGATGACCCAGCCGTTAATAAGACCGACAACGCTCCCCGTCAGCAACCCGCCTATTATACTTAACGGAATCGACAACGCCGGGCTCATTCCCGTTTCCATGCCGTACTCCAGAATCAACGCACAAACAATACTCGACAATCCCATATTGGCGCCCACGGACAAGTCAATCCCCGCCGTGAGGATCACGATCGTTTCAGCCAAAGCAAGGAGAAGATTATCGGTCATAAAGGTGGTAGTATTGATCCAATTGTCGACCGTTAAAAATACAGGGTTAATGATACTGAATACGGCGATCATGACGAGTAAAACAGCCAAGATCCACAAGTCTCCCATTTTCTGTACGATCCCGTTGCCACGAATCGCGGCCTGATTCGGTTTTGCCAACATATTACCCCTCCTAGTGCTCCTGCACCTGCTGCAGACGTACAATATTTTCGGAAGCTTTTTTCGATCCTGTAATGTATTGCACCACCTCGTTCACATTCGTATCTTTTGTAGCCAGGTTGGCGACCACCTCCCCGAGGCGTAATATAACGATGCGGTCGCAAATGTCGAACACAAATGGAAGCGTGTGGCTAATAAAAATAACCGGGATGTTCTTATGGCGCACTTGTCTGATCAAGTCCAGCACCATGGCCGATTGTTCGACACCGAGCGCCGCTGTCGGTTCATCCATGATAACGAGTTTCGTCCCCCACGATACGGCCCGGGCGACGGCGACCGCCTGCCTTTGCCCGCCGGAAAGCTCCGATACTTCCGACTTCAGCGATTGGACCCTGATATTCAGTTTTTTAAACAGTTCCTCAACTTGTCTGTACATGGCCTTCTTGTCGAGGAATCCCAGTTTGCCCAGCAGACCCGGTTTCAAGATTTCGCGCCCGAGAAACAAATTCGATTCAATATCCAGATCGGTGGCCAACGCCAAGTCTTGATATACCGTTTCAATGCCTGCATTTCTTGCGTCAAGCGGAGAGGAGAATTTTACGGGCTTCCCGTCCAGCAAAATTTCTCCTTCATCAAACGGGATTGCGCCTGAAAAAACTTTAATAAGTGTCGATTTGCCTGCGCCGTTGTCGCCGAGCAAACCTACGACCTCGCCCGGATATATCGAGAAGTCAATTCCTTTAAGCGCTTGGATGCGGCCGAAATGTTTGACGATCCCTCTTGCCTCAAAAACTGGATTACTCTTCATTGCTTTTTTCCTCCACCATAAAGTAAGGTTAGCCGACGAAAACGGAATCCGTTCGGATTCCTCCCGCATCGAATTAGCATGATGCGTGCGGATGATGATTTTCCAAAGCAGACCAAGCGACGGATAAGCTTGCGTAATCCCCTACGTGTTCTTCCAGTCCGGCAGGCACGATCTGGCAAACGGATAAGGAGCGCGACAACGCCTCTTTTCTCACTTCTTCCAGCATTACGGGCTCCAGGATGGCCCGTTGTCGGACATAAATACTTCCAAGCACGATACGTTCGGGATTCAGCACATCGATCAGGATGCTGATTCCTCTGCCCAATTGTCTGGCCACGATATGGAATATTTCGACGGCCAGCTGATCCCCCTGCTGCGCAGCCTCGCCTATTTTTTGGGTCGTAATGTGGGGCAAGTCATTGAGAGTCGGGCAGAATAAGGGGGGATCCCCTTCTCTTATTTTCTTTTCAGCCATCGGTTTTGCGAGAAAAGGGATATTGCCGCCCCCGCAAAAGCCTTCAAAAGATCCGGGCTTGTTATGTCCGATCGGACCGTCCTTTTCCAGCCTCACATGCCCGATTTCGCCGGCCATGTCATTCGTTCCGGAATATAATTTTCCGTCCAGGATGAGCCCCGCTCCCATGCCGGTTCCGAAAGTAAGGAAAACCATGTTTCTGCAGCCTTTGCCCGCGCCCCATCTCCACTCGGCCAGAGCGCAGGCGTTGGCGTCGTTTTGCAATTGTACCGGGACATGGAACCGTTCCCTGAACGGCGCGACGATGGGAACCCGATCCCATCCCGGCAAAACCGCAGGCGAGTACAACACGCCTTCCTTGCTGTCAAGAGGGCCTCCGCAGCTGATGCCGATCGCCTTTAACGTATATTGGCCATGCTTGTCCAAAAGTTCCGTTAAAGCATGCTGAAGCCTCACAATCGTTTCTTGCGGAGTTTCCGGCGTTGGAAACTTGATTTTATCGATGAGCGTGATGCCGTTGTCCGTCAGCTCGCCCAAACTCACCGCACATTTGGTTCCCCCGATGTCGATCCCGCCTAAACAGAGCATAAATCCACCTCAAGTATTCTCACAGTTGACACCCCCCACTTACACGCGGTCAACCGATCCGACCATCTGCATGCTTCTGACGGCCAATTTTTTGATTTCATTCCTGGCCGCGATCAAACATTTGCGGATATCGTTGCCCGACGGGTTTTCCTGCATCACTCGCTTTACGGTATTGTAATAAGTGTGCTTGATTTCCGTTCCCAGGTTAATTTTGGCCATCCCGAGCGAGATGCATTTTTTCAGCTGGTGCTCCGGTATTCCCGAACCGCCATGCAGAACAAGAGGGATATCGACCACGCGGGCAATTTTCTCGATTCTGTCAAAGTCGATTTTCGGTTCCGATTTATACAAGCCGTGTGCCGTTCCTACAGCCGGCGCCAGGCACGTTATATTGGTCAGTTCGACAAACCTTTTGCAATCGTCCGGATCGGCCAGCACACTATCCGCATCGTCGACAACGAGCTCATCCTCCACGCCGCCCACTTTACCCAGCTCCGCTTCCACGTTGATTTTCAGCGCCCTTGCCACCTGGGCCACTTCTTTCGTACGCCTTACATTTTCTTCAAAAGGGTACATCGATGCATCAATCATGACGGATGAATATCCGGCCTTTATGCATTGCATGATCAGTTCGTAATCTTGCCCGTGATCCAAGTGCAGGGCGATGGGAACGGTGGACTGGCTTGCCGCGGTTTTGACCGCATTGACCATATAGCGGATTCCCAAATATTGTATTGCGCTTCCGGTCGTCTGCAGGATTAGCGGAGATCTGCATTCTTCGGCGGCCTCTACGACCGCCTGAATCATTTCCACCGTATCGACGTTAAAGGCCATGATCCCGTACCCTTGTTTTCTCGCTTCTTCTAACAGCGGAGTGGATGAAACGATATTCATTGCTTAACACCCTCATTTCGTTTAAGATGTATTTTTAAATTAAATTAAATTTAAGAAGTTAATAAAATAACGCATGCTGATAAACAGGAAGGCCGTTATGCATCTCCACGCTTACTTCACCCTGAATCAGCGGCAGAACATAGTCCACAAATTCGCTTGTCACAAAGTTTTCTTCGGCATTATACCATTCCAAGGGGAAAGGCCTTTCGGTTTCCGCTACGTTGGCTAACGGCTCCAAACCGAAGGTGCCGGCTGCATCCCGCAGCGTAATCATCATGCCGGATACTCCTTCCGCCGCACGGCGTACTGCCTCCTTTCCTATAAGGTAAGCTTCGTTCGCATCCGTTGCCGACGCCATATGCATTCCCGTTCTCTGCCATATGCTGGGCACCGCATAACGCGCGGAATAGCCGGTATGTTCCTGCACAAGCCGGGTTAAATATGCGGAAACCCCTCCTACACCCGGTCTGCCCACTCTGTCTTTCACCTCGGGATCTTCTCCGACGATTCGCCCGTTCGCGTCACGGATTCCCTCCGATACAACGACCATCGCATATCCGTGTTCCCTGTACGTTGCCTGGATATCCCGCAGGAATGCTTCGATGGAAAAAGGCGATTCCGGAATATAGATGCGGTGAGGACAGGCGGAACCGTTCAGTCTGGCCAGCGCGCTCGACGCGGCCAACCATCCCGTATTTCTGCCCATTGTTTCGACAATGGTGATTTTCTGGTTATGCCACAAGCTGTAAATATCAAGCCCGGCCTCCATGATGCACGTTCCCACAAATTTCGCGGCGCTTCCGAATCCGGGAGTATGGTGAGTATGCATGATATCGTTGTCAATCGTTTTGGGAACTCCTATCACGATTAACGGATATCCTCTCGATAGAGCGCTTTCATAGATCATATGGGCAACCTTCATCGAACCGTTTCCGCCGATATAAAAAACAATGCCGATATCGAACGATTGCATGTGGGATACCATCGTATGTATGTCTTCTTCGCTCAATTTCGATCTCCAGGAGCCCAGGGCGATCCCGGGCGTCCTCCTTAATCTGGCAAGGTTCTGTTCGGACAATTTTCCGAGATCGGCGTAATCTCCGTGAAGCAGTCCGTAAATCCCTTGACGGGATCCATACACTTTATGAACAAAACCGCTTTGGAACGCTTCTTCGATGATCCCGCACAATGTGCTGTTAATGACTGACGTCGGCCCTCCCGATTGTACGATGAGGCAGTTCGTTCGCACGTTTCATCCCCTTCCTTCTCGCGAGCTTGATATGGGTGCAGGCCGAATCAAGCTTTCTGCAGGAGCAGTTCGGAATGGTCGAACAGATGCTGGATGACCATGGACGCCGCTCCGATAATATCCGCACGTTCGCCCAAAACCGATTTTTCAATCGGAATTTTATTGTGAAAATGCGGCAGCACCCTGTTTTTTACGTTGTCTTTGACGATGTCGACTATATCCGGATATTGGTTAACCAGAATTCCGCCCAATATAATCATTTCCGGATTGAAATAATTAATGATCGTCGATACCCCGACTCCCAAATATCGGCCGGCCTCCCGCATGATGCCGTTCGCCAGTTCATCCCCGGCGTGAGCGGCTTCAATGACAGCCTCCAGCGTGACGTCCGCTTCCCGGCGGTTGAATACGGGTTTCAGCATGCTCTCGGCTCCCCGCCGGATTTCTTCCTTCACTCTTCTTACGATGGCAACGCCCGATGCAAAAGTTTCCAAGCATCCGATATTTCCGCATTCGCAGCGCGGACCATTGATATCGACGAC
>JAWLCZ010000136.1:0-11663 GCA_041686835.1 Paenibacillaceae bacterium | reverse complement strand
GTCATCGACTATACCCTTAACAACGCGGTTCCTTCCCCGGAATACAGCCTGAAAAACTGGGCGGCCATCGATCCGAAAATTAGCGCAAAGCTGGATCTGATTTGGACCAACAAAAAACCGGCAAAAGAAGCATTGGATGAAATGGCCAAAGATGTTCAGCCGCTGTTGAAAGGGAAGTACGCCAAATAATCCGATCTCCATCTTGAAATCACGACCGGGCGGGGATCCTTTGCGAAAAGGATCCCCGCAACTTTCACAGCTATAGAAGGAGGAGAATTGATGAGCCGAACCGCAATAAAGAAAATGTCCGGCATCGGCAGGATGGAGCGCAAATGGGGCATTTTGCTCGCAATGCCTGCCATGCTCGGTTTTATCCTCTTTACGATCGGTCCGATGATCGCCTCGCTGTTTTTCAGCTTCACCGACTGGAATATCGGAGGTTCGTTCAAATTTATCGGATTCGGCAACTACAAGGAGATGTTTTTTGAAGACGAATTGTTCCGGAAATCTTTGTTCGCCACGGCCTATTATTCCTTGGGTGCCGTTCCTTTGGGCATTATACTGGCTTTTCTGGTCGCCCTTCTGTTGAATCAGGATGTCAAAGGCCGCCCCATTTTCCGCACCATCTTTTATTTGCCGGTTATCGTGCCGAGCATTGCCAATACGATGCTGTGGCTGTGGCTCTTCAATCCGGATTTCGGTCTGCTGAATTCACTGCTGAATGCGATGGGTCTGCCCGGATCGCAGTGGATTTATGATGAAAAAACGGCGGTGCCTTCTTTAATCATCATGAGCACCTGGGGCATCGGCAATGCGGCGGTCATCTTTCTTGCGGGGCTGCAGGGGGTGCCCTCCCACCTGTATGAAGCGGTTGAAGTGGACGGGGGCACCTTTTGGCACAAGTTTGTTCATGTGACGATCCCGATTATGACGCCGACGATCTTTTTTAACCTGATCATGTCTTTAATCGGAACGTTCCAGGTATTTAATGAAGCTTACGTCATGACCGACGGCGGCCCGAACAATTCCACCTTATTTTACGTGTTTTATCTGTACAGAACCGCCTTCAGCGAAACCCGAATGGGGTATGCTTCGGCATTGGCGTGGGTTCTGTTTATCATCATTATGTCGCTGACGTTCATCGTCTTCAAAACTTCCAAAAAATGGGTGTATTACGAAGGGGAGAGGGGGTAAACCATGTCTGCGCAAATTGCGGTGAAAACTCGAACGCTGCCGCTGGGAAAAAGCAAAAGAACGGCGATATCGAAAGCGGTCAGTTATCTTTTGCTCATTGCGGGCAGCGCGGTTATGCTGTTTCCTTTCCTCTGGCTGCTCCGCAGCTCCGTGATGAGCACGGCGCAAATATTCATCTATCCGCCGGAATGGATTCCGCGCCCTTTTGAATGGAGCAATTACAGCGAAGCGCTGACGCTGGTTCCGTTTCACTTGTATTTCTTAAATACGATGACGATTGAGCTGTTTGTCATGGCCGGCGTGCTCATCACCAGTTCTTTGGCCGCATACAGCTTTGCGAGATTGAGATGGCCCGGGCGGAATCTGGTGTTCGGCATTTTGCTCAGCACGCTCATGCTGCCTTATGCGGTGACGCTGATTCCGACATTCATGTTTTGGAAGCTGGCCGGGGCGATCAATACGTTTTACCCGCTGACCGTTCCCGCATGGTTCGGCGGCGGCGCATTCAACATATTCCTGTTGCGGCAGTTTTTCATGACCATCCCGAAGGATTTGGACGAAGCCGCTTATATGGACGGCGCCACACCGCTGCAAGTGTTCTTTTCGGTCATCGTTCCGCTTTCGAAACCGGCATTGATTGTCGTGGGCATTTTTACGTTTATCGGAGTCTGGAACGACTTTCTCGGACCGCTCATTTACCTTAGCGATGACAGCAAATTTACGCTGTCGCTTGGCCTGGCTTCATTCCGCGGGTTATACAACGCCCAGTGGGGTTATTTGATGGCCGCATCCACTGTAGTGCTTGCGCCGATCGTCGTACTGTTCTTTTTTGCCCAGCGTTATTTCATTGAAGGGATTGCTTTGACGGGCATTAAAGGATAATGCGGCCTGTGCGGAGTATATATAGAGAGGAAACAGGAAAGGAAGAGGCGAATGAAATCGATGAATGAACAAACGGTATTCCGCAAACTGAACCATGTCCCGTTTACACAGGTAACCATAGAAGACGCGTTTTGGGCGCCGAGGGTCAGAGCGCACAAGCAAGCCGCCCTCAAGGCGTGCATTGAGAAATGCGAAGAGACCGGGAGAATTTCCAATTTCGAAAAAGCCGCGGGTTTGCTGGAAGGCGGGTTTCAAGGAATCTATTTCGACGATTCGGACGTGTACAAAGTGCTCGAGGGCATTGCCTATTCATTAATGAGCATTCCCGATCCGGAACTGGAGAGGAAGGCCGATGAAATTATCGACAAAATTGCCGCCGCCCAGGAAAAAGACGGGTATTTGATGGCCTATTTCACTATAAAAGAACGCGAAAGAAACGCGGCGGCAAAACCGGAGCCAAACGGCGATAACGGCGGCGATAACAACGCTGGAAACCATTCCGGCCAATGGCCGGACCAAAAATGGACGGACATGGCCATGCACGAAATGTACTGCGCAGGACACCTGATCGAGGCGGCGGTGGCCTACAAACAGGCTACAGGGAAACGGAAACTTCTGGATGTCGCCTGCAGGCTGGTCGATCATATCGAATCCCTTTTCGGCCCGGGAAAAAGGCATTGGGTGGAAGGACACCAGGAAATCGAACTGGCATTAATCAAACTTTACCATGAAACCGGCGAGGAGCGTTACTGGAAGCTGGCACAGTGGCTCATCGAAGAACGCGGCCACGGGCACGGCGCAGGATATATTTGGGATAATAAAGACTGGGGGCCGGCTTATTGCCAGGACGACAAACCGGTGCGCGAGCTTACCGGCGTAAGCGGCCATGCGGTTCGCGCCATGTATTATTATGCCGCGGTGGCCGATGTGGCTGCGCTGACGGGCGATCAAGGCTATCTTGCCGCGCTCGACCGATTGTGGGACAGTGTCGTGAACCGGAACATGTATATCACGGGCGGAATCGGCCCGTCCAAGCATAACGAAGGGTTCACGGAAGATTATGACATGCCCAACGACACCGCATATTGCGAAACGTGCGCGTCCATCGGCATGGTGCTGTGGAATCACCGGATGAACTTATTGCACGGAGACGGCAAATATGCCGATGTCGTGGAAAGAGCGATGTACAACGGCGTATTGGCGGGAGTCTCTTTGACGGGAGACAAATTTTTCTACGTGAACCCGCTGTCTTCCGACGGAAGCCATCATCGCGTCGCATGGTTCGATTGTTCCTGCTGCCCGACCAATATTGCCCGGTTTATTCCGTCGATCGGCAGCTATGTGTACGCCGCGGACGATCAGGGCGTCAATGTGAATCTTTATTTGGCCGGAACCGGCACCGTTGCGGTAAAGGAAGGGCAAGTTCAATTCAGGCAAATCACCCATTATCCTTGGGAAGGTTCCGTGCATATCACGATCGATCCGCAGGGCGTTTCCGATTTTGCCGTACGTCTGCGCTATCCCGGTTGGTGCAAATGCGCAAAACTCAGCGTAAACGGCGTTCCGGTATCCGAAATATCGGTGGAAAAAGGGTACTTCGTACTGCGGCGGCAGTGGAAAGCGGGGGACGCCATAGCGATTCAATTCGACATGCCGGTGGAAAGAGTGTACGCGCATCCGAAAGTGAAGGCCAACAACGGCAAGGTTGCGCTGCAAAGAGGTCCATTGGTTTATTGCCTGGAACAAACGGATAACCCGTTTGATCTGAAAACTTTTTCGTTGCCGGCAGAAACCCGATTTATAACTGAGCATAAGCCGGATTTGCTGGATGGGGTTACGGTCATTCAAGGCATAGCCGAAAACGGTGGAGTACAGTTTACGGCGATCCCTTATTATGCGTGGGATAACAGGGAACCTGGCGGAATGGAAGTTTGGCTGCGGGAGACACGAAATCCCCTGTCCTTGTACACCAGTTGATTGCCGAGACAGCGCCGCTCTTTCTCCGGAACGGGAGACGGAGCGGTTTTTTCTTTGAATCAGAACGATAATCAGAACGATGATTAGAACGATTACGAAACGGATGTTCCTTAGTTTTCCATAAAGCTTTATAATGGATGGAGGGGAAGTGAACGATGTGAAAACGAATGCCAGAATCTCGCTGTCATTGTATTATGCGCTTATTTTCATGAGTATCGGAGCTTATTTCTCATATATCAGCCTGTATTACGCGGATATCCGTTTGAGCCATGTGGAAATCGGCCTGCTCACTTCCATCGGCGCCCTGGTAGCTTTAGTGGGCCAGCCGCTATGGGGAATCGTCAGCGATCGCTCCCCATTCAAAAACACCGTGCTGAAAGTGTGCCTTCTCTTTTCGGTGGCCGGCATTTGGCTTATCCCGTTGTCGGGAAATCTCCTCTGGCCGCTCATTCTGGCAACGGTCGTCTTCACTTTTTTCCAATGCGCGATCAATCCGTTGAGCGATGCGATCGCGTTGGAGATTGCCGCCAAGCAGCAATTGCGTTTTTCCACGATCCGGACGATGGGATCTGTCGGTTTTGCCGTGATGTCGTTGTTGGCGGGATGGTTGTTTGCATCCGACATCCGGTATATTTTTTCCATAACTTCGCTGCTCCTGTTTTTCGCCTTTCTGCTTTCTTATTCCATTCCTCCGGTCGCAGGTCATCAAAGCGGGCAAAGGAAAGTCAGGTTCATCGACCTGTTCCGAAACAAGAGATTGGTTTACATTTATATTTACGCTTTTCTGATCGAATGCACCCTGGGATTCTTTTTCGCTTTTCACGCGGTTTACAGTGGGCAATTGGGAATCGGCCCGGAATGGGTCGGACTCGGACTCATGATCGGTTCGTTCAGCCAGTTTCCGTTTATGATGTTTTTCGAGAAATTTTACAAGCGGTTCGGCATCATCCGTCTGCTCATCGCGTCGGGTATCATCCATGCGGTGCGGTGGCTGCTTTACGCAACCGTATTGTCGTCCGGGACCATCCTTTGGATCTGGCTGCTGCACGGCGGCACTTATATCATTTTTTATCTTTGTCTGGCCCAATATGTCCAGGATCATGTGATGGACGAATTAAAAGCAAGCGGGCAGATGATGAACGCCGTCATCGTGAGCGGAATCAGCAAAATCGCCGGCGGTCTTGCCGGCGGATGGTACGCTTCCGTTTCCGGGTTCCAGTCGGCCTTTTACGTCAGCGCCTTGTTGAGTGCCGCGGCGGCCGGGGGCTTTGCCGCTGTCGTCAAATATTCGCCCGTGTTTCGGGAAAGACGGGAGACGGCGGCACCCGTGAAATCGATGAAAGTTTAGGAGAAAAAATAAAGCAAAGCTTCCGGCAGTTCATTTTGCCAGAACCCCCAAATATGCTTCCCTTGCCTCTCCTTGTACAGCACATTCGCGCGTTTGTCAGAGAGGATTTTTTGTGTTTCCCGGTTCAAGCCGAGAAAATCAAACACCCCGCGGTCCGTGCTGACCTCCCGCTCCTCCAGGCCGATAACCATGTAAATGTTTAGCCGCGACAAGTCGCTTTCCAACGCGATACGCTGTTGTGTGGACGGAAGAAATGCGCCCGACAGCGAGATCACTTGATTGAAAAGGTGCGGATAATCGAGAGCCAGGTGAAGGGATACGGTTCCGCCGAGCGAATCGCCCGCCAACACTCGATCGGACGCATCCGTTCTGGCGGGAAAATGGCGTTCAATGTCCCGCACGAGCTCCTCGCTGAAAAACTTGCAGTAAGCGGCAAACCGGCTTCCTTCGGGGGCGTATTCGGCTGTCCGCACCGACTTGTCCACGTCTACGCCGACAATGATGACCGGCTGCATTCCGTCATCAAGAATGAGGCGCGTCGCATGAGTGGCCACCCGCCCGAAGTTGAAAAAATCTTCCCCGTCCTGGCAGTAGAGCACAGGGTAAGACAGCAGTTCGCTGTATCCGGGCGGAAGATAGATTCTGACGCCCCGCCGCTGCCCGAGAGCTTCGGACGCGATCTCCTTTTTGAGAATCGTCCGTTTGTAGTATCGTGAATCGTTCATTTTTATCATCCTTTTTGGTTTGATTTGGCTGCTTTTCGTGCAGAATAACGGAAGGCGAATCGCAAATGTTGTAATCTGTATTATATATTTTCATATCCTGTTATATATTATATATCCGAAAAAATGTTTGTTGTATAAAGATTTGCTTTGACCTTAGTTCAATAACAGGTTTATAATATTGCTATTACAGATACCTGTTTTTCAATTCAAACATGAGGTGATCGAGTTGAGTAAGGTGAATGGTGCAAACAGGCAGCTTTCCGGAATCCGCGTTGACATACCGGAACCTCTCGCGGTTTTGTCCGTTGACGGAACGGTCGTGAATGAAGAAGCGTTGCCGCGTCTAAGCGACGAACAGCTCAGAGAACTGATGAGAAGAATGGTGTTTACCCGGATATGGGACCAGCGCGCGGTCAGTTTGAACCGTCAGGGGCGGCTCGGATTTTATGCGCCGGTTTCCGGACAGGAAGGCACGATGATCGGCAGCGAATTCGCCTTGACGAAAGAAGACTTCATTTGCCCGGGCTACCGCGACATGCCGCAAATCGTATGGCACGGGCTGCCGATGTACCAGGCGTTCCTGTATTCCCGCGGCCATCAGCACGGCGGACAAATTCCCGAGGGCGTCAATGTGCTCATGCCGCAAATCATTATCGGCGCGCAAATCGTCCAAGCCGCGGGAGTGGCGATGGGGCTCAAGAAACGCGGAACGAAGAATGTCGTCATTACGTATACGGGGGACGGAGGAAGCTCGCAGGGCGATTTCTACGAAGGAATGAACTTTGCAGGGGCGTTCAAGCTGCCGGTTATCATTGTGGTACAAAATAACCAGTATGCCATCTCAACGCCGCGCGAAAAACAGACCGCAGCCGAAACGATTGCCCAGAAGGCGGTTGCTGCCGGCATTCACGGCATTCAGGTGGACGGCATGGACGTGCTGGCGGTATACAGAGCGGTATCCGACGCGGCTGAACGTGCGCGGAACGGAGAGGGACCGACACTGATCGAAGCGCTTACGTACCGGTTTGGCCCGCATTCGATGTCCGGCGACGACCCGACGAAGTACCGGACCAAAGACGAAGCAAGCGAATGGGAGAAAAAAGATCCGCTGGTCCGTTTCCGCAAATATTTGGAAGCCAAACAATTGTGGAGCGAAGAGGACGAGAACAAAACGATCGAAGAAGCGAAGCAGGCTGTGCTTGAGCATATCAAGAAAGCGGAAGAAACCGAGAAAATGACGGTGGCGGGCCTGATTGACAGCATGTTTGAAACGACACCTCCACATTTGGAAGAGCAGAAAGCACAATTTTCGTGATGCGTAAGGGGGATTAGTAAGTCATGGCGCAAATGACAATGATTGAGGCGATCAAAGACGCGATGCGCGTCGAGTTGGAACGCGATCCGAACGTGCTCGTGTTCGGAGAAGACGTAGGTAAAGTTGGCGGCGTATTCCGCGCAACGGAAGGGCTGCAGAAGCAGTTCGGCGAAGAGAGGGTATTCGACACGCCTCTGGCGGAATCGGGCATATGCGGACTCGCGGTCGGACTTGGCGTTCAAGGATTCCGGCCGGTGGCCGAAATCCAGTTTATCGGATTTATCTTTGAAGCGATGGATTCCATCTGCGCACAGGCGGCGCGCATGCGTTACCGGTCCGGCGGAAGATACAGCAGCCCGATCGTGTTCCGTACGCCGTTCGGCGGCGGCGTGAAGGCGCCGGAGCTGCACACCGACAGCCTGGAAGGGCTGCTCGTGCAAACCCCGGGCATCAAAGTGGTCGTTCCGTCGAATCCTTATGACGCGAAAGGGCTGCTCATCTCGGCGATTCGCGACAACGACCCGGTATTTTTTATGGAACATTTGAAATTATACCGCTTGTTCCGCGCGGAAGTTCCGGAGGGCGACTACACGGTGCCGATTGGCAAGGCGAATGTGGTGCGCGAAGGCAGCGACGTCACGGTCATCACTTACGGCGCGATGGTTCACACTTCTTTGAAAGCGGCGGAAGAGATCGAGAAAACGCGCGGGGCGAAAGTGGAAGTCATCGATCTTCGCACGCTGATGCCGCTCGATATCGAAACGATCGTGGAATCGATCAAAAAAACGAACCGCGCCATCGTCGTGCAGGAAGCGCAGAAAACGTCAGGAGTGGCGGCGGAAGTTATCGCGCAAATCAACGAAAAGGCGATTCTTCACCTGGAGGCGCCCGTGCTGCGCGTGGCGGCGCCGGATACCGTATATGCGTTCGGGCTGATCGAGGACGAGTGGCTGCCGAATCCGGCGCGCGTCGTCAAAGCGCTGAACGAAGTTCTCGATTTTTAACCATACGCGAGACATTACCGAGGAGGTATCATTGTGGCAATTTTCGAATACAGGCTCCCCGAACTCGGCGAAGGTCTGCATGAGGGGGAAATTGTGCAGTGGCTCATTAAACCGGGGGATACGGTGCAGGAAGACGACATTATTATGAATGTCGAGAACGACAAGGCGGTCGTTGAAGTGCCGTCCCCCGTAACCGGCAAAGTGATTGAAATCAAAGTGCCGGAAGGTACGGTGGCAACCGTCGGCCAAGTGCTTGCCACGTTTGAGGTCGAAGGCGAGGTGCCGCAGCAGCCGGATCACGGGCAGCACGGCGGGGCGGAAGCTGCGGGGGCAGCGGCGGCCGCCCATGCGGACAAAGCCGCGGTCCAAACGCCGGCGGAGGAAGCGGCGGCCAAACCTGCGCCTGCGGTGGCGCCGTCCGCAGCGGCTGACAAGGCCAAACGTGAAGTGCTGGCCACTCCGAGCGTCCGCAAATTGGCCAGGGAAAAAGGGGTCAATATCGCCGAAGTGCCGGCAACCGGGAAAAACGGCCGCATTACGCGGGAAGATGTAATCGCGTTTGCCTCCGGCAAAACGCCGGCCGTTCAGGATGAGGCTCGTCAGGAAGACGTGAAGCCAACCGCCGTCACGCCGGCCCGTCCGTCGGGAGACGCCGTGGAAGAACGGGTTCCGCTCAGAGGGATCCGGAAAGCGATCGCCAATGCGATGGTCAAATCGGTTTATACCGCTCCCCATGTGACCATTATGGACGAAGTGGATGTGACCGAGCTGGTCGCGCTGCGCGCGAAAGCGAAACCGCTGGCGGAGCAAAAAGGCGTGAAGCTTACTTATCTGCCGTTTATCGTCAAAGCTTTGGTCGCCGCTGCGCGCGAGTTTCCCGCGCTTAACGCTTCCATCGACGATGAGAAGAACGAAATTGTGTACAAGAAGTATTACCACGTCGGCATTGCCACCGATACGGACAACGGACTCATCGTGCCGGTCGTGTTCGATGCGGATCGGAAGAACATTTGGTCGATCGCCTCGGAAATTCGCGATCTCGCATCGCGCGGACGTGAAGGAAAGCTGTCTCCGGGCGAACTGAAAGGAAGCACAATTACCATTACGAACATCGGGTCGGCGGGAGGCATGTTCTTTACTCCGGTCATCAATTATCCGGAGGTCGCCATCCTCGGCACCGGCCGGATTTCGGAAAAGCCGGTCGTGAAAAACGGGGAAATCGTCGTCGGCAACGTGATGGCTCTGTCGCTAAGCTTCGACCACCGGCTCATCGACGGGGCGACCGCGCAAAATGCGCTGAACTACGTGAAGCGGCTGCTGGAAGATCCGCAGCTGTTAGTAATGGAGGTGTAGCCCCATGGTCGTAGGCGATTTTGTTACGGAAGTCGATGTGCTCGTCATCGGCGCCGGTCCGGGAGGCTATGTCGCAGCGATACGCGCCGCCCAATTGGGGAAAAGCGTCGTCATCGTCGACAGGGCGGAAGTGGGCGGCGTTTGCCTGAATCGCGGCTGTATTCCTTCGAAGGCGCTCATTTCCGCGGCTCATCAATACGAAGCGATGAGCCACGCTGCCGATATCGGCATCCAGGCGGAAGGCGTAAAGGTCGATTTCGCCAAAGTCCAGGAATGGAAAAAAAGCGTCGTCAATAAATTGACCGGCGGCGTAAGCTCGCTGCTGAAAGGCAATAAAGTGCAGGTGCTGCACGGAGAAGCGTTTTTTGTCAGCGACAATGTAGTGAGCGTGAGCACCGAGGAAGAAGGGAACCGCTACAAATTCAACCATTGTATCATCGCTACCGGCTCCCGTCCGATAGAATTGAAAGCTTTCCCGTTCGGCGGCCGCATCCTGTCTTCGACGGAAGCTTTGGAGCTGCAGGAAATACCGAAAAGTCTCATCGTGATCGGCGGAGGGTACATCGGCATCGAGCTGGGCCAAACGTACGCGAAATTCGGTACGAAGGTGACCGTTCTCGAAGGCTCGGATACGATACTTCCCGGCTTCGAGAAAGAGATGTCCCGATTGGTCGCGCGCAATTTGCAGAAGCAGGGCGTCGAAGTGTACACGGAAGCGATGGCCAAGGAAGCGAAACAGACGGATACCGATGTCACCGTGACGTTCACCGTGAAAGGGGAAGAAAAGCAGGCGACGGCCGACTATGTGCTCGTTACGGTCGGACGGCGGCCGAATACGGAGGATCTCGGTCTGGCTGCGATAGGCGTTAAAATGACGGATCGCGGGTTGATTGAAATAGACGGGCAATGCCGCACGAGCCTGCCGAACATTTACGCCATAGGCGATATCGTGGCGGGCCCGGCACTGGCCCACAAAGCTTCCTATGAAGGGAAAGTGGCCGCCGAAGCGATCGCCGGACTGCCGAGCGCCATCGACTATAAAGCGATTCCGGCGGTTGTGTTCTCCGACCCCGAAATCGCGAGCGTCGGTTTGAACGAGACGGAAGCGAAAGAGAAAGGATACGCGGTGAAGACAGGCAAATTCCCTTACGCAGCCAACGGAAGGGCATTGTCCCTCCATGCTGCGGACGGGTTTGTGAAAGTGGTGGCCGATCAAGATACCGGTCTGGTGCTCGGCGCGCAGATCGTCGGACCGGAAGCGTCCAATTTGATCGCCGAACTGGGCCTGGCGATTGAAATGGGCGCAACGCTGGAAGATATCGCGCTGACGATTCACGCTCATCCGACTTTAGGCGAAATGGTGATGGAAGCGGCGGAAGGTGCGCTGGGACATTCCGTTCATCAGATGAACAGATAGCACAAGAGAAAGAGGCCATTAACGATGAAACGGTTCGTAATGGTCTCTTTCTCTCTTTACCCTTTAGAAAACTTGCGGCGGTTCATCCGTTTCCCGGCGACTCCTGCTTCAAGTCGTTTCGGGCATCCGCGCATTCATGGCATACCGTATTGTAGCAGTCAGCCTGCTCCTGAATGACGCTGCCGCAGCGGGCGCAATATTTTTCGGGCAAATTCTCAAAAAATTCGACTACGGGAATCATCATCCGCATCACCCTGACCTAATCGCTTCATTTACACCTGTACAGACTATTATACTCGAAAAATTCAAAACATTTGCGCAAAATTGGCAGCGATAAAAAAATATGATGAGTAGGTGCGTTCCGATAATCTTGTTTGTGGATTGACGCACGAATCGAATAAGCAGTAAGCTGAATTTACGGATAAGGATAAGCATCGATAGGGGAAAG
>JAWLCZ010000135.1:0-11782 GCA_041686835.1 Paenibacillaceae bacterium | reverse complement strand
TTTTCGTAAAAGTCGCTTTTTCTGGTGGTGGGTCTTTTTTTTCTTTCTTGCCTCAGTGTATCCATATTTAGGGACTTTTATTTTCGTATAAAAATGCAACATAAATGCTCTGTACTCGCTTGTTGTTTGTTTAAGTTGTACTGAATACAACTTATTGGGGGCAAACCGGGCGAAAATGACGATTCTTCCGGTACATGTTGCACTTTATGCAATTTATTGAGCTTCAGGCCGTTTTCGTCCTATATATGTTGCATTTTGTGCAACATACGTCGGCGATACAGGGGGGGTTGACCGCTATGGCGATACTTGGGGTTGACCGCCACCATGTGGTGGTACATGTGGTGGTACATGTGGTTGAACGCCACCATGTAGCATTCATGGGGTTGACCGCCACCATGCGGCGAGCGCGCCGGGTTGGGGTCACCCGCCGGTCGCCCGCCGTGCAGCGCCGCAACGCGCGCCAGGAGAGGCGATGGCCTCCGATTCGAATCGTTGCGCTCCTTCGCCCGGAGCTTGTCGCAGGATGCTTTAAAGGGGCGGTGCGGCAGTCCTTGTGTTTCGCCACGAATCGATCCCCACGAACAAAAACGAGGCGGAAGACCGCTCCCGCCCCGCAAAATTATAAAAAGAGCGCCATGCGGCGCTCTTTATGCATCAAATATAGCTCGCCGGCTCGTACAGGGCCAGTGGTCAGCTGACCGTTTTCGGACGTTCGATACGCGTAAGGCCGGGCCAGCGAAATGTCGCCCATTCCGGCTTGTATTTTTCAATTCTCGCCACCACGACCGTCATGTCGTCCACAATGTCCCCATGCTGGCCGCGGACGATCGTTTCCAGCAAACAGTCGGCAAATTCCTGCGGATGGTCGCAATCGATTTCCTGTATTATCCGCTTCATCCACAGTTCTTTGTTCACCGCATGGCCGGGCGCGTCATAGATGCCGTCCGTCACCATAATTAACAAATCGCCCGGCTGAAGCTGCAGGCCGATAAGATCGACCTCGATATCGTGCAAAATGCCGATCGGCAAATTGTTCGCGCTTATCGCTATCACTTCCGAACCCCTCTTGATAAAGCTGGGGGTCGAACCGATTTTCATAAACGTCGTCTGGGCGCTGTACAGGTCGATGAGCGCCACGTCCACCGTCGCAAACATTTCATCCGACGAGCGCAGCATCAGCACCGAATTGACCGATTTGATCGCCAGCTTCTCGTCCATTCCCGACTGCAGCAGCTGCTGCAAAATATTCAAAGCGGTGCTGCTCTCCGCGCGGGCGCGCGCCCCGTTGCCCATACCGTCGCTTAAGGCGACCGCGAACTTGCCGTTGCCGAGCTCAACCGTGCTGAAGCTGTCCCCGGACAGCAGTTCCCCGCCTTTCGCGGCCCCGGCGATGCCGGTTTCCACGTCATATTCTTTGGCCGAACCGAACGTGACCGTATAATATCCTTCACCCCGATCGGAAAATTCCTCCCTCTTCACCGCGATATTTTCCCCGAGAATGTCGGAGAGCAGCGGCGCAATGATTTTGCGGCATTCATCGAAGCCTTTCGTATATTGATGAACGATCTCGATCTCCACGTTGCCTTCATCGAGACTGATAATGTCGATGCTGTGAATCGACAGTCCGAGTTCTTCCAGAGCGTGGCGGATTTGTTCTTCCTGAAGAAACAGCTCCTGCCCTTCGCGCTTGATTTCCTGGGCCAGATCTTCCATCACCTGCGAAACACCGGACAATTGATCGGCGACGAGCTGCCGGCTTTCCTGAATCTGCTTTTTCCAATGCATATTATGCTGGTACAGCTCGTACTGCCGGTTCATCAATTCCGCCACCTGCTCGGCTTTAATGCAGACCTTCTTCCATTCCGGGGCGATCTTGTTTTTCGCCAGGCTTCCTCCCACTTCGATCTCCGTCATCATATCGGTCATGACTTTGTAGGTCTCATAAAATTTCTCGTCCCAGCACTGCTTCCGTTTCCAGCAGGACACACAGGATCGCTGGGCGACGACGTTCATAAAATGGCCGACCTCTTCTTCCCGACGTTCCATCCGTTCCTCGCCGGCAAACTGCAAAAAGCTGCGCGCCAACTGGCGAAACACTTCGGAAAACTGTTCCACCCGGCTTGCGGTAATGTCGCGAACCCGCTTCGCGTAATCGTGCTGCGATTTCATATGCTCTTGCGTGCCCGGCACATACTTGGCAATCGTTTGCACGATGCCGCCCGGCGTCAATAAAAACAGCGCCGCCGCAGCCACCGATTCCCACATCGAATGCATCACCTGCACCTGATTGCCCGCATAGATCGAAAGGATGGACGAGCCGATGAGCATTCCCAAAGCGACCGCCATTTTGCGGCCCTCTTTCAACAGGCCGGCGAGCATGCCGGCGAACGCCAGCAAACTGATTTGATATACGGCGCTCGTATCGGCCAGGCTCAAAATCAATCCGCTGACGACGCCGACCGAAGCGCCCAGCGGCGCCCCGCCGACCAGCGCGAACAGCATAATCAAATACCGGCTCAACACATGCTCTACCGTCGCGGGTCCCGCCGACCAGCCGACGGTGCCGGTCATCACGGATGCCAGCAGGATGATGAGACATATGATTTCTTCATTTTTCAAATGATAATTTTTTCGCGTCAGCGTAAACACCGGAATCGCCTGAATAAAAATGAGAGTAAGAATAAAGCTTAATGCCGACTCGACCGCCGTTAACATGAGCGTATACCAGGTGAGATTGTCCTCGACGAGGTAGGCGAACAGCTGCACGAGAAACGTGGACGTAAACACGATGAGCGGAGCGGCGGATATATCCGATCGTTCATACTTTTCAATCGCTTTCTGGATGCACAGAAAGACGATGATTTCCGTCACGATATATCCGGTATGGTTTTGCGCGGAAAACAAACTCCCGAGAAACAACGATAGGCCGACCCATTTTAATGCGTCTTTGCGCAGAAAGTAGATCACGGCAAAATACGCGACGGCAAACGGCGCAAGCTCCTCCAATATCATAGCTCTCCCGAGCAAAAATCCCATAACGAACAACAATATGGACCACTTTTTGGCAACGAACGCTTGGACGAGCCGATTCTCTGCGGCGATTTTTCGCCAAGGGCGTTTCATTTTTTGCGACACGCCGGTCCAATGCGCCCCAAGGCTGCCTATCATATTTTTGACCATCGGTTTGAGACACCACCTTCTACGGATTTGGTGCCTCCTATTATAAAAGCAATCTAGCATAAAGTTTGTCACAATGAGTTGGTAGATTGAAAGAAATTTCCGACAAAAAAAGCCTGACTCCAAGATCAGGCTTTTTCTTTGCGATAAACCGGATTCGTGCCGCGCGACGCCGCACTACCGTAAACGATTGTCTCTTCGTGGTGTCGATCGGTGATTTATAGAATCAAACGCGTCTAGCGCCTCTACCTCCCCGTTTGGATTCGGTATTTTTTTTCAGAGACGATATGCGTTCTTCGCTGTCTTTCAAAAAGCGTGACATTTTTTCCTCGAAGGAAGATTTGGAAGGAGTTTTGAATGGGCGACCGCTATGGTGACCGTCCCGGTCTCCGCCGCTCCGGTGCGAGCGTCCGGATTTTTCGCCATCTCCTTGGTAACTGCCTTGTCTTTCCGAGCGAGCGGGCTTTTGTGCGGCAGGTTTATCGATCGCTTGCTTGATGGACAAGCCGATCTTGCCGTCTTTGTCCACATGAATCACTTTCACCGTCACGATGTCCTGCAGTTTCAGATGATCGTTGACGTCTTTCACGTAGTTGTCAGCGATTTCGGAGATGTGAACAAGACCGGTGACTCCAGCCGACAGTTCGACAAACGCTCCAAAATGGGTGATGCCTGTCACCTTGCCTTCTAACTTGGTGCCCACTTCAATTGCCATAGAATACAATGTTCCTCCCTTAAAATACATACAAAAAGAGTGCTTGCCTTGAATCAAACGACTAATTACGCAGATTATACCTGATGGAGAATACGAGATCAACAGGCCAACCGCGCGTCATCCCAGCATGTGATTGACCGCCACCATGAGGCGAGCCGCGCGCCAGTCGCGCGCGAGTATATTATTCCCCTTCCGGCGTCATGAGCGGCGTATCCCCCGGACGAAACATCTGGAAATCCTCCCGCACCCGCTGTTCAATGTATTCCGGATCGTTCAGGCGGTCAATTTGCCGCTTGTACTCTTCATTGGTCTTTTTCGCCGCGGCCAGCTTGCTTTCAAGCACGGACAGTTCCGCGGCCTTGGCCTCCAACCGATCCAACTGGCTCCAGAACGTCACGCCCGCCCACCCCATAAATCCGGCAAGGGCTATCGTCAACAAGCGGAGACGTTTCCGGGTTCCGGCAGTTTTCTTCTCAAGTTTGTCCTGGGTCCGCTGGTTGTACATATCGACTGCATATACCTCCTTACATACCTGAAAAACGGCGTCGGCACCCGGATCATCGCCCGGTTCCGGTCCGTTTAAAACAACCGCCTGATCGCGTTTCTCACTTTCTCGAAGATCACGGCGATTCGTTTCGGCAAGACGAGGCGCGTTGTCAAAGGTTTGAACAAGCGTTTCGTTACAGCCCACAGAGGATAGATCAATTGTAACACAATTTTATAGAGGAAAATAGATACTGCCGCCAAAAATCCTAGAAATATAATAAAGATTCTGTAAAGACCGACGATTGGCGTCACGATTGCGGCATCCGCGACTTTGACGACGATTCGCGCGCACGCTTTCACCAGTTTGACAATCTGCAGCACTAGCTTCATTATAAAGGAACTGAGCAAGCGGTAATAGAGCAAGACGCCCGCGAGCAGTCCGGCGAACACAAAAATGCGCAGTTGCCCCTGATTGCCGTAGTACAGCACGAGGAACACAAGGATGGTCGCTGCGATCCAGTAAACGATGTCGAGCGGCGCAATGAGCCATCGCGGCAACCGGAGTTGTCCGGACAACACACGATACGTATCGAACAATACGCCAAGCGCCAAACCGCTCGCCAGCATGAGGGACAGCGTGACAAACTGCGTTTCGAGGCTCACTTGAACAGCTTACCGAACAATCCCTTGGCGTTGCCCTGGGAGTTTGTATCCGAATAAATCAGCGCGCTGACCATGCCTTCAATGGCGACCAAACCTTGTTCCAAATTCAAGTTCCGGATATGTAAATTTTGACCTTTGATGGCTAAAAAACCGCACTCCGTCTCCAGCATGAATTGTTCGCTGTCGAAGCTTTCCACGTTCAATACTCCCGTGATTTCGAGCAGCTTCCGGTTCAGCATTTTAATTTCCTGCCGCTTCGCCTTCCCTTGTTCCACCATGGCATGTACCCCTCCTTCTATCATAAGATTATGGGGACATGTGCCGTTTTAGAACAAAAAGAGACGAATCTATCATCGATTCGTCTCTAGTAAGCTTATTCCGCTTGGCGAGTTTCTTCTTTCAGCACCGTATACATTTCGCCGGCGGCTTCTTTACGGACGGTTTCGGCGATGTTCTCGACACGCACCGTCACGATTTTTTGCCCGAATTGAATCTTCAATTCATCGCCGACCTTAACCGGGCTGCTCGCCTTCGCTTCTTTCCCGTTAATCCACACTCTTCCTTGGTCGGAGACGTCTTTGGCGACGGTTCTCCGTTTAATTAATCGGGATACTTTCAAAAATTTATCGAGGCGCATTCTTATTTTACGGCTTCTTTAAGCTTGTTGCCCGCCTTGAACGCCGGTACGATCGATTCCGGAATGGAGATCGACTTGCCGGTTTGCGGATTGCGTCCGGTTCTGCCGGAGCGCTTGCGGGTCTCGAAAGTGCCGAAACCGATCAGTTGAACTTTTTCACCCGATTTGAGTGCGTCGGTCACTTCGCCGAGAAAACCGTTCAATACGGCTTCGACGTCTTTTTTCGTTAATCCGCTCTTTTTTGCAATGTTATTCACTAAATCCGTTTTGTTCATGTTTTACATTTCCTCCAATCATTTAATAAGAGTCGCCACTTTCCTATGTATTCTTCCTCTGAAAGAAAAATCCTGCTGATTTTATAAATTTTTTTTCCTAATCGGAGACGGATTCGAGCCGCTTCGCCTGCCGCCACAACCGCTCCATCTCCGTTAAGCTAGTTTGGTCAAAAGATTGGCCGTTTAAACGCAACTGCTCTTCAATATAAGAAAATCTTCGCACAAATTTGCGGTTCGTTCCGGACAGCGCTTCTTCGGGATCAATGCCGTACCATCTCGCCAGGTTGACCACGGCGAACAGAACGTCGCCCAATTCTTCTTTGCGCCGGTTTGGTTCGCCTTCCGCGCGCGCCGCCTCTTTCAGTTCCGCCAGTTCCTCCTCGATTTTGGCGAACACCTCGTCCGCATGCTCCCAGTCAAAACCGACTTTGGCCGCTTTTTTCTGCAGCTTTGCCGACTTCATGAGCGCCGGCAGATCGCGGGGCACCCCGGACAGCACGGACAGCGACTTCGGTTCGATCCCTTTGCTGCGCTTCTCCTCGTCCTTCATCCGCTGCCAGTTGCGCAGCGCTTCTTCCGCGTTCCCCGCTTCACTTCCGCCGAAAACGTGCGGATGCCGGCGAATCAATTTTTCATTCAAGCCGGCGATGACATCGTAAATGCGGAACGTTCCCGCTTCTTCCTCCATTTGCGCATGGAGCATCACCTGCAGCAGCAGGTCGCCCAGTTCTTCGCACATCGCTTCCGGATCGTCGTCGTCAATCGTTTCCAGCACTTCATAGGTTTCCTCAATCAAATTTTTGCGAATGCTGGCGTGCGTCTGCTCGCGATCCCACGGGCATCCGTCGGGAGAGCGAAGGATTTGCACGATTTCGTGCAGGCGGTGGAACGTCCGGTTGCGCACGTTCTCGTCTTCGCACTTCGGAACCCAGACCATCGATAAATTGCCGTAGCCTTGCAGCCGATCCAGCTCCAGCAGCGGAACGCGGTGTATCCGTTCCTCCCCGTCCACGCCCAGCGCATGTCCTACGACAACCGGATAATCGTCGGGATACCATTCCATCAGTTTCAGTTTTACGTCGGAAGCGGTAAACTGATCATACACCTGGGCAACGAACGTATGCAGCAGCGGATTCACATGGCTGTCGTCAAACCTGCTGCCGTCCAGCAGCTGAAACCCTTCGATCGGATCGAACCCGAGGCGCAGAAACGCCTGATCGAGAAAACTTTCCCCGCCGGCAAAGCTTAGGCCAATCCCTTGACCGGGACACCGCTCTCTCAGCATTTGCACCGTGGATTCGGCAACCATCGGGTGTCCGGGCACCGCGTAGACGATTTCCGCCGCCTCCGTTTCCGCGAGAGAGATGAGCTGCCGGACGATCTCTTCGTACACTTCCGCGAACGAGGAATACCGTTCGTACACCCGGTCAAACGTCCGGTACGCGATGTTGTTTTCCTTCAACCATTTTACGACCGGATGCCGCTCCGTTCTCAGGTAAAGATGCTCGGCGTTTTGCAGCTTTTTCCATACGCCTAAGGTAAGCTGGTTTTCGTCGCCGGAACCGAGCCCGGCTACCGTAATGTGCGCAGCCATTTCCTTCTCCTCCTCAATGGGTGACTTTATTCTTGCTCATGAACCGTTTCATAACGGGGACCATCCATTTGCCCGCAACGGGTATGTATTGCAGTTCCTTTTCGGACACGGCGCGGACGATGCATAACGAAATCCCGTAAACGAATGCGCCTGCCGCGGCGGAAACGAGCGCAAGACCGGTGTTCGCGGCGCGGACGGAATCCGTTGCGGCATAGGCGGCGGCTTGTCCGAAGCGCATGGTGCACGCGACAGCGATACCCATCAGCAGAACGGCGATGCCCGGTTTTACAACGTAGTCGGTCGCCGAAAACGAAGCGCGCGTATGCCGGCGGATATGCACGATATTCAACAGCGCCGCGACGGCAAAGGAGCAGACGGCCGAAACGGCGGCCCCGTTTATGCCCCAAATGGGCGTCAACACCGCGTTACCCGCCAATTTCACCGCGGCGGCGGCAAGCAAATTTCGCGCGGGAACCGTTACCGCCCCGATGCCTTGCAGGATGGCTGCGGAAACGATGTTCACCATAGCCGAGGCGGCGGTAAACGCCAGAATCGCCATCGTCAGCGATCCGGCATCGTCTTTGAAAAACATGACGTTCATCGGGACGGCCGTCAGCGCCAACCCTACGGAAGACGCAAGACCAATGAGCCAGGTAAGCTTGATGGCGGTTTCGGTTCGCGAACGGATAACCTCCCTGTCCCCCATCGCCTTCGCTCCGGCAATCGCCGGAACGAGCGCCACCGACACCGAAGAAGCGAGCATGGAGACGAGCTGGACGAGCGGCAATCCGTGGTTGTACAGCCCGAATTCGCTCATCGCTTCGATTTCCGTCATTCCCCGCGCTCGTAAAAGCCGGGGTAGCGTGAACGTGTCGACCAGGTTCAAAATCGGCATGACGATGGAGCCGAGACATACGGGAAGGGCAAAGAGTACGAACCGTTTAACGAGCTGACCCGCCGGCTCGCGCGAAGGCGGATCGTCCTCCGCGGCGGACGCGATGGCCGTCTTCCGGTGCTTCATCCAATAATGCAGCATGACCGCCAGGCCGGCCAAAGCGCCGGTCGCCGATCCGAAGGTCGCCCCCGCCGCAATCCGGCTCTCGGGATAGCCGAGACGCACGAAGCAAACGAGCAGCCCGAGCATCGTGGCGACACGCGCCAACTGCTCGACAACCTGCGATACGGCGGTCGGCACCATATCCTGCAAGCCCTGGAAATAGCCGCGGAGCGCCGCCATAAGGGGGACGAACAACAGGGCGAACGAAACGCTGCGAATCGCTTCTTCCGTTTGCGTATTTCCGATAAGCCGGGACAGCGGCCCGGCTCCGAAAAACAGCAGCAGGAAGCAAGCCGCGCCCGTGGCCGCCAGCATGCCGGAAGCAATGCGCAAAATGCGCCGCGCTTCCGCCATATTGCCGCGCGCCGCTTGTTCGGACACGAATGTGGACACCGCGATCGGGAAACCGGCGGTAGCGAGAAACAAAATGAGGATGTAGAGCGGATAGACGGCGTTATATATACCGAAGGCGGCGTCGCCGGCCAAATTTTGCAGAGGGATTTTTTGCAGCGTTCCGAGCAGTTTGGAAATGACCGCCGCCATTCCGAGAATAACCGCCCCTCTTACAAGCGCGGCCCCTGCGGAGGCTTCGCCCCGTTTTCCGTTCATCGCGTTCCTCTCCCTTGCCGCAAATCAATCGCATCGTTTGTATACGCAACCATTATATACGAGACGGAAAGACGAAAAAAGCTTCCCGTCGAGAAGAGATCTCTCCTTAAGGGAAGCCGTTTCACCGTCTTATTCCTCCCGTTATTACTGCTCCATCTGTTTGGCCAAAAAACCGGCCGCCGTTTCCGCCATCTTCACTTCCATCTGTCCCATTTTCGTTCCTTCTTCCTTGCTGCACAAAATGACCGCTCCGATCGGGTCGCCCCCCGCCACGATGGGGGAGATGACAAACGAACCGTAAGTTTCGCTCATATCTTTGCATATGTCATACTGGCCCGTATTCGTCTCAAGAACGGTTTTCCGGCTCTCCATGCAGTTTTCCACAATGCTGCCGATTTGCTTGTCCAAATAATCCTTTTTGGATGCTCCGGAAATGGCAATGATCGAATCGCGATCGGAAATCATCGTCAAGTGCCCCGTGCTCTCGAACAGCGATTCGGCATACTCCTTGGCAAAGTCGCCCAATTCCCCGATCGGCGAATATTTTTTCAGAATCACTTCTCCGTCGCGGTCAACGAATATTTCCAGCGGATCTCCTTCACGAATTCTTAATGTACGGCGAATTTCTTTAGGAATTACGACTCTTCCGAGATCATCAATCCGACGAACGATTCCAGTTGCTTTCATATTTCTTGCTGCCTCACTTTCACTGAAGATTTAGGGTATGACTGGATTCATGTGTATGGTTCATCAGGGAGTTGCAGATATTTAACTATCTGGGCGTAGTATTCCTCTGTTCCCATTTTGTTATGCAGCCATGCCTGACGATAAAAATAAAGATGCTCACGGCGGAGCATCCTGGAAGACCGGCATCATCGGGGATGCGTTATTTTGCAATGTTTTGCAGCTCCGCCCTCTCCGATTTGCGCACTTCGTTGTATCCGGCCAAAAACTTTTCGAGCAGCGCGATCGATTGTTCCGGATTCATTCCTTTGCATTTCAGCACAATATGAATTTGCGGTCCGGGAATGAGCTTCACTCTGCCGTCGAATTGAAACGAAAGCGAATGCAGCTTCTGCCCGTCGATTTTATCGTTTTGGCCGGCGTCGATTTTAATGAAATAATCGTCGCCCTTTTGCGCAATCGATTCGATGCCGTACATATTCCCGTATATTTTCAGCCTGGCGACGGTAAGCAAATTGAGCACCGCCTGCGGCAGATCGCCGAACCGGTCCACCAGTTCCTCATGCAGGTCGGCTTCCTCTTCGAACGTGCGAATGTTCGCCACTTTTTTGTAAATTTCGATTTTTTGCATGCTGTCGTAGATATAATCCGAAGGCAGATAGGCGTCGAGTTGAATGTCGATCTGCGTGTTGAATTCCTTCACCGGCTCCGCCTGGCCGCCGCTTATTTCCGCTTTGCGCTTGTTGATTTCCTCGGCCAGCATCTGCGAATACAAGTCAAACCCGACTGAAGCGATGAACCCGTGCTGTTCCGGTCCGAGCAAATTGCCGGCGCCGCGAATGGCCAAGTCCCGCATCGCAATTTTGAATCCCGAGCCGAGCTCCGTAAACTCTTTGATCGCCTGCAGCCGTTTTTCCGCCACTTCGGTGAGCACCTTATCCCGCTGGTAGGTGAAATAGGCGTAGGCAATTCTATTGGAGCGGCCTACCCTTCCGCGCAGCTGATAGAGTTGCGACAAGCCCATTTTATCGGCATCGTGCACGATAAGCGTATTGACGTTCGGAATGTCGATGCCGGTTTCGATGATGCTCGTGCTGACCAGCACGTCGTATTCGCCGTCCAAAAAATCGAGAATCGTTTTTTCCAGCTCCTGCTCGGACATTTGCCCGTGACCGACGGCTACTTTCGCATCAGGCACGAGCATGGAGATTTGCTCCGCGATTTGATGGATGCCCTGCACCCGGTTGTATAAATAATACACCTGTCCGTTGCGCGCCAGTTCGCGCTCGATCGCCTCGCGCACGAGCGAGTTGCTGTGTTCGACGACGTACGTCTGCACCGGGAACCGGTTTTCCGGCGGCGTTTCGATAACCGACAGATCGCGCACGCCAAGCATAGACATGTGCAGCGTCCGCGGAATCGGCGTTGCGGTAAGAGTCAGCACGTCGACATTCGTTTTCAGACGCTTCAGCTTTTCTTTATGCGCCACTCCGAAACGCTGTTCTTCATCGACGATAAGCAGCCCGAGATCCTTGAACTGGACGTCTGCGGACAGCAGCCGGTGGGTGCCGATGACGATATCGACGGTACCCTGCTTCAGTCCCTTGATCGTTTCCGACTGTTCCTTCTTCGAGCGAAAACGGCTCATCACCTGGATGTTGAACGGAAATCCGGAAAACCGCTCACGGAACGTTTCATAATGCTGCTGCGCCAAAATCGTTGTCGGCACGAGCACAGCCACCTGTTTGCCGTCGATCGCCGCTTTAAACGCGGCGCGAATCGCCACTTCCGTTTTTCCGTATCCGACGTCGCCGCACAGCAGCCGGTCCATCGGGATCGGCATTTCCATGTCTTTCTTAATTTCTTCGATCGCCCTCAGGTGATA
>JAWLCZ010000134.1:0-11798 GCA_041686835.1 Paenibacillaceae bacterium | reverse complement strand
CGCGGTACAGCCGGTTCAGGTACGCCAGCATTTCCTTGTAGCCCGGCTGCGTCGGGTAGAACCGGAGCTCCCCGTTCATGACGCTGATATAGCTGCCGTCCGTATTCTCGCCGAACGCCGCCAGCATCGCCAGCCGGATATCGCTGATCTTGATCGAGGAGAACGGAATTTCGTCCGCCTGTCCGTTCCCGTTCGGGTCTTGCTCCTTGAACGCTTTCAGCGCCGCGTACAGCTCATCCGTCGACGACGGCAGCGGCATGCCGAGGCGATCGAGCCACTCCCGGTTGATCCACAGCTTGACCGGGGCGAGGTCGCGGGTGACGTTATTGATCCGCGGCAGCGAGTAGATATGGCCGTCCGGCAGCGTAACCGCGCTCTTCACCTCCGGAGATTGCTCGAAGATCTCCCGCAAATTCGGCGCGTACTGCTCGATAAGCTCCTCAAGAGGAATGAGCACGCCCTGCTGCTGCCCATACACAATCTCATCATTCGCCGTCAGCGGTCCCGCGAAGAATAGATCCGGCACCTCGCCGCTCGCGAACGCGAGATTCTTCCGTACCGCATACGAATCGACGGGCGGCGTATCGAAGATCATCTTCACGCCCGTCAGCTTCTCCATCTCCGTAAACAGGTCCATCTGCTCCCATGGCCCGTGGATCGGCGCCTTCGGCCCCAACAGCGTAAGCGTAATCGGTTCATTCACGATCGGAAACCCGGTCGGATTGAAGCTCGCCGCATCCGCTTCTTGCGCCGGCTGCTGCGGCTGACCGCTCCCGCCCGGCTCCGGCGCATGATTCTCCGCCTCCTGCGCCGGTTCATTCGTGCAGCCGGTCGCCGCGATCATGGCGGCAAGCAGCGGCACTATCAGCTTGCTCTTCCCAAATCCTTTCGCACGCATAGCGATCCCCCCATATTCATGAATCCATCCATCAACCTTCCGTCCACCATCCATCAACCTTTTCCCGCCGCGTTCTCCGCTTGTCCGGCTGACTTCACCCCCTTTCCCTATACGTCCCGGCCGCCGCTTCCGCTATCCCTTGAGCGAACCGATCAAGACCCCTTTAATAAAAAATTTCTGGACAAAAGGATACGCAACGAGCAGCGGCAATGCGGATACGATAATGACGGTGTACTTGATCATCTCGGCGATGCGCGCTTGCGCCGCAACCGCCTCCATATTCTCCCCGTCCATCAGCATGGCGCTCATCTCGTTCATCACGAGAATCTCGCGAAGGATGAGCTGCAGCGGGAACAGCTGTCGGTCCGACAGAAAAATCATCGCCGTAAAATATTGATTCCAATGCCCCACCCCGTAAAATAACGCCATCACCGCAATAATCGGGGCCGATAGCGGCAGCACGATCGAGCAGAACAGGCGGACATTGGAGCAGCCGTCCATCTCCGCAGCCTCCTCCAATTCACGCGGGATCGTGCTCTGGTAGAAGGTGCGGGTCACGATGATGTTCCACACTGAAGCAGCGTTGTACAGCAGCAGGATCCAGAACGAATTGATGAGCCCGAGCTCCTTCATGATCAGATAGCTCGGGATCAGCCCGCCGCTGAAGAACATCGTCGCAAGCAGCACGACCATCATTACATGGCGCCCTACGAAGTCCCGGCGCGAGAGCGCATAGGCGCACGGCAGCGTAATGATCAGATTGATCAAGGTGCCGGCCAGCGTGTAAAACAGCGTATTGCGGTACCCCATCCAAATCTCGTCGTTGCGGAACACGCGTTCATAACCCTCGAAGGTCACATCCACCGGAAACAACCACATCCGGCCGCTGTTTACGGCATTCGGGTCGCTGACGGATGCGCTGAGGACGAACAGGAGCGGGTATAGCACGATGCATAACAGCAGGAGCAGAAATCCTCGGTTCAGCCCGTTAAACACGCGGTCGAATAATGTCTCTCTCATCGTCTCTCCCCCTACCACAAGCTCGCTTGCTTCAGCTGCCGCGCTGCCTGATTCACGGCAATCAGCAGCGCCATATTAATGACGGAATTAAACAATCCGACGGCGGACGAGAAGCTGTACAGTCCCTTCACGAGGCCGTTCTGATATACATAGGTTTGGATGACCTCGGATGCCTCCCGGTTGAGCGGATTCTGCAGCAGCAGAATCTTCTCGAAGCCGACCGCCATGAAGCTGCCCATATTCAGAATAAACAGGATGACGATCGTCGGCAGGATACCGGGGATATTGATATGCCATATGTTCTGCAGCCGGTTCGCCCCGTCCATCCGGGCCGCCTCATGCAGCTCCGGGTTGACGCCAGCCAGCGCCGCCAGGTAGATAATCGCGCCCCACCCAAGGCTTTGCCATTCGCCCGACAGCACGTAGATCGTCTTGAACCAGGCCGGCTCCGTCAGGAAGTCGATCGGCTGACCGCCGAGCCACGTCCAGATTTTGTTCACGATGCCCCGGTTCGGATTCAGGAACACGATGATCATGCCCGCCATGACGACTACGGATATGAAATGCGGCGCGTACGTCACCGTCTGCACCGTCTGCTTGAACGGCCCGTTCCGCAGCTCGTTCAGCGCCAGCGCTACGATGATCGACACCGGAAACAACACCAGCTGATACAGACTGATGAGCACCGTGTTGCGAATCAGCAGACCGAAATAATAGGAATCGAAAAATTGCTTCAGATGCGCAAACCCGACCCACTCGCTGCCCCAGATCCCCTTCGTCGCGATAAAATGTTTGAAAGCGATCTGCACGCCGTACATCGGAAAATAATGAAACACGACAAAATACAGCAGTGCAGGCGCAACAAACAAGTACAGCTGCCAGTTCTTGTAGACCGCTTTCATGTTAAAGACTCCCATCCCCCACCATCCTCTTGTGCTTTGCGTCTACCATACAAGCGGAGCCGCTTGCTTGTAAATTTGTTCATTTCGCGGCGGCATGTTATCGCTTACAATTCTACAGAAAACGCGTATGTGCCGGATTCGCCGCGATATGTTTTTCGTTACACCGGCTGTCAAACAAGGGAAAATGTTGGTTGAATGAACACAGAAAAAGGCTCGAGGCGGAGAACGAATCATCGTGGTGCGGGGTGGGGAGAGCTCTTTCGGCACGAAAGGTCGTCGGCTCAGGAAGGTCGGATATTCGGTGAGCGGAGTGAAGTTCCTTCGGGCGTGGAGTGAAAATACAGTATTGGACTGGAAGCGTTGGATCCAGCGCCTGGTGTGTAAATCATCCGTGTCATCGGCACCAAGGACTCGTGTCCAACTGCCTGGACGACTTGCACCAATAATAGCCGAGGCAGTGCGATTACCGATAATTCCGAGAAGGTCAATTACTTGCATCTCTGCAACGGGAACCATATCGCAAGTCGATGCAATGAAACGCCGTGTCGGAACAGACAATGCCCTACTGTCTGCGACGTTAACGAACAGCCGGAAGTACTCATGCCGGAACAGGCCGCTAATCCCGTTGAATGTGCTCCCCGTTCGTCGCAACCGCTCGATACGGAAGAGGGCTGCCGCAGATCATCTGCAGAGCCCTCTTCCTATTCCGCATCTATTTACGTTTGATTTGCTCGATTTCCGTCTCCAACTCCAGTTGTTTACGGTGGAGAATGCGAATTTGATGATCATGCGATTGCACCGCTTCTTCGAGGTTTACGGTTTTGAAATCCAGCTTCTGATTCGTCATCCGAATGGCTTCTAACAAGGATTCGTCCGCTCGAACTGATTCTAAGTGAGTTGTCTGAATAAGTTCGGCAAGCTCCTTAAATCCCTTCTTCATGGACACATCCAGAACCTGCAGCTCCTCCTTCGTTGCCACCGTCGAACGGATGTCCTGCAGCTCCTCGTTCACCGAAGCTCGAAAATCCCGCAATTCCTCCTTCGTTGCCACCGTCGAACGGATGTCCTGCAGCTCCTCGTTCACCGAAGCTCGAAAATCCCGCAATTCCTCCTTTGTTGCCATCGTCGAACGGATGTCTTGCAGTTCCTCGTTCATCGAAGCTCGAAAACCCTGCAGCTCCTCCTTCGTTGCCATCGACGAACGGATGTCTTGCAGTTCTTCGTTCATCGAAGCTCGAAAACCCTGCAGCTCCTCCTTCGTTGCTATCGACGAACGGATGTCCCGCAATTCCTCCTTCGTTGCCATTGACGAACGGATTTGTTCAAGCTCAGATAAGATGCGATGCGCTACCGAATCGTTCATCCCGTCGCCCCCAATCCAAACGTTTGTTCCCTATATTATAACTGAACGTCGTGAGCTTGTCATTATGAAATCCCATGAGATGGTTCGAATCGTCCCATATTCCCTCAAATCGTCTCTAGGTAAGGATACTTACTTATTCGATCGGTCCCACCACGATGATATCTTTATCGCCGAGTGCATCTGTTCAAGCAGAGAAACAGCGGAACGGGTACATCGTCGGCCCGGCGATATGGACATCCTCATGGCATATGGTGATGCGAAACGCTTGCCCGGTAAGGCCCATCACCATTGGCAATGACAGCTTCTGATCGGTAAAGCTCAACATGCGGTACATGGCCCAGCCCGCCGACGTCCATGTTCCGGGTGCATGGAATGCGGCTGATTTCGATAACAGGTTTGTTTTCAAGGTTCCGTCGACCGCGACACGAATTCGCTCTTGGGCTACTTTTTTCCGGGAACGGGTCAAGATTTGATAGACGTTGGCAGTAGATAAGCTGAACAACTTAGCGATTTCCTGGGGTGACAGATGATCGAAAAAGTGCGACTCGAAAATGTGCCTCTCTCGCTTGGATAAGCAACTGAGCAAGTTTGTGATCATTTCATGCAGTTGTCGGCGCATGAAGTGTTCTTCAGGATTAACAGCGGCGTTTGCATTTTCGGCCAACGAACGCGAGACGCGGTGAAGGATATCGTCCAAATTCGACCAAACGACGCCTGCCGGGTCTCCTCCTTCCCCGGTTCGTTGCAACGCAGAGAAAGGCCTCTCTTTCAGGACAGGGCTGCAATTGCGGACGATCCTGTGAAGCCAAGGCAGAAACCGCGCAACATCGACCAACGTCCCCAGATTCAAAAAAGCACGGATCAAAGCATCCTGTACGATATCCTCCGCAAGGAAAGGCTCATGCGTTAATTTTTCCGCGTACCTATACATTTGCCGCCGATGCCGTCGGATCAATTCTCCGAACGACTTCCGGTCGCCAGCCTGCGCTGTTGAACCAGGATGCTGTCTTCCAGCTCGTCAAGATCATGCTCCGTCTCTTCAGTTGTTAGATCTGCACGTATTGTTCAAATCACGTCATCCCCGATAAATAACACCCTGCAATTGATCGACCTATTATAATGACTCGAAAGGAAAGAGATTACTGACAATTTGAATGAATAATTTTTCGGGAAAAATGGTTCAACATGATGGACGATGCCCTCGCCATAGCCCTCAGCAACTTGGTGCGTTCCTGAAGCAGATGCCGTACGAGACGCTTCGGGCAGCCAGATTTGAGCTCAAGCATGTGTTCGAGGTTCCCTTGGAATCCTTATCCTTACAAGAACCGGGCCTTAACTTACTGTCGCAGGCGTTTATTTTCTTCGCATTGACGGAGGATCTCGTCAACGACGTGCCTAATGGGTGCGGTGGCGTCGATAATGATTCCGTTTTTCGGAATGTCTTCTTTCGTTTTGTACAATCGTACAATGTGTTCCCGCTCCGATTTCTTTGCCCCCCACTCATTTTCCGGTCGCTCGTCAAGCCGCCGGTGCAATGTGTCAAGGTCGACCTCGAGGACAAACACGCCGTCAAATAGATCTATAAATTCCGAAAAGTTCCTGGACCCGCCACAGAAAAATGTTACGGCCTTATCCTGGTTGGAGACCAAAGCGTTTACCTTATCTACATGCCAAATGTGGTGCTCGTGCGCGAAGCCATCCGTCGGTGTACCCGTTTCCGGATCGCCTTGATAAGCCAATTCACGGTCGCCATGAATGGCATGGTAGCCGCGCCGCTGCAATTCATCGCAGACCGTTGTTTTGCCGGTGCCGGAAACGCCTTCGATCAGATAATTCCTAATGCCCATGGCTAGATCCTCCATTCAACTTGACGATATATAATCCCCGTTCGCGAGCTGCTACGCATGAGCCAGCTTAGGTATACAGAACGACGGCAGCTTTCCCAAATCAGAAATCGGTCTAATAAACAAGACATCTTCATGCTTACCAAAGGGTTCCGCATACGTTTTGTCGATGAGTTGATCCGGCGTAAAATGAAACCGAACTTTCCTTGTTTGTTTTGTTGCAATCCGTGAAACCAACGCTTCGATATCCACCTGTTTGTCGCTAACAACATCATACAAATGCAGCAATTCGCCTTCATTCTTACATACGATAATGGCATCGTCGTCTTTCGAATAGTATAGACATTCGTCGAATACGTTCAAAGCGTAAAATAGAAATAACCCTTCGTTGTTTGAAATACCAAAATGGTTTGAAATAGCTCTGCGGGAATAAAGGCTCCGTTTCATGAAATCCCAATGCTCTTCAGTCGATACATCCAGTTTATCCAGTAAAATCAGTTCGTCCTTGGGTTGAACAGATACATTTAAATAGAATTGATGTTCAGTTAAGGTCGAAAAACCAAATCTAGGATAAAAGTCTAGTACAGTGTTGTTCGCAAATAAGAAAAACAAATCGCATGCATCTTCGTAGGTATCAAGAACAACCTCCATCAGTTGTTTTGATAGTCCCTTACCCCGATGCTCGGGATGAGTCATTACAGTTCCAATTTGTAATGCCCGATTGCTTTCACCATTAATGATCAAGTCCATCTTGCTTACTGAAACATTAGCAATGATTTGGTCATCGGCAACAATGGAATGACAAATATAGCGATCGTCCCAGGCCCCCTTTTGGTACCATGCTTCGAAGTCAATACCAAAAATAAGCTTGGAAAGTCGATTGAAGCTTGTACGGTACTCGTCATGGTTTTTGAAGTCCTGACTATGGATCATCATCGAAAAGTGTTGTCCTTTCTAAGCAAGGAAATGTAACGATTCGAGTGCCTTCCTGGCAAGCAGCGGAATGGATTTTCAGCAATGCAAAATCGGATCCACCACGATGCTATCGTTCCCGATAACTAAACATGATGTCTGATTAGAATCGAGTATTAGCTATAAAAGTAACGACTCCAATCGAAATCAAAAAGAGTATAATAATAAAAATTACGCCCAGTACAATCTGTAAAACTCTAGAAGATTGTGATTTATGTTGGAGTTGATTCTCGACAAGGGATAGACGCCCTTTAAATTTTATCACAACATCCAAAAATTCCTTATTAAACAGTTCCGCCCATCCGTTCAGACAGTAAGTAGTGGACCTGGCATTAGAAAAAAATAGTCCCGGCGCGATCAAGATTTCTGGACCACAAAATCAAGGAAGTCATTTTGCTTTCAACAGGGGACTGATTAGATACAGTAGGCTCATTCATCTCTCTGCCTCCTCAACGAATTGGAATATGTTTACATAAACGATCATATCGTACGTATGTTCTATTGTAAATAATAATCGAACGCGAAAAGCGCAGGTTAATCACATCTTCTTCAATCAAATGATTCAATTTCATTAAACACACCCCTTCCGAGGCTAATTACTATTAGCTTCACTATCTTTGGGGGGTGAAAGTGCGGATGCGTTCCTTTGCTACAATGTATAACCAAAGTGGGTTCATCTAAAAACAATATATCAGGGTTATGCATGAGCGCCAATCTCTCCACAATCCTTTGGCCGCGTTCGTCGAGCACCATAAGAGATTGTGTTCGGAGAATAGTTTCGACTTTATGATGGCTTTGGTGGCAACTCTATTGTTCTCGGCTTTATATTTTATGCTGTGGAAGGCCGTCTACGAGCCACCATTAATTTACATATTTTTGTTTCAAACCAAAAATTCATGCCTTCCTGCTCACACTCAACACCTGCCTGCACACGCCTCATCTCCTTGCAGCACGGTACAGAGACATCTGATGAGGAAAAGGCAGAGCGGAACGGAACACAAGTCATCCATGCTACCAGATAGTTGAGCTCACAAAGCAGAAAAAGCGACGTATAGGTTCCATCGCTAAGCTCTTGTTCCCGTTAGTTTAGTCATGGGGGGATTTTCGGACTTGTATCTTTTTTTTGCAGACCCTATCCGGCGCGCCAATATCATTTTCTATATTAGAAAATACACATAGTATCGTGCAGAAATATATTCGGGAGTAAATAATCCCGAGAACTTCGTTACGTTATTCACAGCTCGGCCGGGCGTCTGGCTGTATTGGCGGGAAGATTCGCTTCCTAAGAACACGATAACCTTTTGACGGAAGTTTGTCGGCCAATTCGATGAGCCGGAAGTTGACAAGAGGTTGTACCGAGGTTACGCTTCTCAAGTTGTAGGTTGTCCTCTTGCATGAAAAAAAGCCGAATTCCTGTAAAAGGAACGCCGGCTTAACAATTCTCTTCGCGTTATTCCGCCGAAGCTTCGTCTTCTTCGCGTACGTCGTATTTGTTCACGTGAGCCGTGACGGCAGCCACCGCTTCCAGATCGGGATTCGAGTCCATCGCTTCAGAGGATATGGTCGAAGTTACGGTCTTTACCTCGTCTTCCGTCTCATCAAGGAAATTGGCTTGATCCGCTTTGATTGCATCCAATCGATTGCTCATCTTCGGCTATCTCCGCTCCTTTCTTCTCATTCTTCACATCAGTCAACTAGCATGCTCTTCGCGGTGAAAAATTACTCCCGAATATTTTTTCTTTAATGTACCTCATATAAGGAATCTGCATTTTCATAACGTAACTTTTCCGACTGGATGCGGGGGCGTTTGCTCTGAGCTTGGTCCGCGGACGATTCCGTTTTCCGCCCTCGTTCATTAAGTTCGGGTACCGTGACGTCGGTCGACTTCCATTGGTTCGTCCCCTGCGCTCATGCGGGGCCCTCCAGTTACTTCCCGTCGGTTTCCCCCTTATTATTCAAACGTTGGAATACATCTATACACGCATCTATTCGTGAGACCTTCGTGGATAAATCAAAGCAACCGCAGCAAAATAGAGGGGTCATTAACTCGAAGGAAGGTTGGAAGCATCGTTTTCCAATTTCCCCACTCGTCTGTACCATTCGTTTGTTCGCCCGAAGTGGTTTATAAAAAACATATTCATGACTGCATGGCTATTGTCCGGGTGTATAGGGAAAGGTAGCAAAGACGATCCGAACGTGCTGTTCCTGGCTCAGTCGCGGTAAGAGTGCGGCAATGGTATAGGTTAACGGAGGTGACTTTGATGAATGACAATAACATAAGCACGGTGACGCTTGGCATGGGCTGTTTTTGGAGTCCTGATGCTTTGTTCGGACAAATAAGAGGAATCATAAGAACCCGCGTTGGCTATGCCGGAGGAACCCTGGATCATCCTACTTACCGGCAGCTTGGAGATCATACGGAAACGGTCGAAATGGATTACGATACCCGGATCCTTTCATTAGAGAACCTTCTGGATGTATTTTGGAATAACCACAATCCTTTCAATATCAACGAATATAAAGGCCGTCAGTATCAATCCTTGGTTTTGTATCGTGGCCAAAATCAGCTAAACGTGATCCAGAAAGTCATGAAAATACGGGAAGAACAAGGAAAAGAAAAGCCTGACACCGAGATTGCTCCCTATAACCGTTTCTACCCTGCTGAGGATCGACATCAGAAATATTATTTGAAACGCTATCCTAATGCGATCGAAGAGCTGAGCAACCTCTTTCCGTCCCCTCAAGAGCTGACGAATGCAACCTTGGCAGCAAGGCTGAACGGTTTGGCCAAAGGGTATACCAATCTGCATTCCATCCTAGACGAAATCCGTACTTGGCCGATCAGCGAGGAGGAAAAAGGAAACATGCTCCATCTTATCCAACGAATCAGATGGTGATTGAGCGGAATCTCTTTCTCCACAATGCATAATTCTGCCCGTTGGCGGAACGAAGCAGCTAAAGAGGCCCTGCGGCAGCTCCGGTTAGAACTCCCTTTTAAGACTGTGTGAGTATGGAATAAGCCTCATTAACGGCTTTAATGAAACAATTCGTCAGCCGAACTGATTCCTTCCGCTATGTCCTCTACCGTTTTTACACCATATAGATTCTCCAGATTTACCACAACCTCGATGGGGAAATCTCGGGACGCATGAAATAGTAAATCAAAGACTCTAAAAAGAGTTCTCGTTTTGTATATTTAACAGCCCGACTCCTTTGACAATACATATATTGGGCTCTCTCCAATTGAGCTTGCAGTTGAGAACGAAGAAATTCGCGGTCAACGTTGCGATATTTCACAATAGCCGCCTTATCGATCAAGACCACTGGGACGATAGTTCTGTCTTCCTCAATGAATGAAACCGGAAAACTTTCACTTTGAATTGTGACGTCAATCAAAAGTGTATCCGGAGTATCTTCAAGGTGATAAACTTTATAGCGGTTATTTGGGCGTCGGCCAGGTTGTTCGTAAGCGACCCATTTTCATGGAGGATTTTAATCATTTCCCGAATCCCAGGATATTCTTTAATCAACTCAACGTTTCTCAAACCTATTCCCAATTATGTTTTATCTGTGGGTGATTTTATCCCCTGAGTTTTCTTATAATGTTTATTTGCCCTGTATGCGAAATACAGATACAGCATGATCAAGGCAGGAAATGCTATCCATGAAAATCCTCTAAGCAAGGCGAATGGCGTTTCGAAGAGAAAGGCTCTCCGGAAAGCCGCCCCATTTAAATCCCATAGTCCCGGGGTAAAATATAGCGATTTCGGATCAAGTAATATTCCCGGATCGATTGTGTCTGTAGCAATGAGTGCAGCTAGTATAGGGATGAAGGAAATAGCTAACGTTGCCCACATATCCGACAGCCGCTTATATCGGCCGGCTTTGGAATCGACATCCGAGAAGATCTCATCATTTCCCTGGCTGCCGACCTTTTTAAAATATTGATATCCGGAGCTTTTCGTGCCAGCGATATGTTCCCAGCCGCTGTCCTCGAATAAAGCACAGTAATCTTCGAAATCTTCCCGCTTCTTAAAGGTGCGGTAATCCATCTTTATAGTTGCACTTTCCGGCTTTTCAGCTTCGAATTCATAGCCGAACGAAGACTTTCTTGTGAACCGGCAACCCTTCCTCGCCATGTCATTGAGCCAGTTTTCTTCTTCATCGAAGTTAGTAAAAAACTTGTATTTTTTCATTCCTTTTTCCTCCATTCTCATTTCAATCGATCTGTCGTCACGTCAATCATGTGCTTCATCCGCTCAAGGTCAAGACCCAGAATCTCCAACCCTCTGTTGGTAATGACATACACCTTACGGCGGCTGTCCTCGCTAGCCACAGGCTGAATGAACTTCAGCTTTACTAGATTCTCTAGAGCCCCGTACAGGGTACCCGCGGCCATTCGAACTTGCCCGCCGCTAAGCTCCTCTACCTTCTGCATGATTAGATAACCGTGCGCCGGTTCGACCACGGCCAACAGAATGTAATAAACTGTTTCGGTCAACGGCAAATGTTTATCCCTTACCATGTTTACCCTCCCGGCAAAAAAACTTATACCACATCGATATATCGTCAAACTATACAGTTATACTATACATAGTTTAACTGTATATTGCAATACAAAAAAACGACAATCAAACCTAATCGGCTAGGGTTGCCGTTTCTTGTTTCGAACGAATCTGCCCGATCGTTGAGCGATCGGGCGAAACACAGTAAGAGCGATGGATCGGTTCCATCGCTGTGCTGCCGGGATAGAGGTGTAAACTCCTTTTATTTGGGCCTGTTCATTGCGTTAATCTGCT
>JAWLCZ010000133.1:0-11918 GCA_041686835.1 Paenibacillaceae bacterium | reverse complement strand
TCAATCGAGCGAACCGAATACGGCGGCAGCTCAATGCTTCGGTTTGGCAGGAATGGAACCCTCCGCATTTCCGCTTCCTTGTCACTGCCGCCGGACGCGTCCCATTTTGTGAGCACAGATGGCCCGGCCACCATAGTCAAAAGCGGAAGCTCGGTATGCTGGCGAAATGCCTTGGCACGAAGATTTAAATTGTGAGCGTTAAAATGGTCCGAATGACTGTGCGTGACCAGGCAGTATTTCACCTCGAGCAGCGAGATGCCAAGATCAGCGCAAGAAGCGAAAAGATCCGGACCGAGATCGATCAATAAATCATTGTTAACCAGCACCGTCTGCCTTTTACGAATGTTGCGTCCTTTATGCTCCCTGGCATGTCTGCATGTGCCGCAATCGCAAAAAGGCGAAGGAATCCCTTCCGCCGCCCCCGTTCCTAAAAACGTTATTTTCACAACGAATCATCTCCTACACTTCATTTTGGTTGATCTTTATTCTATTCCACGAACTTTGTCAGCGAGCAAATGTGCCCCGGCGCGATTTCCATCGCCGCTTAGTCACTGTGATCCCAACGTAATCATAGCTAACATTAGCTTCATTGTAAACGCTTTAATTGGTTTATGACGATTTATGAATCCGATAACAAAACGTTTCGTAAACATTCGAAAGCAGCCTGGCTGATACCCAGGCTGCTTTCATCACGCTGAACTATCTTTTCCCGACATCTCAACAAAAAAGATTATCAATTTGGGTTAACATAAGAAAAGCTTTGACGAAACCGTTCGAAGATGCGGGTTCGTCTTATACTTTTTTATCTTACACTTCTATAATAACGCATATTTCTGAAAATAAACAGACTATTCATATTTGTATGTTGAACTATAATGAATACATTCACAATTTTCATCGTGGTTAGTAATGCACATGGCCAAACATGATTCAATTCCGGGCGAAACGGAGGATGGTGTTCATGAAAGTCGGATCTGCGCGAACTGCAGCGGCTGAGTGGGTTATGCAGCACGCCAGCCGGGAGGCGGGGTTCCGGGGAGCGTATTTCAGCGGCTCGACGATAAGGCTGCCTGATGACGCGGAATTGCCGGCGGCCTCCGATATCGATGTCGTCATCGTCACCGCACAGGCCGAGGCCCCGCCCAAGCTTGGGAAGTTCGTCTACCGCGGCACGCTGGTGGAAGTCACGTATCTGTCCTGGAACCAGCTCGCCTCGGTTGAGGAAGTTCTGACATCCTATCACCTGGCAGGCAGCTTCCGCACGGACACGATCATCGCCGATCCCGCCGGACATCTGCGCAAACTGCAAACAGAGGTGTCCCGTCACTTTGCTGAACGGCTGTGGGTACGTCGCAGATGCGAAAACGCCCGGCAGAAGATTGAGAACGGGCTAAGGTCCATCGATACCTCCGCACCGTTGCACGATCAGGTGATGTCGTGGCTGTTCCCGACCGGCGTGACCACGCACGTCCTCCTGGTGGCCGCGCTTCGCAATCCTACGGTGCGGCTCCGCTACCTCGCCGCACGCGACGTGCTTATGGAATACGGCCACGCCGGCCTCTATCCCGATCTGCTGAAGTTGCTCGGCTGCGAACATCTGACCCCCCAGCGCGTCGAACATCATCTTACCGAGCTCGCCCGAACCTTCGACGCCGCTGCGGCCGTGGCCAAGACTCCGTTCTTCTTCAGCACCGACATCACCGCCGCAGCGCGACCGATCGCCATCGACGGAAGCCGTGAACTCATCCGGTCCGGCTGCCACCGCGAAGCGGTCTTCTGGATCGTCGCCACCTTTGCCCGCTGCCACAAGATTCTGGCCGCAGACGCCCCGCCGGACCTGCAGCGTGCGCTCGCACCCGCCTTTGAAGCCATCATCGCCGACCTCGGCATAACTTCTACCGGCGACCTCTTCCGCCGCGCCGAGGACGTCATCCAGTTCCTGCCCCGGTTATGGGAGACCACCGAGGCCATCCTGTCTGCCAACCCGGACATCGTGGCGAAGTAACCAGTCGTTCAAATGCTTGCCGCGGACGCGCCGTGAAGGTGTACGGACGAGCGAGCCCCTTCCGAACAAGCCGAAAGGCCAATCTGTTCCTGTGCTGAGCGGGAACAGCCGCAAAAACGAACCGATAGGTTTGGACGGAAGGGGCCTCGCCATTTGTTTCGAATCCCCTTTACTTTTTGTCCGCTTTCATCCCCATTGCTTGTTTATCTATCTCTCGCGCAACCTCAATTAACTGGTTTATGGGTTTACTGGCTGCGGCTAATACAAGAGTATATCCGTTTCGCTGCCACGTGATATAGCTGGTGCGGTCCTCCGGATTCTTTTTGCTGAATTGATAAGAAAGAACATCCGCTTCCAGCCCGTTTAAATCCGCCTTGGATTTGATATTGGAATTTACACTATATCCTTCAAACTGTGGAAGGTTGACCGCATTAGGAACGACGTCTAAAAGCATTCCGGATCTGTTAAAGGCATGGATTTCATAGCCTCTTCCATTATAATTTGTAACCCGGATGCTTCCCTCTTGATCAGGAATCTGTGGTATTTCCATCCCAATATATTGCTTCACCTCGGCGTAGTCAGTAAATTGTTTGACACTTGGGTCTATTTCATCCAAATTGTCAAACGGGCCATTTTTGCCAAAATGAAACTGCGAACCTCGAAGCAAATGCGGGTCTTCAGGCTCTTCTGAAACATCGATAAAGGTGGCGGAGTAGATAAACTGCAATCCTGGTATCTTCATCAGGATCGAGGCCATCACAGGCGAAGCAAATCCGGAAAAAATGATGCCGGCCAAAACAATGGAGGCAGCCGCCGCGGTTTGTACCCAACCCCACTTCCATCTCTTTTTCGTCTTTGTTTTCGCTTCATTCGTTTGTTCAGGCAAGCGTGTTAATACTTCGTCTATTCCATTGCTGAAAAACTCGGGGACGGAGGTTTTCCTTGTTTGTTTCATATGCTTTAACGCTTGATCGATATCATATTCGTTCATTCGCAACACCTCCTGCGTTATAGGGATCGCTCAATAATTGGGACAATCTTTTTCGTGCGCGGTTAAGCCTGGATTTGACGGTTTCTTCCTTCTGTTCCAAAATCTCGGCGATATCCTTAATCGATAAATCTTCCATGTAGTGCAAGAGAATGACAGTCCGATGATCTTCGTCCAAGCTGTCGATCGCTTCCTGCAGTTCTATACGGTGTTCGAAATGCTGTACGGCCGCAGATTCGGCCATTTCCCCTATGGGGATTATTTTTTGACGTGATCGGGCGATGCGCATACATTCCCGAATCAATATGCGAATCATCCATGTTTTAAAGAAACTGGGATGGTTCAGCGTCGGAAGCGAAACATACGCTTTGATGATCGCTTCCTGTGCCGCGTCCAATTTTTCCTGATCGGATTTCAATATCGACGAGGCGATGCGGTACAGACTTCCCTCCATATTTTTTATCAATCTCGCAAAAGCATCCCGATCCCCTTGCTGAGCTTTTCTTACGTCATCTTCCATCCAGGTGTTTCACCTCCTTGAAGTTGTTTCATCTATTAGAGTCCGCAACTATAGGGAAAGGTTCCCACAAACGTTTAAATTTTCTTTGGACCCGCTTTTTTCATTATGGTACAGTTCGCCGCACTATTCAGACAAGCAAGCTTCAATGGTAACGAGAGGGGTATGGCGGCTGCTTCGATGCTTTCCGTTGCAACACTTTTAGGCATGTTACCCATAGATGGCCCAGAACGTAGCTGACGATGATTCCCAAAACAGTTACGGATATAAATTTAAATCCGGCAGAAGTATGGACATTTGAAAAAGCATATTGGAAACCAACAAGGATTGGAACATGAATCACATAAACCGTAAATGCGCTTGAGGACAGGTACGTTAAAATTTTGCCCGTTCGATTGGCATATTCACGGAATAGATAGACAAGACCGATACACAAGCTTGCACAAAGAAAGGTTTCATAGAAGGAATAGGCAAATTGCTGCCAACCGTATCCTCCCGGCGTACGGAAAGTAACCCATCCCGCATAATGCAGTGCAACCATTACCATTCCTGCAATGAGAAAACCCTTGCCTAAACGGGGGGATAACGATTCCATCCAACGGTTTCGGTAAGCCAGAATACCTGCCAGAAAAAAGCCCGCATACTGGGGAACATGCGCAAATTCAGTTTGAATCACCCCCAGAAAACCGACCCATGTGTCAATCGGATACCAAATTCGAATGACAAAGGTTAAGCCCCCAATGAGAAAGCAAAAAGCTACTATCTTCATTAAAGTAAGCTCTTGCCGGATGGATGCGCGCTTGCTGCTTTTCCATCGGAATGCGATCCGAAAAACCGTGTAGATCAAAGCGTAAACCAACAGATGCTCTATGAACCATAAATGAGCAAATTGAAGATCCGGCCAAGAGGGTCCTGTCCAATTGTCCGGACGCCCCCCTAATCCGAAGTATATGTTTATGTAGTAATCAAAAAAATGTATCGGAGGATACGATCGAAAATGAATATAATACGTGTACATTAATCCGGGTATCATAATAAAAAAACCGAATAGTAACGGCGTGCCGAGCCGTTTGAACCGTTCTTTGATAAAAACGCCAGGCCCCTTTTTATCGAACGATGCAGGAAGGAAATAGGCCGAAATCAGAAAAAATAAGCTCATGAAAAAAGCCGCATTCACTCCGAAAAAGGGCCCCAAATTCAACGTTTCCTTGCTTTTGTAATACCAAAATCCATTGGATGCCCCATAGGGCTGACCCGCATGGTGAGCTACTACCAGAGCAGTGAGGGCCACCTTTAAATTATCAAGAAAATAGATCCTTTTCCCGCTTTCCTTTATCCCCATCGGAATGAATCCCCCAGTATCAAAGATCCTTATTCTTTAAAATATATTTCATCAGATATTCCGCATCTTGACCAACCCATCCCAATAAAGCCGACCCTCGGCAGGATTGCCATGGCAGTCCCAAAAAATATAAGCCTGCTATCGAACTGACCCCTTTTTCATGTTGAGGATACCCCTTTGCATCCAGGAGCCCTTTTATATCGACCCAGCTATAGTCCGGTCGAAATCCGGTAGCCCAGATCACGTTATTCACCTGGATAGAAGAACCGTCTGCGAATCGTACGGTGTCGCCTTCTGCGCTGATAGCCCTAGGCTTCATTTCTACCGTTTTGGCGTTCAAAAGCCTCTTTAACTCCAAACCAAATATTTGTTCCGGCTGTTTCTTAAGCCAGGAGCCTTTTATGGAACGAACATCCGCCCCCAGCAAACCCAATTGGTCAAAATACCAAATCATACTTTTACCGAAGAGGTACAATGGTTTGAAACTCATTTTATGACCTGCGGATATGGTTACTTTATGCCGCTTGGCTAACTCTACGGCAATCTGAGCTCCGGAATTTCCAGCCCCCACTACCAACACAGGCCCTGGACGTAATTCGGCAGGATTGCGGTAAGCAGAAGAGTGCACCTGGTAAATATCTTTATTTAAATCTTTAGAAAATGCGGGTATAAATGCCTTTTGAAAAGGACCTGTAGCAAGAACCACTTGTTTCGCTGTGTATTCCTCCCCTTGTTCGCTCCGCAAGTAAAAGCCGTTCTGTATTTGCTTCAACAAGGAAACCTTAGTATTAAAAATAATTGGAAGCGAATAATGTTGGGCGTACTGTTCCAAATATTCCGCTACTTCATCTTTTGTCGGAAGCTCGTCCGGCCTGCCCGGAAATGCTAATCCAGGTAAGCTGCTATACTTTCTGGGAGTAAATAATAATAATGAATCATAACGATGCCTCCAACTATCTCCGGCACGATCATTGGCATCAAGAATGACAAAATCGCATCGATTTTTTTGCAAAAAATATCCCATGGATAAACCGGCTTGCCCACCGCCGATGATAATTATATCTTTTTCAATCATTTTTAATCTCCTCCTGATTAGGAACGGTCCGTTATCGATGAAGCAACTTTTTAAAGTATCATATAATGGAATGAGAAACAGCAACACGCAAACGATGAACAGCCCCACGCAAAAAAATGCGGTCTCCGCGCAATGCGTAACCCATTTTTGGGGCTGCCGATTGACGACAAAAAAAGGCCGGTATTTAACCAGCCTTACAGTAAACCGCCATATCCGCGCCTGATCGCAAAAAAAAGCCCCGGGGCATATAGGAACGCCCGGGGCTGTTTGTCATCTTAGTTGAAGTAAACCGCCTTGCCCGTTTTGGCGGATTCGTAAATCGCTTCGAGAATTTCGGAAACGACGAGCGCTTCTTCCGGTTTGACCACCGGCTCGGTGTCGTTCAGAATGCTGTCGATCCACATTCTCGCTTCCACGTCGCCCGAGTTTTCGGCTTCTCCCGAGAAGAAAGCCACTCCGCCTGCGGACAAATCCACTTCGGTCGTGTACAGCTTGCTGAATTTCTCGCCGTTCAAGCGCAGTCCGCCTTTCATGTCGGCTCCGCCTTCGGTGCCGCACAGCGTACATTTCGCTTCGTCCACTTCCAGCGTGTTCAGCGCCCAGCTGGATTCGAGGATAATCGTCGCGCCGTTTTCCATCGTGATGAAACCGAAAGCGGAATCCTCAACCGTAAATTTCTTCGGATCCCACGGTCCGAACGCGTTTGCCGCGTTTTCCCGCTGCGACAGCTTGTGGTAAGCGGTGCCGAGCACAGCTTTCGGCTTGTAGTTGTTCATCATCCACAACGTCAAATCGAGCGCGTGCGTTCCGATATCGATAAGCGGACCTCCGCCTTGTTTTTCTTCGTCGAGGAATACGCCCCAAGTCGGAACGGCGCGACGGCGGATGGCATGCGCTTTCGCGAAATAAATTTCGCCAAGTTCTCCGCTCCTGCACACTTTATGTAAATATTGGCTGTCCGAGCGGTAACGGTTGTTGTATCCGATCGTCAGTTTCTTGCCGGTACGTTTGGCCGCTTCTACCATGCGGCGCGCGTCCGCCGCGGTTTTCGCCATCGGTTTCTCGCACATGACATGCTTGCCGGCTTCCAGAGCCGCAATGGAAATTTCGGCGTGGGAATCGTTCGGCGTGCAAACGTGCACGACATCGATCGAACCGTCCTCCAGCAGCTGTTTGTAATCGGTGTACACTTTGGCGTCGGGCGTGCCGTATTTTTGCGCCGCCTCTGCCGCTTTGGCTTCAACCACATCGCAAAATGCCACCATTTCGACGGTTTCGAGTTTCGCCAGGCTCGGCATATGTTTGCCGTTGGCGATTCCCCCGGTTCCGATAATGCCGATTCTAAGCTTCTTCGCCATCTTTCGTCCTCCTTAAACAGATAACCTGTGAATTTTTTGCGTCATTGCTTTAAAAGCATGGTCTAACGCTCTACAATATAGTATAGACAAACTTCGATAAAAAAGATATTGCAAATCTAGCCGAACTTATATGCAATTTTGTCATCGACGGAGGTAAATCTGGTGCAATTTTACAACGAGATCGTTCATTATGAAAACCCTTTCCTCTCTATGAAAATATTTCAATGCCGCCGAAACGTTGATGCGATCGGAAATTGGCACTACCACAAAGAACTGGAGATTCTGCTCGTACTGGAAGGCGTTCTCGACGTTTATATCGAAGAGGAATTCCACTCGCTGAAAAGCGGAGACGTCCTTCTTATCGGCTCGTCGCAGCTGCACCGCGATCGCTCGTATGAGGACGGCAATTTGAATTATATAGTATTTCAATTTGACATCGAGCAGTATTTTGACCAGAGCACGATGCCGTACATCAAATACTTTACCGACACGAACCGCCCGTTAAGCCGGCTGAACTATATTTTCACCGAGCATCCGGAGGCCAGGCGGGACATCTATGATTGTGTGACGGAAATCTACAAGGAATCCCAGACGAAAAGCGAAGGATACGAAATCGCCGTCAGCATCTTTATCCGCAAAATCGTGCTGACACTGCTGCGCAACGATACGAGAAAGCTGCTGAACTACAAGGATGATGCCGATTTGGCCCGGTTAAAACCGGTTCTTGATTACGTAGAGCAGAACATTACGGAAAAAATCCATGTGGAGGATGCAAGCAAATTCGCCAACATCAGCTATTACTATTTCGTCAAGTATTTCAAAAAAGTGCTCGGCATGTCGTTTACGGAATATGTGAACTACAAAAAAATAAAAAGGGCGGAGCGCATTCTGCTGACGAATAATATGAGCGTCGCTCAGGTCGGGGAAGCGATAGGGATGCCGAATATGGCGCATTTTTACAAAATGTTCAAAAAATATAACAACTGTTCGCCGCACGAATACCGCAAAAAAATGCTGGAGTGGACGTCTTAAAAAGCAGGCCGAGCCCCGGCAGGGCTTTAATACGCTGAAATCGGCGATTACAGTTGGAAATGAGAAAAATAGGGGCCCGCCGGGGTCTTATTTCATGAAAATGATGGAAATTAAAGGAAATAAGACCCTCTCAGGGCCTTATTTCCTTTTCGACACGTGTTTATCCGCGTTATGCCACGAGTTTTTCCGCGTTTTGACATGAGTTACTCAGCGTCTTCGATACGGTTTCGTCTGCACGATTCTTTGACACGGCCATGGGGTACCCCGCAAACTCTGCACACTGCCGCGGCAGCAACACGTAGAATGTTAACGTTCTGACACTGGCCTACTGAACTGCAACGCGCCGCTTCGTGCGATCCGCCTCGAACAGCGCGTCGATAATTTTCATGTTCGCCACCGCGTCGCCGATTCCGTACGGAACCGGTTTACGGTTCAAAATACAGTCGGCAAACGCCTCCACCTGCCAACGGTACGGTTCGATGCGATCCGTCGTCCACTGTTTCGTCTCGCCAGCTGCCGTAACGGTATTCGTTAACGCGTCAGCGGTTACGGTAAACTGCACCGAAAGACGCCCTTTCGTTCCCCATATTTCATAGAAGGAACCGCATCCCATATCGAACGAGCTGCTGATCTGCGCCGTCCGTCCTCCCGGAAAATACAAAGTGCCCGTGCACCGCATGTCGACGCCGGTTTGCGGATGGATCGTCATGCCGCAGTCGACGGCTTCCGGTTCGCCGTCCATGAAAAATCGGCTCCACGATATCGGATAGCAGCCGATATCGTACAAGGATCCGCCGCCCCACTCCTTGACTAGCCGGGTGCTGGCCGGATTGGCCGTAAAAGAGAAATGGCCGGACATCATGACCGGTTTCCCGATTGCGCCTGAATTCACCATTTCTTTAGCGGCCAGGTGCGCGGGATGGAAGCGCCAGACGAACGCTTCCATCACCTGCACGTCGCTCTTGGCGGCAGCTTCTTGCACGAGCAGCGCCTCTCTCGTGTTCATAGTGAACGGTTTCTCGCACAGCACGTGTTTGCCCGCTTCGATCGCCTTCACGGCCCATTCGCAGTGCAGATGGTTAAGCAACGCGATGTAGACGGCATCGATCGCGGGATCGTCAATCAATTCCTGATAGGAACGGTAGGCGCGCGCGACGCCGTATTTTGCGGCGGCCTGCCTGCCGTTTTCTTCGTTTCTCCCCGCCACCCCGAACCATATGCTGTTGTTGGCCCGCTGTATGGCCGGTCCCATTTTGCCGACGATATTGCCCGTTCCTAACACACCCCAGCGTATGCGGCTCAAGTTTCCACACTCCCGTCAAGCACGTGATGGAATCAAATCTTCTCCAAGATTTGGCGCTTGAATTCGTTCAGCGCTTCATCCGTATCGATCGTATATCCGCATTCCAACCCGACGAATCCGTCATACCCGGTTTCTTTAATCGCCTTCAAAATGTTCACGTAATTCAGTTCCCCCGTTCCCGGCTGCTTTCTTCCCGGGTTGTCGGCGATGTGGTAATGGTTGATGCGCCCGATGTAGCCGGTCGCATTGCGGATAACGTTGCCTTCGGTAATTTGCTGGTGATACACGTCGAAGACAAGCTTCACGTTCGGGCTTCCCACCTGGTCGATAATTTCCACGGCTTCATCCGATCTCTGCAGGAAATGGCCGACGTGATCGACAAGGCCGTTCAACGGTTCCACTTCCAATACGATGCCCGCCTGCTCGCATAGCGGGGCGCACCGTTTCAGCGTCTCCACCATCGCGCTGCGCTGAACCTCGCGCGGAACGCCTTCCATTTCGTTTCCGGTTTGCGTGATGACCGATTTCACGCCGAGCTTTTTGCACGCTTCAATGGTCTGTTTCAACCCGTCCAGGTACTGTTCGCGCTTCGATTCGTCAACGAGATTGAAAAACCGGGTGCATGTTGCGATAATCCCCACGCCGATACGTTCCTGCTCTCTGGCTACGCGATCCAGATCGAGATCCCACCAGGCATAGTACTCCAGACCGTGAAAGCCGTGTTCTTTTACTTTCTCCAGATGATAAACGACATCTTGGCCGCGATATGCGCCGATGCAAAGCGAAAACTTCATATCGTAATCTCTCCTCGTCCTCTGCTCTGTAAAGTGGATTTGACCCAATGCAGATACAAGATTATTTCAGTTTGACCGGTTGGCCGGATTCCGCCGATTCGTTGGCGGCTACGGTTACGGCGTGCGTAGCGAGCGCGTCCGCGTACGGGGACAAAATTTTCGACGCGTCTCCGGTGCGCAGCGCGTGAATGAACGCTTCATCCTCAACATGGTAAGGATTCGACGGATTTCTGTATTCGGTCACCTGATTCGGCCGAATGTCTTTCAACGAGCCTCCGCGTATTTCCAAAACGCCTTGATCGGTATACAGATCCAGACCGACATGATGGCCGACCGGAAGAAGACAAGTGTTGGAGATCGTCGCAACGGCTCCGTTTTCCAGCTTCATCGTTACTGTTCCCACATCGGCAACGGTCGTGCCTTCCACCTTTTCATGCATGACACGCTGGCCGTACGCGGCGTACACTTCCACAACTTCGCCGCACAAGAAACGAAGCAAATCGGCAATATGCGTCGTCTGCTCTACAAATTGTCCGCCGGAGCCGTCCTGCTTTCTCCACCAAGGCACCATCGGCATGCCGCCCATCCAGTAGCCCAGCGCCATGCCCAGCTTGCTTTCCGCCAGAAATTTGCGCGCGGTGTTCGCCACTTCAAGATAGCGCCAATGATAACCGACGGAAGTAATGAGCTTCTTCTCTTCGATCTTCTGAAGTATCTGCCGGGGAAGCTCCATATCGATTGCAAGCGGTTTCTCGACAAGGAAAGGAATATCGCGTTCGATCACTTTCAATTCGGCTTCGCCGTGCGCCATCGGCGGAACACAGATATAGATCCCGTCCAGTTTTTGATCGTCGAGCATCTGATCGATGTTCGAATACGCTTTGGCATCTTTCCACTGTCGAGCCGCCTGTTCCGCGCGTTCCAGCTGAATGTCGCAAAAAGCGCTTACCGAAACGCCGTCGATTTTCGCCAAATTGTTCAAATGGTTGTTCGCAATGCCGCCTGTGCCGATAAAACCAAGCTTTACCGTCATGATACGTACCTCCTATGTATGAAAAATATAACTATATGAGTATCATAATCGTATTTGTTTCCTGCTTCAATCCAACGATTTTCTCATGGATATAAAAATATTCACGACCAATGCCCGAATCGTCCGCTGACCGCTCCATGAGCTTGCTCCGGCAAGCCGGGAAAATGTCCAAGTAGCGATTCCGGGAGAAAACGCTTGCAATAGTTTGCGGGACCATCGTCAGGCCCCGAAAAAATTAATATCACGCCTCATAATCGACAACGAGAACATCTTCAAAGTATTCGCGGATTTCCGCCACGACCTGCTGATGAAGCTCACTGGGCAAATAGGCGTCGAGCGCCGCCTGATCCCGGAACGAAATGCGCATTCCGATATCAAAGCCTTTGCTTAAGCCTTCTTTCGAATTGTTGCTCCCGACGGACATCGATACGATACCGTCAATCGTATGCAGACGTTTCAGCGACTCGATGA
>JAWLCZ010000132.1:0-11920 GCA_041686835.1 Paenibacillaceae bacterium | reverse complement strand
ATCGCATCCCGTGGATCTATGGCGGCGCCGTCAGTTCAAGAGGTATGGCGATGACGATTATCCCCGGCGAGACTCCGTGTCTTCGCTGCATGTTCGGCCAGGCTCCGGCGCAGGGGGCGACCGAAACGTGCGATACGGCCGGCGTCATCGGACCGGTTGTTGACGTCGTCGCTTCGTACCAGGCGGCGGAAGCGTTGAAGCTGTTGACCGGCAATCGGGACCGTCTGAACGGGAAGATGCTCCATTTCGATCTATGGTTCAACCAGTACGCCGCCATCGACGTTCTGAAGGCGCGCAAACCGGACTGCCCCGCATGCTCGCAGCGCCGGTTCGACTACCTCGATGCCAACATGGAAGGGGAAACGATGCAGACGCTGTGCGGACGGAACTCGGTGCAGATTATGCCGCTTCACCCGGCGGCGTTTCATTTGCCCGATTGGGCCAGCCGGTTAGGACCTTTAGGAAAAGTGGAGCTGAACCCGTTTTTGTTGAAATTTCACGTCAATGACGAAATCCGGCTCGTGCTCTTTACGGACGGCAGAGTCATTGTGCAGGGAACCGACGATATCGTGACGGCTAAAAGTTTATACAGCCGGTATATCGGAATGTAACACCGCCTAATGCAGCAAAATAATAGAGTAAGAAGCCTGTTGAACGAAGGGATGTGCGTACGGTGACGAATCAACCGGATTCTGTGCAAAACGTGCCCGGCGAAGATCGCAACGGTGCGTCCTCGCCGTGGACGGCGGCCGCCGCGTTCGTTTGCGGTTTGCTCGCCTGCGCGCTGAATATGCTGCTTATTACGGCGCCTGTCGGAATGATTCTGGGGACGCTGGCGCTGCTTTTTGGCGCCGCGGCGTTTGCCCGCCGCAGACGGGGACAAGCCGGTCTTGTTCTAGCCGCCGTTTCGTATTTGATTGTATGCATTTGGGGAGCCACCATAGCCGCCGTCATCGCCAACGATCCGACGTTTGCGTTCGGGGAACTGTGGAACGCCCATTGACACTTGCGCCGTTGCCGGCGGCTAATATTTCGGTATCCGTAAATGGTTTCATTTGACGTTCCCCTGCATGGTTATCACTTCACGACTCAAACTTGGGGCCTGTTTCTCCGTATACGAGAGCAGCAACGGATTTGCACTCGCTCGACGACTTCGCTATCCCCCGCCAGACTCTCCCGAACAGTAGACATTTTCACATCGCGTTCCTTTTCCAATGGTAATGCTATCCTCCAAAATCCGCTACATACTCCACAACTGCCGTTTCGCACAGTCATATTTGACACAGAAAGAATAAAATAGCTGCGGACATTCGATTTTAGGAGGAGATTATTATGCACATCCCTCATCTCATTATTCAAATCGCAGTGCTCGTAATATTTGTCGTCTCTGCATATAGAGCGTTAAGTTCACTGAGTGCTAAGACGCTGTTGGATTGCTTATTTCATGCTGCGGTTGCCATTGTGGCATTCGCGTATTTATTCCATTAGACGAAACGTCAAAAGAATATGGACTTCAAATGACCCGCCTGACGGCGGTTTTCTTTTTGTTTGAAAATCGCCGGTGAATCACGATGAAAACGCCCTCAATCCTTCGCATGTTTGCCAAAAGTCTGGAATATGGTTTTATTGTAACCCACTCACAGCAAATACCGATTGGAGAGGAAGGATAACGGATGACGGTTTCCGATTGCTGTGGCGCTGCGACGAAGGTTGAATACCGGCCGGATCGTCCGTTTGTTTACGACGACCCTTATGAATTGCTGGTTCCGATGCGGATATGCACCCAATGCGGCAAGGTCGTCGGGCTGAGTTTAAACCATACTTTTCAAGACCCGGAACCGTAGAAAATTTAAAGCAAAGGAGAATGGTTATGCAGTTGCAGAGTGCCTTGACCCGGAACGGCAAAGCGGACCTGATTACCGAATTGGTGCAAACGGTCAGCGGCTTGTTGCTAGTCGGATTTTTGTGGACGCATATGATTTTCGTCGCTTCCATCCTATTAGGCGCAGAAGCGTTTACCCGGCTCGCCCATTTCATGGAACGGTTTCGGCTGTTGGATATCGCTGTCGTGTTTATCATCCTGACGGTCGGCGCTCATGTGGGGGCGGTTTTTCGCCGCATCCCCGGCCGGTGGCAGGAACAGAAGATGGTATGGAAGCACGCCAGAACGATCCGGCACAACGATACATGGTCCTGGCTGTTCCAAGCGGTTACTGGCAGCGCCATGCTCGTTCTGGTCATTATTCATGTTTTCGTTGTCGTTTATGCGGGGATTGATTCGAAATTAAGCGCGGATCGCGTTCACTCATGGATGCTTTGGTTTTATATCGTTCTTCTGCTGTTGGCGGAGTATCATGCGAGTGTCGGACTTTATCGCGCTCTGGTCAAATGGGGATTTGTGAAACGACGCAGCCTGAAAAGAGTATTGTCCGTCATCACGATTTGTACAATCGGTTTGGGGCTTGTGAGCTTGGGGGTATTTTATTCACTAGGGGGGTCCGTATGAGCCGCTATGACGTATTCAACTCAGATGTAATTATTGTCGGAGCCGGGTTGGCAGGTGAACGCGCGGCGATTGAGGCTGCCTCTCAAGGCCTGAATGTCATCATATTGAGCCTGGTTCCTCCAAGGCGTTCACACAGTTCGGCGGCGCAAGGCGGGATGCAGGCATCTCTCGCGAACAGCGCCATGGGTAAAGGGGACAATCCCGATGTCCATTTTGCCGATACGGTCAAAGGATCCGATTGGGGCTGCGACCAGGATGTGGCCCGGCTCTTTGCGGAAACCGCGCCGATTGCCGTTCGGCAAATGGCGTTCTGGGGGGTTCCGTGGAATCGTGTCGTTGCGGGCAAACGCATGTATGACGGGAAGGAAATCGAGGAAGATCCGGAAAAGGAAGGGCTGATTGCGGCCCGGAACTTTGGCGGAACGGCAAAATGGCGTACATGCTATACGGCGGACGGCACCGGTCATACTCTCCTCTATACGATGGACAGTGTCGTCATCAAATTAGGGATTACCGTTCACGATCGGACGGAAGTGTTATCTTTAATCCATGACGGCGTGCGCTGCAGCGGGGTGGTAGCCAGGTGCTTAAGAACCGGAAAACTCCGGGTGTATACGGCAAAATCCACCGTCATGGCAACAGGCGGTTACGGCAGGTTGTACGGCGCTTCCACCAACGCGATCATCAATGAAGGCAGCGGTATGTTTGTCGCGTTGGAAACGGGGATCGTTCCTCTTGGAAATATGGAGGCCGTTCAATTCCATCCGACCGGCATCGTACCCACCTGGATTCTGATTACCGAAGGCGCGCGCGGAGATGGCGGATACTTGCTGGATAAGGATCTCCACCGGTTTATGCCCGATTATGAACCGAACAAGAAAGAACTGGCTTCCAGGGACGTGGTTTCACGCCGTATCATGCAGCATATCCGCAAAGGATACGGGGTCGAAAGTCCTTACGGAGCTCATGTCTGGCTCGATATTCGGCATCTCGGCGAAAAACACATCAATACCAATTTGCGTGAAATCGCCAATATTTGCCGGAACTTCGCAGGTATCGATCCGATTCGCGATCTGATCCCCGTTCGTCCGACCCAACATTACAGCATGGGCGGCATCCGCACCAACATTGACGGTATGGCCTACGGGTTGGAAGGATTGTTTGCGCTGGGCGAAGCCGCCTGTTGGGATATGCACGGCTTTAACCGGTTGGGCGGAAATTCCCTTGCGGAAACGATCGTCGCCGGAATGATCGTAGGAGATAAAATCGCCAAATATACGAAAGAAACTTCTCTTCACATCTCATCGGCTCTCATAGAAGAACAGGTAAAGTTTCAGGAAGACCGTATTCAAGCTCTGATTCACTGCCGCAACGGAAAAGAAAACGTCTATCAGCTTCGCCGTGAGATGGAACAAATCTTAAGCGAACATGTCGGCATTTTCCGTTCGGAACAACCCTTGAAAAAAGCGGTTGCGCAACTGCACGAACTTCATCAGCGCTCCTTTCGGGTAGGACTTCGCAGCGGCGGTCAGGGGGGCGATCCGGAGCTCGCTTCCGCACTGAGAATTACGGGAATGATCCGTTTGGCTTATTGCATCGCGGCGGGCGCGCTTGCCCGGCAGGAAAGCCGCGGCAGCCACTTTCGGGAAGATTACCCCAAACGGGACGATGAAAACTGGTTAAAACGAACGTTGGCTTATTGGCCGGTTGGTTCGGACCAGCCTGAGTTGAAATATGAACCCGTGAAAATTACCGAATTGCCGCCCGGCGACCGGGGATATGGCGAAGCGAGTACGCAAGCGGCAAAGGCCGCACCGTGATCTCCGATTGGATATTTTCGGTTGACAAAATATTGGAAAGAGGGGGATGAAGATGAGTCCACGTCAATTGACCTTTCATATCTTTCGCTATAATCCGGAAACTCCAAAGAATGAGCCTGCGACTCAAACGTATGACTTGCAAGAAGAACCGGGCATGACGCTGTTTATCGCTCTGAATAAAATCCGGGAAGAACAGGATCCGACATTGAAATTCGATTTTGTTTGCCGGGCAGGCATATGCGGTTCGTGCGGCATGCTGATCAACGGCCGGCCTACGTTGGCCTGCAAGACGCTGACCAAGGATCTGCCGAAGGATGTCACTCTTATGCCTCTCCCTGTGTTCAAGCTTCTGGGAGATTTGTCCGTCGATACGGGCACCTGGTTTCGGGTTGTGTCTCTGCGAACGGAAGCCTGGATACATACGGACAAAACGTTTCGTCCGGATGCGCAAGAAGACAGAATGGACAATGAAACGGCGTTAAAAATATACGAAGTGGAACGGTGCATCGAATGCGGGTGTTGTATCGGAGGCTGCGCCACGGCGAATATCAAGCCCGATTTTATCGGAGCGGCGGGAGTCAACCGTGTGGCGCGATTCATGATCGATCCCCGGGACGAAAGAGATGAACAGGAATACTTTGATGTGGTCGGATCTGAGGACGGTATTTTCGGCTGTGTCGGCCTTATGGCATGTGACGATAATTGTCCGATCGGCATCCCGCTGCAGGGCCAGCTGGCTTATGTCCGCAGGAAAATGGCGCTCGCCGGATGGAAGCGGTAAATTTACGGATGCTTTGGATGCGCCCGCAGTCCATGTCGCGCGGCGGCCTTGGAGTAGAGAACAAAGAGGAAGCGGAGCCAATGAGGAACAGCCTGTCGTAAAGCTCCAGGCTTCCGGCCATTAGCCGGAAGCCTTTACCAAGAAAAGCTGCCGCTCAAGACGAAGCCGCATCGCATCTTCGGAAGGCTTCGACAGAAGCTTTTTTATAGGTGTGCATCGGCGTTTGACCGTTCCAGCGCATGTTCCCCAGACGGTTTCGCATGTTTTTGCGCCTTGTAAAATACCGCCAGTATAGGCGCCTGCATAAGCGCCGCCAAAGCAAGTCCGGAACTGATCATGTACCTCGTCGCCACCGCTCCGACGACGGGACCGCCCAACGATTGTCCTAGCGCATTCGTCTGGCTCGTCATGGAGAGCACCGTTGCCCGCGCTCGGCTGTCGACGTTCTGGTTCAGCCATGTATCGTACATCGGTCCGGCTATCGTCCCCGCCATGCAGCTGAGCAGGAAGAAGACGAATGCCAGCGTAAAGCTTCCCGAAAAACTGAACGCCAAAATGAAACCTAAGCGGATCGCCGTAAAGACGAACATCGATCGGGCGACAGTGCGCGGGCTGCCTGTATCGAGCCGCTTTCTGGCGATCCATGCCGTCATGAAACACAGGATGCCGGCCGTAACGCTGATGATGCCAAACCAAACGGCCGGAGTGAAACGGCCGATTTCCGGAAAATGAAGCGACATGATGAAGTTCGCTTCCCATAACCGATCGAACCCTTCCGACCCGGCGCCCGTGAAAAAGCTGACAAATAACAGCGCCAGCAAAATCGGCCGGCCCCTCACGATGTGCAGTCCTTCTTTGAACGTAGACGCGGCGTGCCGCAAAGAAGAAATTTCTTCCCGCTCCGCCCGTTGAAAATTCGTTTCCTGCATCCCGAACCATAGAAACAGAGCGAGCAGCAAATATACGATGCCGCCGAAAACGTAAGGCAGATTCAGAGCTGCGCTGGACAGTGCGACGCTAGTGATGACGCCCAAAATATGGGCAGCCTGGTTCATTTGGTTTGACTTCAAAAAAATTTGTCCGACGTTGTTTTCCCCGATTTCGTCCGTAATCCACGCCTGATGCGCGCCGCTTATAAAAGTTTCGCCCACCCCGCGAATCACTTCCGCCAGCAGAACGCCGGCAAACAGCGGAACGGCATAGCTGGCCATAGCATCGCCGAAAAGCGGGAGCGATCCTTCCGTTACATAAGCTATGCCGACAATAAACATGCCGATAATGACCGACAAGCGGCGGCTGTAAGTGTCAGCAACGACGCCGGTAGGCACCTCAAGCAGCAAAATCGTCAATTCCAAAGCGGTGCCGACCAATACAAGCTGCAGCGGATTCAAGCCGAGACCGGAAACGTAGTAGAGCGCATATGTCGTAAACATCGTCGAATTGGCAAACGACATAAGCGCGCCCATCGTCAAATAGACGGTTGATGCGTGTAATTTCCTCAATACCGTTCGTTCCTTTCTAGAGGCGCACGCATCGATTCACGATCATTTAAGCGCTATCGGACATTACGTGCTGCACAACGTTAATCGGATGAAATTTTGCTTATTGCCGTAAGTCAAATGAGAGCTGACTCGCATGAATATACACCTCCGCAAAATCGTTGCTATCATTGTAATCGTCCCCTGTTCAAGTTGTCTATGCGAAACTTTGGATGTAATCAAATTTTATCGATTGTAGTACAGAAATCTTTCGCAACACTCGTTGTGTTGATAATGTCCGGTAAAAGGAAATAGACCGCCCTTGTGGTGAGGACTGCGGTCTATTTCTTGGCCCGACTCATTTCAAGCCGGCCGCCTGACTCCTGATTTGTTTCATACCTGCAATGGTTAGCTGAGGGCCTGCGAGAAATCCTTTATGTTGAAGCAACGCCTGAATGTGAACTTCCTATTCCTGTTCTAACGCCGTCAAGAATGAAATCCTGAAATATCGAAATCGATACGTAACCTATTCAATGTTGGGAAGAATGGAACTAAGTGAGATAAGCGATGTTATGAAAAAATAGGCAGTGAACTTGTTATGCAGTCTTCTCACGTTCCTTATCAAGTTGGGTGAGGGCTAACAAGAGAAGCACATTGACCACGATTTCACCAATAGTTCGTATCCAGCTTAAAGTCCTCCATTGATCTGCTCGAGCAGCAAGTTCTGCAGAAAATGGGCCCGTTGAAGGTGTATTCATAAACTCAGTAATCTCTGGAACGAAATAAAGAAAGGTTGCGATCCGTATAAGAGCGTAGAGTCCAAGCGCAACAAGGAGAAGATTTCTAGGCCGTTTTTCCTTCCAGTACAGAACCAACGCCAAAATGAGAAAGATGTTCGCAATGATATGGAAAGGAATCCAGAAAGAAGTTAGCGAAAGACCTTCGGGCTCTTGAATCAAGGCAAAAGATGCCGGTGGTGACGCACTCCAAACTGGACCGACCACTATCTCCTCATATAATCCTCCTCCATTAATTACACCGAACAGTAAGATTGTAATGAATAACACAAAGAATGCCCATTTTTCCTTCATACATCCACACCTCTTTTGTTTTTAGTATTCAAACATGATACCCGGAATGTCTAAGGGTGATGATGATGGTGTGTCTTGGCCGTCTGACGCGCTCCCCCGGATAATCATCTTAAAATCTAAGATAATTTGATTCTTCGTTCTCATCAAACGCCTCAGGTCCGGTTTTTCCCCAGACTCAAGTCGGGGGCAGCAACCCGGAACTCGATCCGTCCCACCGTCAATTACATACTGTATGTGGCGTCTGCTCCAATATACGGACAAAAAAGGAATTTCTCTTGATAAAGTAAATGGGCTTTCGGCTCACGCGTTGTATTTGAATGTGTTGAAAGAAACTATCCATATTGGAAGACCGTTCATTTTTGTATGGACGGTAAAAATTTTCCAAAGCGATGACAAATCTTGGATACGAAGTTAAGGTTTATAACTTTAAACCCGCCCCAGCGATGTACGATGCCTGTGTGAAATGCGAGTTCCCGAAGTCCAATTGGCCGTGAATTTCCTTCCAGCGTATCAAAGCCGGGTGCAGTCCGTTTTGTGTCTGTTGAATAATTGCGTGTTTCCGTTGCGTCGCACTAATATGGCGTGGTGGCCGTCAATCTTGGGTTCGAAATTGAAATCAAAGTGGAAAAAGGAGCGTCTGCAGTCTCGCCGAGCATTGGAGAAATGAACATAAAACCACCTTTATTCCCATGGAAGCAGTACGTTAATTGATTGGAGGTGAGAAGTGTTGGAATGAAGAAAAAACTTATAACTAACTCAATCTTTACGAATATATCATTAAAATTAATTATTTACGACAAAAAATTACATTGGTAAAATTAGCATATTAAAGCATATTAATAAAATGGGGAATGCTGGTATGGCAGAAGATTTTGATTTATTTGATTATTTTGATGCCGAATCTGAAGAGAATGACGAAATAAAACCACTCCTGTCAGAAGATGATGTTTTAACAAAATATTCCAACGGACAATTAAGAATTGTTCGAACTACTATGGATTTTTCTCTACATAATTTAAAGCAAGTATTAGGAGATACTAGTTATTTAAATCTGAGTCCTTCATATCAAAGAAGAAATAGATGGGACTTAAAGAAAAAATCATTATTAATAGAATCTTTTCTAATGAATATTCCTGTTCCCCCAATATTTCTATATGAAAAAGACTATAATTCGTACGAAGTAATGGACGGACTACAAAGATTGCAGACAATAAACAATTATCTAGATGATCAATTTCCTCTCAAATACTTAGAGTTTTGGGATGAGTTAAATGGAAAAAAGTTTTCTGAACTTCCAACTGTTTTGCAAAGAGGACTTTTGAGGAGAACAATTTCTGCAATAGTGCTGTTAGCTGAATCTACGAGGCCAGAAGATTCTGAAGTTGATATAAGATTAGTTCTTTTTAAAAGATTGAATACAGGCGGAATTCAGCTTAATCCGCAAGAAATAAGAAATGCGATATATCCTAGTAAATTTAATGATATGCTGATAAAGGTTGCAAGATCTGACCTATTTACAAAAATATGGGGAATCCCGCCGAAAGTAGATAATGAAGAAATCGATCCACCGCAAGAATTGCTTAAGAATAATTTATACCGAACTATGGCAGATTGTGAACTAGTACTTAGATTCTTCGCAATTAGAGATACAATTCAATATAACCTTAAGGGTTCATTACGAAAACTATTGGATACCTGCATGATAAGACACTTATATGATAATGATCAGAAGATTAATGAACTTGAATCACTTTTCTTAAATAATTTGCATACTTTATACGAGATTTTTGATAAAAAACCTTTTATATTACCACAAATAAATAGAATAAGTGCTCCTTTGTATGACGCATTAATGGTTGCAATTAGTTTCATAGATGACAAAAGCAAGCTGAAAAGTAAAGAAGAAATCAAGTCTAGTCTTTCGGATTATTTAAATGACCCTAAAACATATGAAGTATTAACCGGTAAAGGAAATACAAATAGTGCAATCAGAGATAGAGTATTTTTGGCTAATAAAATATTAGTAGGGATGTAACCGCTATGCAACCATTATTAAACGAATTTTTAAGAGATTTGGAAAGAATGAAAAATCTGGTAAATCTTATAGAAGAGTTAAATCAATTTACAAAAATAAACTCAATTAAATATTCCGGAGATTTAGCTGAAGATCATTTTTTGAAAACATCTTTAAAAATCCATGAAGATGCACGGAATAGTAAAACAGGTCTTACTATCTTGCCAGGAACGTTATTGCTTTATTTAGGGGGGAGATTTGAAAATTTTGTAAAGTCAATATTTGAGGAGTTATGTGCAAAAATATCATCTATTTGTAAAACATATAAAAATCTTCCTAAAGCGATGAGAGACAATATAATTAAATATACAGCTGAGGTGATTTCAAATCCAAGAAAGTATGGACATGCAGAGAATGGTGTTGCCTCATTCATCAAAAACTTAAACATAAATATTAACGAAAATGACGTTTCAGTCATCAACAGTAGTTGCCTTTCAATCACATATGAAAATATGCGTCCAGATACTTTGAATGAACTATTTGAACGAATTGGAGCTAAGAATATTTGGGAAACAATTAGTAACGAAAGTAGAATGCGACTTTTTTTAGGAACTCACGATCCTAACCAAGCAAAGACAAGAGCCAGGAAGTATTTGAATGAATTTATTGATATACGAAATAAGGTGGCCCACCCATCAACAGACATAACATGGCCAGAAATAAATGTGGTAGTTACTTACATCAATTTTTTCGAAGAACTTGCATTTTCTATTACCCAATTTACAGAATTATATGTGATTCAAGTTAGAAATAATTTACAGGGGGAATCTGTGGTTAATTCATAAGAATGATGGAAGAAGACTGTATTATACATTTGTGTATTGTTCTTCCCCGCAGCCTAAGCCAGCGGGGAATGTTTCATTTAGTAATCGTCGCAGCTTTCGTTTTCCCGTCCCAATTCACTTTACCCCAAGTGCTTTTGCTACAGCTCGCAGCGGAGTGAAAGTTGTCCCATTCGTTATAAGTGGCCATCTGTAACTTTTTTGCCGTCAACCATCCCCTCACAATGGAAACGTTTCTTATTCACCCATAAACTCAGTCATGATCGTTTGCATCCTGGACTCAGCAGATTTAGGTTGAACGATTACTCATTCTTTCATGTTGGTAAATTTGAGCGACAGGAAAAAAACAAATTCACAGTCTGGTTGTTGACAGCAGGGGATTCTCTCGGTTCAGGAGAGACGAATAAGCGAAATGTTACGGCGCAACGGCGTTCCAGAAGAGATGTCAAAATGTTTTTATGTAATCTTTGCGCTTCCCAGCTGCAAGACTGTTTCCACTACACGAAAACCGAACATACATTCTTTTAGAAGAAGTCTTATCAGATGGCATCGTTTCGCAAGCGTGGTCAGAATTTGGGAATCTCGAATCGTCTACATTGATAGGCAAACAGGGAAGCAAAAAGAAAAATCAAAAGGAGGGTTTAAAACCAAAAAAGAACGTGTCCGAGCGACTTGGACACGCAAGTGTGAAGTCACCGCGGACACGTATTTGCACGTTACCAAAAAGATGGAGGACGATGCTTTGGCTTTATATGAGCAATAATATAATTTATGGTCAAAATATGGGTAAACTGCTCTCCCAAATCCCCGAAACCTTGATAAACAATAGTTACCCGATACTTCCTTCCATTTCGAACTTGATCAACCGGTTCATTTCCACCGCGTATTCCATCGGCAGTTCTTTCGTGAACGGTTCGATAAAGCCCATCACGATCATCTGCGTCGCTTCCGCTTCGCTCAATCCGCGGCTCATCAGGTAGAACAATTGATCCTCGGACACTTTGGAGACGGTCGCCTCGTGCTCCAACGTAATATTGTCGTTCATAATTTCGTTATACGGAATCGTATCGGAAGTGGACAGATCGTCCATGATCAGCGTGTCGCATTTCACGTTCGCTTTCGAGCCTTGCGAGTTGCGGCCGAACGAAGCGAGTCCGCGGTACGTCACTTTGCCTCCGTGCTTGCTGATCGATTTGGATACGATGGTGGACGTCGTATCCGGCGCCAAATGAATCATTTTCGCACCGGCATCCTGATGCTGGCCTTTGCCTGCGACGGCGATAGAAAGCACGCTGCCTTTCGCGCCGCGGCCTTTCAGCACAACGGCTGGATATTTCATCGTCAGCTTCGAGCCGATATTGCCGTCTACCCATTCCATCGTCGCATTC
>JAWLCZ010000131.1:0-12051 GCA_041686835.1 Paenibacillaceae bacterium | reverse complement strand
CATAAGCATCGAAGCTGGACTTCACTTTTTGGGGGTTGTTATTGGTGGCCGTAAACTTTCCGGCAGATACCCCACACTCCGTTTTCAATGAAAACTTGAATTATGCTCTTTCTCGTCAATTTGTGAGGCTCGGCTGCAGCCGGGCTCGTTTTCGTGTTTCTTGCCCGACGCGGCTTTTCTCCGACACAAGATATTGATGTTTATGCGCCAATGTTTATTGTGATATAATACTAACGTTACATATGGACAATATGGCATTGCGGATGCCGGTAATCGATTGCGGCCGGTTTCCGCGAAAACTCTCAAGGAGTGAACCACTGAATGTTCAAGTTAAGCGAAATCAAAGAATTGATCAAACTGCTCGATCAAACTTCGGTGCAGGAACTTGAAATCGAAAATGAAGGCACCCGCCTGTTGATTCGCAAGCAAAATAAACAGGAAACCGTTGCGGTTACGGCGGCGCCGGCCGTTCCGGCGCATGCGGCTGTCGCCGTGGCGCAGCCCGTCCAGCATGCCGTTTCCGTTCCCGTTCCGGCGGCTGAACAACCGAAGGCGGATACGGCGTCCGCCGCGCAAAACGCCAATTTACATACGATTGTATCGCCGATGGTCGGAACGTTTTATGCCGCTCCTTCGCCCGGTGCGGCGCCTTTTGTTTCCATCGGGGACAAGGTGAACGAGAAAACCGTCGTCTGCATTGTCGAAGCGATGAAGCTGATGAACGAAATCGAAGCGGAAGTGAAAGGCGAGATCGTCGATGTGCTGGTGGAAAACGGCCAGCTTGTCGAATACGGACAACCTCTGTTTCTCGTCAAACCGGAATAAGGGTTCGAACATTTTAGGAGGATGCAGCAGATGAAGTTCCAAAAAATATTGGTTGCCAACCGGGGTGAAATTGCCGTTCGCATTATCCGCGCCTGCAGGGAGCTGGGCATTTCCACCGTGGCGGTATATTCCGAGTCCGATCGCGACGCGCTTCACGTCAGGCTGGCGGATGAAGCGTACTGCATCGGTCCCACTCCGGCCAAAGACAGCTATTTGAACCTGACGAACATCATGAGTGTGGCAACGCTCACGGAAACGGACGCCATTCACCCGGGCTACGGATTTTTATCGGAAAACGCCGATTTTGCCGAGATTTGCGAATCGTGCAACATTACCTTTATCGGCCCGTCTCCTGAAGCGATCAGCCGAATGGGGGACAAGTCGGCAGCCAAGCAAACGATGAAAGAAGCCGGCGTTCCGGTCATTCCCGGATCGGACGGCCTGGTGGAAGATCTGGACGAAGCGATCCGCATCGGCAGGGAAATCGGCTATCCGATCGTCATTAAAGCGACGGCCGGCGGCGGGGGCAAAGGCATCCGCATCGCCGAGGACGAGGAACAACTGATTCGCCAAATGACGGCAGCGCAGCAGGAAGCGCAAAAAGCGTTCGGCAATGCCGGGGTCTATTTGGAAAAATATTTGACCGGCATGAAGCACGTCGAAGTGCAGATTATCGGGGACAAGCACGGCAACGTCGTCCATCTTGGCGAACGCGACTGCTCGGTGCAGAGGAGACGGCAAAAGCTCGTCGAAGAAGCGCCGTGTCCGATCCTCACTCCCGAACTCCGCCGCAAAATGGGAGAGGCCGCCGTCCGCGCGGCGAAAGCGGTAAACTATTCGGGCGCGGGCACATTGGAATTTTTGCTCGGACCCGACGGCGACTTTTATTTTATGGAAATGAACACCCGCATTCAGGTGGAGCATCCGGTCACGGAAATGGTAACCGGCTTCGACATCGTGAAAGAGATGATTTCGATTGCCGAAGGGAACCCGTTGTCGTTCACCCAGGATGACGTCAACATCAACGGCTGGTCGATCGAGTGCCGCATTAACGCCGAAGATCCGAACCGCAATTTCATGCCTTCCGCGGGCCAGATTCAATTGTATTTGCCTCCGGGCGGTTTTGGCGTGAGAGTGGACAGCGCCGCTTATCAGGGCTACACCATTCCGCCTCATTACGACTCGATGATCGCCAAGCTGATCGTGTGGGGCCCAACGCGGGAAGAAGCGATAGCCAGAATGAAGAGAGCGCTCGGAGAATTCATCGTTGAGGGCATTCATACGACAATTCCGTTCCACTTGAAATTGCTCGACCACCGGAAGTTTATCGCGGGCGATTTCGATATTAAGTTTCTGGAAGAACACGATATCAACAACTAGGATTGAGAGAATCGGCCCTCCGTTCATTTGTCATAATTCCGGGGGAATGGTATAGTATTATATTAGGACACGGGGAGGTGTATCGTCATGAGTGCAATATCCGCAGATTATGAAAGAACCGATATGGGAAACATACAGATCGCTCCGGAAGTCATTGAAATTATTGCCGGGTTGGCGGCGATTCAAGTGGAAGGCGTCGCCGGCATGAGCGGAGGATTGGCCGGAGGAATCGCGGAGCTGCTGGGACGCAAAAATTTGTCCAAAGGCGTAAAAGTGAACGTCGGTCAAAAGGAAGCGGCTTTGGACGTTTCGATTATTATCGAATACGGCCATCCGATACCGGAAGTGGCCAGCGCAATCCAGCGCAGCGTGAAAGATGCGATTGAATCGATGACCGGCATTCAGGTCGTCGAGGTGAACGTCCATATTCATGATGTACACTTCAAAGGCACGGACAAACATGAAGATGAGGAAGTTCAGCCCCAGCGAGTAAAGTAAAGGCAGTCCAGCATTGTTATCGGTATGATGACCCCCTATCTTCAGGGGGTTTTCCTTAACCTTGGAAAGGGGACAAGCGAACCCGTGGTCAAAATTATGGACAGGCTCCTATTGTTTCTATTCAGCTTGTTTGTCGGCATCTGCTCGATCATAACGCTCTATATCGGAATCACTTGGGACGGCTATGCCGATGCGATCGAATCGGTATTCGGCCCGTACAACGATGTGCTCGTCAGGAACTCCGTTCTGGTCGTTTCCATTCTGCTGCTGCTCGTCAGCATCCGCTTTTTTTACATATCCGTCCGCAGAAATCAGGACGTCGCTCCGTCGATCGATCAAAGGACGGACTTCGGCGATATCCGCATTTCCATGGAAACGGTGGAAAATTTGTCTTTGAAAGCGGCCGCCAGAATAAGAGGAGTCAAGGATTTGAAGGCGAGGGTAAGGGTGAGCGACGCGGGGCTTGAGATTACGATTAGGACCGTAGTGGACGGAGAAAGCTCCATACCGCTTCTAACGGAAGAAATTCAACGATCGGTCAAATCGCATATTGAGGAGATTACCGGTATACCCGTTTCAGCCGTAACCGTCTTTGTCGCCAATATCGTGCAAACCAACGCCTTCAAAAGCAGAGTGGAATAGGGGTGATGACCCGAATGTGGAAAGAAATTTGGGAGCATCACAAGGGCAAGCTCACAGGCGTGGCGTCAGGCCTGTTTTTTGGGACCGTTTATTTGCTGTGGGGTTTTTTTGATATGCTGGTCGTCCTCTGCATCGTACTGGTCGGATTTTTCGCGGGAGCGAGGGCGGATCGCAAAGAAACGGCAATTCCGGTGCACGAAATATACCGGTGGTTGACGGACAAGTGGAGAATGTTCAGATAAATCCGCGGATACAAACTGGCTATCTGAGGCTCGGGCGGTTTCTTCCGTGGATTTTTTTGTTTGGTTTTTCATCCGGATGACGTATACTAATATGAAGCAAGAGTTTAGGAGGAACATGAATGAAACGAAGGTTGGCCAGAGAATTGGCCGTGCAAAGCCTGTACTCGATTGAAATGAACGACATCGCTCCCGAGGAGGCGGTCTCCAGCGTTATCGGGGAGTCGCTTTACGATGAGGAGGACGGCGGCGGCAAGGCGGACATGGGGCAGCTTGTTCCGTTTGTCTTGGAACTCGTCAAGGGAGCGACCGAGCATATCGTTGAAATCGACCGGCTGCTGGCCGATTATTTGAAAGGTTGGCAAATCGATCGGCTTTCGCGGGTGGACAGGCAAGTATTGCGGCTGGCCGTCCATGAAATGGTCTTTCGGGACGACGCCCCTCCCAAAGTGGCGATCAACGAGGCGATTGAGCTCGCCAAACATTTCGGCACGGAAGAGTCGGGGAAATTCGTAAACGGCGTTCTCGGGAAAATGTTAAAGGATTTGGACGAAATCAAAGCCAGGGTGCGCGTAAAAAGCGAATAATTCGAACCATATTTGATGAAAGCAAGGGGAAGCGAATGAACGGAACTATCATTGACGGCAAGCAGGTGTCGAACGATATTCTCGAACAACTGCGCATTCAGATCAAGGAACTGGCTGCGCGCGGAATCAAACCCGGTTTGGCGGTCGTGCTTGTGGGCGACGATCCGGCTTCCAAAGTGTATGTGGGCAGGAAGGCGAAAACGTGCGAACAGCTCGGCATGTACTCGGAAGTGCACAAATTGCCGGAATCGACTACGGAACAGGAACTGCTGGCCTTGATCGGCGAACTGAACCGCAATGCGAACATTCACGGCATTCTCGTGCAGCTGCCACTGCCCGGGCATATTTCCGAGAAGGCCGTCATCGACGCCATTTCGGCGGATAAAGACGTAGACGGCTTTCATCCGGTCAACGCGGGCAAACTGGCCATCGGCGAAGATGGCTTTGTGCCGTGCACGCCGGCGGGCGTCATCGAGCTCATCAAAAGATACGGCATACCGATTGCCGGCAAGCATGCTGTCGTCATCGGGCGCAGCAATATCGTCGGCAAACCGGTGTCGATGCTCCTGCTCCGGGAAAACGCCACGGTGACGATATGCCATTCGAAAACGGAAAATATGCGTCAAATCGCCCGTCAAGCCGACATTTTAGTCGTTGCAATAGGCCGGGCGAACATGATCGACCGCAGCTATGTCAAACCGGGCGCCGTCGTTATCGATGTCGGAATCAACCGGCTCGATGACGGGAAGCTTGCGGGCGACGTCGATTTTAACGATGTCAGGGAAACGGCCGGATACATTACGCCGGTTCCGGGCGGCGTCGGTCCGATGACGATTACGATGCTGATGAAAAATACGATTGAAGCGGCCAAAAAAGCGGCCGGGATGTGAAGGCCGGCGACATTCCTTAAAAGAGTGAGATATGATGCTGAACCAGGAACGCATTTTATCGGTTAAAGATCTGAACCGTTACATCAAAATGAAACTGGAATCCGACGAACTGCTTAAAGACGTCTGGATTCGCGGGGAATTGTCCAATTTTACGCATCATTCGAGCGGGCACATGTATTTTACGTTAAAGGACGCGGACAGCCGCATCAAAAGCGTTATGTTTGCCTCGCATAACCAGCGCCTGGCTTTTCTGCCCCGCGAAGGGATGAAGGTGCTGGCCAGAGGGAACGTGTCGATTTACGAGCGTGACGGGCAGTACCAGTTTTATGTGACGCAGATGCAGCCGGACGGTATCGGGGCCCTCTTCCTCGCCTACGAGCAACTGAAGAAAAAACTGGAAGCGGAAGGTTTGTTTGCGCAGGAGGCGAAGAAGCCGATCCCCCGCTATCCGAAAGCGATTGGCGTCATTACTTCGCCGACGGGCGCGGCGATTCGCGACATCATCACCACGCTGGAGCGCCGCCACCCAACGGTGCGGGTGCTGATTTATCCCGTGCTGGTCCAGGGAACGCAGGCTCCCGCATCGATTGCCAGGGCGATTGAGAGGATGAATGCGCTTCAGGAAGTCGATGTGCTTATAGTGGGCCGCGGCGGAGGCTCGCTCGAGGAACTGTGGGCGTTTAACGAAGAAATCGTCGCCCGCAGCATATACGCCTCGAAGATCCCCATCATTTCCGCAGTCGGTCATGAAACGGACTTCACGATCGCCGATTTCGTCGCCGATTTGCGGGCGGCAACGCCGACGGCCGCGGCGGAGCTTGCGGTGCCGCATCACATGGAACTGAAGCAGCAGCTTTACTATTACAGGAAAAGATTGCACAACGGGCTGCATGTGCTGCTGCAGAACAAACGCGAAAAGCTGAACCGTTTGCGCCGTTCCTCCTTTTTCATGTATCCGCAAAAGCATTTGCTTGCCCACGCGGAACGGATCGACCGGCTGGCGGAACAGCTGAAGCATCGGATGTCCAGCCGTCTTGCCCGCCTTGGCGAAAAAACGATGCGGCTTGAGCGCGCTTTGGCCGGGCATAACCCCAAGGAACAGATCGCCTTCGCAAAAAGGCGGGCGGAGTCTGCCTTGCAACTGCTCGTCAAGGCGATGCACGGAGTCCGCAAAGACAGCAGGCAGCGGCTGCAGTTCCAGCTGCGGCAGCTTGACGCGCTCAGCCCGCTCAAAGTGATGCAGAGGGGGTACAGTCTCGTTTACGACGAACAGGAACGAAAACTGATCAACTCGATTAACCAGGTGCAGTTGGGCGATCTCGTCAAGATTAAACTGACCGACGGCAAAATCGACTGCCAGGTTTGGGCCATGAAAGGGGAGGAAGCGACCGATGGATGAAAACGCGCTCAGTTTTGAGGAAGCGATGGAGAAGCTGGAAAAAATCGTGGCGAAATTGGAATCGGGGGATGTGCCGCTCGAACAGGCAATAGAACTGTTTCAGGAAGGGATGAAATTGTCCCATCTATGCAACAAAAAATTGGAGCAGGTGGAAAGAAAAATTGAGATACTTATGGAAGAGGACGGGGGATACGTGAAGAAACCGTTCAACCCAACTGCGGACGACAAGGATGATACGATTTGAACGAAGCGCTGACCATAACGGAGTATATCAAAAAACATGCGGAGCGGGTTGAGCGGGAATTGCGCGGCATTATTCCGAAAGAGTGGCAATTTCCGGAAAAACTGCGGGACGCGATGAATTATTCTTTGATGGCCGGCGGCAAGCGGCTGCGCCCGGTATTCGTGCTCGCCTCCGCGGAATCGCTGGGCGGGGAAACGGAAGCGGCGATGCCGGTAGCCTGCGCGGTGGAATTGATTCATACGTATTCGCTCATTCATGACGATTTGCCGGCGATGGACAACGACGACTTTCGCCGCGGCAAGCCGACCAACCATCAAGTGTTCGGCGAAGCGATGGCGATTCTTGCCGGCGATGCGCTTTTGACGCATGCGTTTTACGCGGTCGTACAGTCGTTCAGGAAACATCGGGTGCCTGCCGAACAGGCGCTGGCGATCGTCGAGGAATTGTCCGAGCTTTCCGGAGCGCGCGGGATGGTCGGCGGACAGGCCGCAGACATGCTCGGCGAACAAGGAATGACGAGCCTGCAGGAGCTGACGTATATCCATGCGCGCAAAACAAGCGATCTGATCGTATTTTCGCTGCGTGCCGGCGGACGCATTGCGGGAGCGGACGAGCTGCAGCTGGCGGCGCTTGAACGGTTCGGCTACAATATTGGGTTGGCCTTCCAAATTCTCGACGACATGCTGGATATCGTCGGAGACGAACAAAAGCTCGGCAAGCGGGTCCGAAGCGACGAAAAACAGAAAAAAGTAACTTACCCTTACTTCATCGGCATAGAGGAATGCAAACGGAAAGTCGAGCAATTGACCGGCGAAGCTAAAGAGGCGATACTTCAGGGGGGCATTCCGTTTCCGGAAAGGCTGTTGCAATTGGCCGATTATTTGATGAACCGCGATCACTAGTACACCCCACAAAGTGACGCGAAGCTTCGAAGCATAGTCCGATTACTTTGCGGGGACCCCGGAACATTTGCCCCACAAAGTGACGTGAGGCTTCGAAGCTCATTCCGAATACTTTTTGGGGGCCCCGAACACACATCCCCACAAAGTGACGCGAAGCTTCGAAGCATAGTCCGATTACTTTGCGGGGACCCCGGAACATTTGCTCCAAAAAGTGAAGTGAACCCTTGAAGCTCATTCCGAATACTTTTTGGGGGCCCCGAAAACCTAAAAGCCAAAATGTGAAAACAGTCTGGTGGTTCAGACTGTTTTTTTTGTTCTCTATTTCACCTGGTCAATCGACAGGCTCACCTTGTAGTTGCCGTATTTCAAAAGTTCGTCGAGGAAAGTATTCAGTTCTTTTGGCGTGCCGACCCGCGCTCGCATCCAGTAGAAAGGCAAAAATAATAACCGCTGCTAACCCAGTTAGCAAGTTCCATTGTGAGTAAAATCGCGAATATGCTATAATAACGTTGACAATTGAAACATAATAAGAGTGGTGCAGTATTCTAGTCAACCTACCGTTTCGAAGGCGGGCCTAAAAATTCGCCGAAGGGCACATCGATGAAGTTCCTGGTGTTGGCTTGCTACGCCCAGTGGTGGGCTGATGCTGGGAGTTAAGGTTGCAGGGCGATCCACAACGGCATGTGGGCGTTGACCCTGCTTCCGCGGAGGCCCAAGTTCGTGGCTTTGCGCCACCGTGCGTCCGGCTACGGCTTGGGGTATGAACCTGCAATGGCAAGTTGACGTGCGAATGAATATGTGCATTCATATTGATTCCTAATTGACTTGTGTGCAGCGTAGCCTGCCTTGAGTGAACCGTGCAGGGATTGCGGATTGTAGGAGCGTATTCTTAGGGCCAAAAGAATGCGTTCCGGTTACCGCATGAAATCCGGTTTGCAAAAGAGGCTAAGTAACGGTTAAAGGTTGTTCGGGGAAAACCCCTAGACTGTTCACGGCTGTGAGGCTTCTTGGGGATTATAGTGTGGACTAAGTGGTAATCCAGTCTGATGTCCGGCGACGGCATCAAGGCGGGCGTAAAGGGAAACCGCCTTTTCGGCGACGGGAAGGTGTCCCGCTTGGGAAAGCCTACTGGACCTAAGCCACAGTGTTTACTCAAGAAGCCGCCACTCTGAATGATTGCGATCCCGGTTAAGATTGCCCTTTTCTACATAAACTTACCTTATCGATGAAAACGGATCGAGTGGATCGTCATGAAGTTTTCTTTTTCGCACTCCATGAAATGGAGTATTTTTATATCGGCCGTCACTTTTGTGTTGGCCTGCGTTTTTTCGGTAAGCTCCACGATCGTTCTTGAAGGCGTAGCATGGGGAACCGGCATCGTCATCGTTCTTCTGCTCGTTATGATCGGCGTTTTTTTCGATATGCTGGGACTGGCTTCCGCCGCCGCCGAAGAAACTCCGTTTCATGCCATGGCGTCGAAAAAGGTGAAGGGAGCGAGACAAGCGATTGCCGTCGTCCGCAACGCCGATAGGTTCTCCAACTTTTGCAACGATGTCGTCGGCGACGTGGCCGGCGTCATCAGCGGTGCGGCGAGCGCGTTCGTAGTCATGAAGCTGCTGTCTTCCATCGAGCCGGGGAACGAACGTCTGCATACCGCCGTCAGCGTTGTGTTTGCCGGACTCGTATCGGCTTTGACCGTAGGCGGAAAAGCAATGGGAAAATCGCTGGCCATTCGGCACGCTACGGAAATCGTGCTCGCTATCGGCAAATTGTTTTATGTATTGGAGCACCGCCTGCATATCAAAATATTTACCAGGAAGAAACCAAAAAACGGGAAGCGGGGAGATTAAACGTGCTGCTCGAACAAATCAATGAACCCGGAGACATCAAACGCTTGTCTCTGCAAGAGCTCGAACGGTTAGCCCAGGAAATTCGCCATTTTCTGATCGAGAAGCTGTCGGTTACCGGAGGCCACCTCGCGCCGAATTTGGGTGTTGTAGAGCTGACTTTGGCTTTGCATTACCTGTTTGACAGTCCGCGCGACAAATTTATTTTTGACGTCGGTCATCAGTCCTACGTGCATAAAATTATTACAGGCCGCAAGGATCGATTTTCCACATTGAGAAAATATAAAGGATTGTGCGGATTCGTCAAGCGTTCGGAAAGCGAGCACGACGTTTGGGAAGCGGGGCACGCCAGCACTTCGCTGTCGGCGGCGATGGGAATGGCGATTGCGCGGGATTTGAAAGGCGAGCGGCACAAAGTGATCGCCATTATCGGAGACGGCTCGTTGACCGGCGGAATGGCGCTCGAAGCGCTTAACCATATCGGGCACGAAAAAAAGAATTTGATGGTCATCCTGAACGACAATGAAATGTCCACCGCGCCGAATGTGGGCGCTCTCCACAATTATTTGTGCAAAATCCGTTCCGACAAGCATTATTTGAAGGCGAAAGAGGAAGCGCAGTATTTGCTGAAAAAAATTCCGGCCATCGGCGGGAAATTGGCGAAGACGGCGGAAAAGCTGAAAGACAGCTTGAAATATTTGGTCGTTTCCGGGGTTCTGTTCGAGGAGCTGGGATATACGTATTTCGGTCCAGTCGACGGACATCATTTGCCGGTGCTGCTCGATACGTTAAAGCAGGCGGAAAAAGTGAACGGACCGGTGCTCGTGCATGTCGTAACGGTCAAAGGCAAGGGCTATACGCCGGCGGAAGCGGATTCCCACGCGTGGCACGGCGCTCCTGCGTACAAAATCGAATCGGGCCAATTTTTGAAAGCGGCCGGGCCTCCGATGTATACCGAGGTGTTCGGGAATGCGCTGATTGAACTGGCGGAACGGGACGAGCGTATCGTGGCCGTCACTCCGGCGATGCCGGGCGGCTCCGGCTTGCTGAAGTTTGCCGAACGGTTTCCGGACCGCATGTTCGACGTCGGTATTGCGGAACAGCACGCGGCCACTCTGTGCGGGGCGCTGGCAATCAGCGGCATGAAGCCGGTTTACGCCGTGTATTCGACTTTTTTGCAAAGGGCGTACGATCAGGTCGTCCATGACATTTGCCGGCAAAACTTGAACGTCGTATTCGCCATCGATCGTGCCGGGTTCGTCGGTCCCGACGGGGAAACGCATCAAGGCGTTTACGATATCGCGTTTCTGCGCCATGTGCCGAATATCGTGCTGATGATGCCGAAAGACGAAAACGAGCTGCGCCATATGCTCAAAACCGCGCTTGATTACGACGACGGCCCGATAGCGGTGCGTTACCCGCGCATTAACGGCGTAGGGGTGAAGATGGACGAGGTGATGAAGCCGATCCCGATCGGTTCATGGGAAGTCGTGAGAGAGGGAGGCGACGTCGCTGTTTTGGCGGTAGGCCCGATGGTGCAGGTTGCCGAAGAAGCGGCGGACTATCTGAAGAAGGACGGCATTCATCTGAGGGTGATCAACGCCCGTTTCATCAAGCCGCTGGACGAAGCGATGCTGCTTGCGCTCGCGAAGGAAGGCATGCGTATCGTTACGCTGGAAGAAGCGGCGGTGTTGGGCGGATTCGGATCGAGCGTGCTGGAGTTTTACGCCAGCCGCAGCCTGTTCGGCATGCAGGTGAAAATCATCGGCATCCCCGATTATTTCGTCGAGCACGGAAGCATTAAAGAACAGCGGATGGAAACCGGATTGACGGCGGAGAACATCGTCGCCGAAATCAAGGCGCTGCTGCCGCTGAAACGGCAGCGCGCCTGACAAGTTGTGAACAGGAGCAGAGCATGCCAGAGGACAAGGAACGATTGGACGTATTATTGGTGGAGCAAGGATATTTTGACAGCAGGGAAAAAGCGAAGGCGGCGATCATGGCCGGCCTTGTGTACATTGACGGCGAGCGAATGGAAAAAGCGGGGACGAAAGTGCCGCGCAGCGCAGGCATTAAAGTTAAAGGAGCGCTTCATCCCTACGTAAGCCGAGGCGGCCTCAAACTGGAAAAGGCGCTGAAGCTGTTTTCCATCGACATGCAAGGCGCCGTCATGCTCGATATCGGCGCTTCGACGGGGGGATTCACCGACTGCGCCCTGCAGCATGGCGCCCGTTACGTTTATGCGATCGATGTCGGGTACAACCAGCTCGACTGGTCGCTCAGAAGCGATTCGCGGGTCAATGTGATGGAGCGTACGAACTTCCGTTATTTGCGTCCGGAAGATTTAACGGGACCGCTGCCCGACACCGCTTCCATCGACGTTTCTTTCATTTCATTGAAGCTGATATTTCCGCCGTTGAAGGAGCTTCTTGCATGCGGCGGCCGGGTCATCGCCTTAATCAAGCCGCAGTTTGAGGCGGGAAGGGAAAAGGTGGGCAAATCCGGTGTCGTCAGGGATGCGAAAGTACACGAAGAAGTGCTGTCGTCCGTATTGCATATGGCCGGCGGGCTTGGTTTCAGGCTGAAAGGCCTTACTTT
>JAWLCZ010000130.1:0-12077 GCA_041686835.1 Paenibacillaceae bacterium | reverse complement strand
CTGCCGTTTCATTCCGTATATGACGATATGTTTTTCGGCGGATGGGACGAATTGTATCCGAATGATATCGTGGAGCAGCTGAACGGGGAGAGCATGCCGGATCACGGGGAAATATGGACGCTGCCGTGGGAATACGCCCTGGAGAAAATCACGGATGAAGAGGTGACGGTGCGCCTTTGGGTCGATACCGTCATCTCCTCCAGCCGCATGGAGAAATGGATCCGTCTGAAGGCGGGGGAGAGCAAACTGCGTTTTCGCCACAAACTGACGAATACCGGAACGACCGATCAGCCGTTTCTGTGGAAGCTGCATGCGGCGATGGCGGTCGATGAGCGCTGCCGGATTGACATGGGGGCGAAAACGGTGTACATCGAAGATTTCGGACCGCCGCGGAACGGTCGGACGGGAGTGTCGTACAAGTGGCCTTTTTGCGTAGACGAACGCGGCGTGCGCCACGACATGCGGCAGGTTCTTCCCGCGACCGCCCGCGTCAACGAATTCCAGTACGCGACCGAAATGGCGGCCGGCTGGTGTTCCGTTACGCATACGCGGGATCGGGTCGGATTCGGGCTGGCGTTTGACCGCAGCGTATTTCCTTCGTGCTGGCTGTTCGCCACTTACGGAGGCTGGCGAAATCTGCATACCGTCATCCTTGAACCGTGCACGGGCTATCCGATTAGCGTGAATGACGGCATCGCGTCCGGAACGCACCGGGTGCTGCGCGCCGGGGAAAGCATCGATTGCGCCGTGACGGCTGTCGTATACGAAGGGGTATCCGCCGTCGCGCATATCGACTTGGATGGACGCATCACGCCCGGGTAACTGCCCCCCCGGATTGAGCCGATGGAAGTGCGGATAAATCATCGTGCCGGACAAAGGGTCTGCCGGAAAGATGCAAGATCATCTTTTCCAGTTTTTGCGGTATTCGGACGGAGAGCATTTTTCAATTTTGTGAAACGTGTGCAGAAATGTGTTGTAATTGGCAAATCCCGAATTTTCGGCTACGGCGGCTATCGAATCGTCGGTAAGGAGCAAAAGCCGTTTGGCGTGGCTGATTCGTTTCAACAGGACGTATTCTTTCGGCGTGCAGCCGTAATACCGTTTGAACTGCCGGATGAAGTGAAAGACGCTTAACCCCGCTTCCCGCGCCAGCTGCTTCATGTCGAAGCTGTCGAGATAACGGGCGTCGATATATTTGCGCGCCTGCTCGATCGAACCGGGCTTGACCATGCTGGGCGCACGGTGCCGTTCGTGATTGAACTCGTGCTGCGCCTGCAGCAGCAGCTGGTAGATCAGCGCGGAGACCGTCCGTTCGTTGCGCGGACTGTCTTCCCGCATCCAGTCCAGTATGGTGCGCAGCAGCGCATCCAGCGGGCTGTCGGGAGGACGGGACGGAATGAAGACCAGGGGAGCGTTGAACAAACGGGACCACAGCGGTTCCAGGTCGATGCCGTCGAACACGAGATATCTCATTTCATACGGATCGGCCGGATTGGCGCGGTACGCGTGCGGCACGCGCATATCGTGAAGCAAACAATCGCCGCGCATCAGTTCTATCCATGTGCCGCCATGGCGAAACCAGCCCTTTCCTTGCGTAACGAACAGCATTTCGTACGCCGGATAGTAGCTGCGCTCGAACATGAAATGGCTTGTAGCGGCTTCGAGTCCGCCCAAGATGGCGTAAAACAGATTCGCTCTGGCAAAAGCGCTGGGGGAAACGACGCGTTCAAACGATTCCATTCACGACGATCCTTTCGTTGGTGAATTAGCCTGCCGGATTCCGGCAGGCTGTCGTGTTCATTTTAGCCCTGCGTTGTGACCGGCTCCTCCTCGAACGCTTTCGGATCGGATACCCACGGCAGCATGCCGAGCAGCATTTGCCGCAATCTTGTCGTCGCTTTCGCTTTCAGGGCGTCGGACGGTTCATATCCTGGCCATGTGCGAAGGAAGGACGGAGCGTAATTGTAAATGATCGAGCGGCGGGTCTGTTCCGTATAATTGTTTAATGCGGAGTGATACGTATACCCGTTGAACAAAACGGCGGTTCCCGCCTTGACGCTCATCCGCACGTGGCCGGGCATCTCTTCCTGTTTGTCGACTTTCGGCAGCTGATCGTTCGGCAGATGAACGCTTCCGGGCAGGAAAGCGAGACATCCGCCGTCCGGATGCACGTCGGACAGGAAATAGAACACTTTGGCCATGAACGGCACTTTCTTTTCGTTGATATAAACGATATTCCCCGTATCCCGGTGCCACCCGGTATGGCTCTCCGTGCGCGGCGGCTTAATCAATCCGTCATTGTCGATCATGACGAAGGAATCGCCCAATATGTCCCGCAAAATGTTCATCATGCGGGGATGCTCCATCAGTTCTACGAACTTGTCGTCGTACTCGATAATGCCGCAAACTTGATCGACGTGGTTCAGCTGGCCGTGAACGGGGTTTTTCAATCCTTTCTGCCGGAACGACTCGAATACGCGGTCCAAATGCTCGTTATACATCCGGACCTCGCCGTCTGAAAGGAAATTTTCGAAAACGAGATATCCGTCACGTTCCCATGCCAGCTTTTGCTCTATCGTCAGGCCGTGAAGCTTCATGGGGAAAACCCTCCTTATATTAGTAATGATAGCGCTATAGCTATATTGTATATCGCGGCAACTCCTCAGGGATACGGGTTCGGTTGCTCATTAAACACAAAAAATTGCTGCCGGCCAATACGGCAACAGATTTGGCAACGGGTACAGCATCCCTCGTATTGCAATACAGATGCGCGTTTTATATAATAATGAAGAAAATTTAGGAAGAAGGGGTGGGGATGGATGACATATGCGCAAGGCAAAAAGAATGAAGCCCGCCCGTATCTCGTTGTGGAACTAAAGCATCCGGTGCTTTAGTTTTTTTTAACGTAACCCACATCATTGAAACGCTTCGATGGAAGCTTTTCTTATTCCGGGGGGTGTTGGGATTGAACAGGTACAACAGAGTTTTGATTAAATTAAGCGGGGGAGCTGTTGCCGGAAACGGCGAATTCGGCTTCGACCACGACCGGTTGGAGCATATCGCGAACGAACTGCTGTCGGTCATCGATACGGGCATTCAAGTGGCGATTGTCATCGGCGGCGGCAACATCTTTCGCGGCAATTTGGCGGAAAACTGGGGAATCGAAAGAGCGGAAGCCGACAATATCGGCACGTTGGCGACGGTCATCAACAGCCTGCTGCTGAGAGGCGTGCTGAAGTCGAAAACGAGCAGGGAAGTCAGGGTCATGACCGCGCTGCCGATCGACGCGGTGGCGGAGCCGTACATCCGGCTTCGCGCCATTCATCATCTGGAAAAAGGATACATCGTCATCTTTGCCGGCGGCAACGGGCAGCCCTACGTAACGACCGATTATCCTTCCGTGCAGCGGGCGATCGAGGTGAACTGCGACGCCATTCTCGTTGCCAAACAAGGCGTCGACGGCGTCTTGTCCGGCGATCCGCGGACGCAGCGCGACGCGCGGAAATACGTGTCGCTCACCTACGACGACGTCATCGCCAACAACCTGAAAGTGATGGATCAATCGGCATTTATATTGGCAAGAGATTATCATCTGCCCATCCATGTGTTTAATTTCGACCAACCCGGTTCGATGAAAAAAATATGTACGGGAGAAAACGTCGGAACGTATATTCACCGGGACGCCGTAACGGCATTCGAGTGAAATCATTGGTTTGATGAGGAACGCAAAGCGTTAACCGCGCTTCGTGTTGCTCATCTTTTTGTTTTTCATGGCAGGAGCGCAATTGGAAGCAAACGATTGGCCGTCCGGTTATGGTAAAATGTTACTCGATGAAATGATTAAGGAGGCGCTCTCTTTTGGACCATTTAAAAACCCGTTTGCAAGAAAGCGGAGTTCCATTTGAAATTCTTCATCACGAAAAACAGATTCGTACAGCACAGGAAGGCGCGGATTATTTTGGAATTGAAATAGGTCAGACAGCGCCCACATTAGTTCTCAAATCGGAAAAAGGCTACTTTGCGATGATTGTTTCCGGAAGTCGCGGGCGTGTAAATTTAGAAGAAGTGTCGGCCGTTTTAGGATGCAATTCATTGAAAATGGCAACACCGGAAGAAGTCCGACAAATCACCGGATATACAGTCGGCAGTGTCTCTTTAGTCATTTCTTTGCCTTGTATCGTAGATAGAGGACTTTTCCGCTATCCATTTATTTACGGTGGTACGGGAGAACCGGCATCGACACTGAAAATTGTCCCCGACGCTTTGGAAACATTAAATCAAGTGGTTGCTTATTTGGATTAAGGTGCGGGTAAGACATGCCATGCATTGCCGGACGGCGGCAAATAAAAACACTTGACGGAAGACCTTCGGATTGGTGAAAATGAGCAGGACGAGATTTTTTATGTGCAAAGAAGATCCATTTCACCGATCCAACGACAAAAGGAGTTAGAGGAAATGCTCGAACTGACGATCGATGAGCCCGACAGACTGGCCAAAGTGGCTCATGCCTTATCCTCGGAAATTCGTATCGGTATACTGAAGCTGTTAAATTACCAGAATGAAAACATTGTCGACATTGCGGAAAAGCTGAATCTTCCCGTTTCAACGGTGGCCACCAACATTAAAGTGCTGGAGAACGCCGGGCTCATCATTACCGAAATTCAACCGGCATCGCGGGGAACGATGAAGGTGTGCACCCGGAACTTTGACGATATCTATATGAATCTGAATGTCAACGTCGGTTACAATAACCCGGGAAACTGCTACCAAGTCGAAATGCCGGTCGGCGGTTACATGGATTGCGAAGTGTTCCCTACGTGCGGACTTATCAATCAAACCGGCTTGTTGATGCCCCAGGACGAACCGTCCTTATTTTTTCATCCGAACCGGATGTCCGCGCAGCTTCTCTGGTTCCGCAGAGGATTTGTGGAATACAAATTCCCGATGCTCACGGAGCCGAACGCGAAAATAGAATCGCTGCAATTTTCCATGGAGCTTTGTTCGGAAGCGCCGCGCTATGATCATGATTGGCCGTCGGATATCACGATATGGGTGAACGGAAAAGAAATCTGCACATGGACATGCCCCGGGGATTTCGGCGACAGGAGAGGGAAGCTGAACCCTCCTTGGCTGCCGGATAACCATACGCAGTACGGTTTGTTAAAGACTTGGAAAATCAACCAGCACGGCAGTTATTTGGATGACGTGAAAATTTCCGATGTCACGCTGCAGGAGCTCGACCTGAAATCAAAGTACATCGCATTCCGGATCGGCGTGAAACCGAACGCGACGCATATCGGGGGGATCAATCTTTTCGGCAAAGAATTCGGCGACCATAACCAGGATATCGTCATGAGAATCATTTACTCGACGGAAAACAAGGAACATGCCATTCGATGAACAATAACCCGGCACATTTCAAGCATATGGAATGAGACAGGCTTATTCCGGATTACGCCGCCATTTTCGCTATAACGAGGAGGGAAGACGATGAAGGCCGTTAAACTTCGTCCATTTATTCCATCGGGCTCAAATTATACTCTCGCACAGCGTTTTTTTGAAGAACTTGGTTTTGAGAAAGTTTACTCAGATAACGGATTGAGTCTGTTTCGAATGGGGGAGCAAGAATTTTTCCTTCAAAATTTTCACAACCAGCAATTCCAGGAAAATTACATGGTAGAATTGGTTGTCGAGGATCTTGACAGCTGGTGGACGCATATACAGACCGCCAATCTTGAGAAGAAGTATCCTATTAAGGTGAAACAGCCGACCATCTATCCTTGGGGAAAGCGTGAAATCCACTTGATTGATCCATCCGGTGTTTGCTGGCATATTTCGGAGGCAAAAGATGGGCTAACTAATGCAAGAAATACCTAAATTTGGTATAATAGGCATAAGGGTAAGCGGTGGAACGGCCGTGGCGCAGCTTCCGTAAAGGAGTGGTGCTGATGGCCACGCTCGGGGTTCTTGTTGTGTTTCTTAAGGTCATAGCTGCCGCGCTTAGTATTATACTTAGCGGCTGGAAGCTTTTCCGCATATGGAAACGCAAGCGTAACAAGCGAAAACCCACCGCTTAGGTTGGCGCCGGACGGTGGGCTCGCTTCTTTGAAATAACTTGTGTATAGGCGCGCCGTGGGTATCCACAGCTTCCCTTAAAGAGTCTTTGCTGTTTGCGGCAGCAAAGACTCTTTTTCAGTATATGCCGGAAATTTTATCCTTTATACACTTTCATCTTAACACGGGCTTGTCCTATTTTCAATGCACAATGCGTTCGAAAAAACAACAGCGGTGAAAATTAATGATTGATTTATGAACATGAAAGCGTTATTTTATATTTTAGTACAGTATTTTCGTAATAAATAAAAATGCTGTATTAATATGGGGATTGGGAGAGGATACCGTGAAAACTACAAAAAAATACGTGAAAGACTACCCGCGGCCGCAATTTGTCCGCGACGAGTGGCTGAATTTTAACGGGGAATGGGATTTCCGCTTTGACGACGACAATGTCGGCGAACAGCAAAGATGGTACGAGAAGCTTCCGGCGGATCGGAAAATCGTGGTTCCGTTTACATACGAAAGCAAGGCAAGCGGAATCGGCGAACAAAGCTTCCATCCGAATGTCTGGTATCAAAAAATCGTGCGCATTGCCAAACCGCGGCAGGACAGCAGAGTCGTGCTGCATTTTCAGGCGGTCGATTACATTGCCAAAGTGTGGGTCAACGGCAGTTATGTAGGCCGGCATCAAGGCGGATATGCCGCTTTTCACTTCGACATTACCCCGTACGTTCGCGACGGTGAAGATACGGTGATTGTCGTAAAAGCGGAGGACAGTCAAAGCTGCACGCAGCCGAGAGGCAAGCAAAGATGGATAGACGACAATTTCGGCTGCTGGTATACGCAAACGACCGGCATTTGGCAGACGGTATGGCTCGAATATGTTCACGAGCATCATCTTCAGTCCGTCAAAATCACGCCGGACGTCGACAACCGCTCCGTGCAGTTTGAGTATACGCTGCAAGGCGATGTGAAACAAAGCCGGCTGCGCCTGCTGACGAAGATCAGCTTCGACGGCAAGCCGGTCAAAGAGTTCAGCATTGTGCCGGATCGCTCCCATGTGAAGATGGATGTCGAGCTGACCAGCGAAATCCATGAATGGAAAATCATGCTTTGGAGCCCTCATCACCCGCATTTGTACGATGTGGAATTTGTGCTGTACCAAGACGACGCCGTTATCGATCATGTGTACTCCTACTTCGGCATGCGGAAAATATCGATCGAAAAAGGCAAGGTGCTGCTCAACAATTCCCCGATTTACCAGCGCCTCATTCTCGATCAGGGGTATTGGCCGGATACGATTCTGACCCCGCCGTCGGAAGAGGCGATCCTTGAAGATATCGACAAAATTTTGGCCATGGGCTATAACGGCGTGCGCAAGCATCAGAAAATAGAGGACGCGAGATTTTTGTACTGGTGCGATGTGAAAGGCGTTCTGGTCTGGTCCGAAATGGCGGCGGCTTACGAATACAACGATGAGGCCGTCGATCAGTTTACCAGGGAATGGCTGGAAATCGTCCGGCAAAATTACAATCATCCGTGCATTGTCACCTGGGTTCCTTTTAACGAATCGTGGGGCGTTCCGAACATCTTTACGGACCGCAAGCAGCAGCAGTTTACGGAAGCGATATACTATTTGACCAAATCGATCGATCCGCACCGGCCTGTCGTTGTCAATGACGGTTGGGAGCATACGATATCCGATATTATCACGCTCCACGACTATGTCGAGTCCGGCGATGAATTCTCTGAGCGGTATCGCAACAAGGACGCGATCACGAATAATGAAATCGCCCATAATCTGTTCAAATACGCAATGGCTCAAGGCTATGAGTACAAGGGGCAGCCTATCATCATCAGCGAATTCGGCGGCATCGCGTTCCAGCACGAATCCGGTTGGGGCTACGGCAACCAGGTGAAGACGGAGGAGCAGTTCCTCGAACGTTTCCGCAAAATTACGCAGGCGATTAAGCAAAACGAATATATCTGCGGCTATTGTTATACCCAGATTACCGACGTGCAGCAGGAAGTGAACGGCCTGTTGACCGAAAACCGGGAACCGAAAATCGCGATGGAAAAAATCCGCGAAATCAATTTGTCGTAATCAATCGGCGTCAAGGGAGAAAGCCCGGCTGTTCAGGGCTTTTTCCCGAACGCCGCCGGTTTTCGGCAAAAAGTACGAATATTGGACATTTTAATTACATAAATTATATAGAAAACAAAAAATATAAAATAAAGTATTGACATGACAGGTTGTGTCGAGTTAATTTAATATTGAATAAATAGTTAACGTTAACGTGAACGTTAACTACATTTTGTTGATGAAACCGGTTTCATCAGAAGCAATAAGAATAGGGGGGATCAGCCCAAACGAAAAACGAAGAACATTCCATTTGCAAGCAATGCAAAACCGGAATCTTTTTTCAAAAAACTTGGGGGGATTATTCTATGAAGCGGTCCAAAGTGATAAGCGCATGCTTAAGTATCATTCTCATGCTGTCGCTCCTTTTAAGCGCATGTTCCTCTTCCACGTCTTCCAACGGCGGAAATGAAGGCGCATCCGGCGAAGAAAACGGCAGCAAATCGAATGAAGCCGCAGCCACTTCCGGCGACGAGAAAGTGTCGATTACATATTGGAACCTGTTTGGCGGCGGCGACGGCGCGATTATGAACGAAATGGTAAAAAAATTCAATGAAGAATATAAAGGCAAAATCGAGGTCAAGGCGCTGACGCAGGACTGGGGACAATACTACACCAAGCTGCAAACGGCCGTGGCCGGCGGAACGGCTCCGGATGTCGGCATCTCCCATACGTCCAAACTGTCCGAACTGGTTGAGCTCGGCATCGTAGAACCGTTGGACGCTTACGCGGACACAAGCGGAGTCGACTGGAGCGTATTCAACGAAAATATGCTGAACGCCACGATCTTCGACGGAAAGCATTATGCGCTGCCGTTGGACGCACACCCGCTCATTCTTTACTACAACAAGAAGATTTTAAAAGACTTGAACCTGCTCGATGAAAACGGCAAACCGGTCATCGAACCGGGACCGGACGGTTTTGTGAACTTCTTGAAGAAAATCAACGAAGGCATACCGAAAGGGACAGTGGGAATGTTGCTTGCCTCCGGCGGAGAAGATCCGTACAGGGTATGGTGGGCGCTGTACAACCAGATGAACGGTCCGGGACTTCTCGATGAATCCGGCAAAAAAGTCATCATCAACAACGAACAAGGCAAAAAAGCCGCCGAATTTATCAACAACCTGTTTACGAGCGGACTCGTACCGAAAAACTTGCAAAAAATCGGAGAAACGTTCCAGGCGGGCAAGGGCGCTCTTTTGCCGACCGGCGTATGGTTTACCGGTACGCTGGAAGCGACGAAAGGACTCGAATTCGGAGCGATTCCGTTCCCGCAAATTTACGATAAGCCGGCAACCTGGATTGACTCCCATACGCTGATCATTCCTGTACAGAAGAAGAACAAGGACGAGAAGAAAATCAAAGCGGCGCTCACCTTCGCCAAATGGCTGACCGACCACGGCGCCATGTGGTCCAAAGCCGGACATATTCCGTCAACCAAGACCGCGGTGGAATCCCAAGAATTCAAAAACATGCCGCTGCGCTCCGATTACCTCCAGGCGGGCAGCGACGGCGTATACTTGCCGCAGTCTCCGAAATTGTGGCCGGCGAAAGATCAGCTCGTGCAAGCTTTGGACGGCATCTGGCAGGGTAAATCTTCCGTAGACCAAGGTTTGGATAACGCGATTAAAAATATGGAAAAAATTCTGAGCAGATAAGATTACAAGATCGCATTGGGGTTACAGCATTTGTAGCCCCAATGCGGCATTGGAGGGAAGTCATGAATACGGCAACGGCAGTTTCGCGAACCTCTGCCGGAACGGCTCCCGGCAGAAGAAAAAGAAAGCTGCACAATGAACTGTTGGCTGCAGTTTTTTTGGCGCCTTATTTCACATTTTTCATCATTTTTTCCATCATCCCGATTTTTTTCGGATTGTTTGTCAGTCTGCACAAATGGACTTTGATCGGAAAAGAGCAGTTCGTAGGTTTGGAAAACTACGTGTACGCGCTTAAGGACGCGGACTTCTGGGCGTCATTATGGCACACCACCTATTTTGTCATCATATCGACGCCGTTTTTGATTGTCGTGCCTTTCGCGCTGGCGCTCATTCTGGATACGAAAATCAAAGGAAGGACGTTCCTGAGGACCGTTTTCTTTTTGCCCAACATCCTTTCGGTGGCGGTCATCAGCTTCATATGGATTTTCGTGCTGCAGCCGTATACCGGGTTGCTCAATTCGTTCCTGCATAAAGTTCACCTTTTGAGCGCGGACAAAGAAATATTTTGGCTGAACGAGACGGGGCTGGCCTGGATTTCGATCGTCATCATTACGCTTTGGTGGACGCAAGGGTTCAACATGATTATTTTTCTGGCGGGGCTTCAGGATATCCCCGTCGACCATTACGAAGCGGCGACATTGGACGGGGCGAACGGATGGCAAAGGTTAAGATACATCACCTTGCCGGCCATGCGCGGGCTTATCGTCCTGATTACGGTGCTGCAGCTGATTGCGTCTTTCAAAGTGTTCGGCCAGGTGTGGCTCGTCACCCGCGGAGGCCCGGCCAATGAAACGAGAACGATGATCCAGTATATTTACGAAACCGGATTTTCCGCCAACGAACTCGGGCTTGCGACAGCGATGTCGTTTATCTTCTTTGTCATCCTGGTGACGCTCGCGTTTTTGCAGTTCAAATTTTTCGGCGGCAAAAAAGACTGAAGGAGGGGAACGCATGAACGAATTTGCCGGTGCGAAAAAATGGTCTGTTTCTAAAATATTGCTGTACGCGTTTGCGTATGGTTTGGCGGTCGTCTTCTTTGTTCCCGTGCTGTGGATGGTCATGACCTCGCTAAAACCGCAAGGAACGGTGATGGGGGATATCTTTCAAAGATTTATGCCGCCCTTTTCATTGGACAATTACGTGTATATTTTCGAAAACGCTCCGGTCTTGCGCTGGACGATGAACAGTTTGATCGTGGCGATGATTGTGCCGGTACTGAGCTTGACGATGGCTTCGCTGGCCGCGTTCGCCCTGTCGAGAATCGATTTCAGCTACAAGAAAATCGCGTTTTGGCTCATATTGAGCGGGATGATGATCCCCGGGGAAGCCACTATCGTTTCCTTATATATGCTCGCCAACAGTTTGGGCATTTTGGACTCCTACCTGGCCTTGATTTTGCCGGGACTCGCAGGTCCGCTGGGCGTCGTGATCATCAAGCAGTTTTTCGACGGCATTCCGGGCGAATTGGTGGAAGCGGCGAAAATCGACGGCTGCAGCCTGTTCCGGATTTGGTGGAATATATTTATTCCTTTGTCGAAACCGGTCCTTTCTTCCTTGATGATCTTCGGGTTCCTGGGGTCCTGGAACGACTTTTTGTGGCCGTTTCTCGCGATTCAATCGGAGGAATTGTTCACCCTGCCCGTCGGCATTCCGTTCTTCATGAGCTCCTATACGCAGGATGAGACGCTGCCGATGACCGTCAACGCCTATGCTTCCATTCCGATCATTTTCGTGTTTGTGTTTTTCCAAAAATACATCGTAAAAGGAATCACTCTATCCGGAATCAAAGGTTGATCACGCTATGAAAATCAAGCTGAAAGATATCGCGATAAAAACCGGATTCAGCATGAATACGGTATCGAGAGCGTTGAAAGGAAAAGACGGCATATCGGAAGCGACGCGAAGAAAAATTATGGCGGCGGCGGATGAGCTGGGCTATATCCCGTTCACCAAGAAGGGTTCACAGCTACTTTTCTCGATCATATCCAAAGGCTATGAACATCAAAGCATTATCGTCACTTCCAATTTAGAGTTCGGCAGGTGGAAAGAAGTATTTGGGGACGAACACTTGACGGCAGCCCTGTTGGATAGAGTTATCCATCACGGTCATATATTGACGTTCAGCGGAGAGAGCTTCCGGTTCAAAGAGGCGATAGCGAATC
>JAWLCZ010000129.1:0-12210 GCA_041686835.1 Paenibacillaceae bacterium | reverse complement strand
CCTTCATGCATCTCTTTCTTGTGTCGCATTCAAGCGGTTTTACCAGCTTCATTCATTATAAACAAGTTTCCCATCATTGAGAAGCTGACATGAAAAAGCCCTTTGCTCTTCCGGGAAGATCAAAGGGCCGGCGATATTATTCGACATCATCGGTCCATTCGGACGTATCGTTCGTTTCGGCGCGCAATTGTCTGATGATACGGCTGACCATCGAATGGGGATACCCCCGCCGCAGCAAAAAGGCGGCGACTTTCCGGCTTCGTTCCGGCTGCGCCGCATCCTGCCGGGTCCACCTCTTCGCCGCTAATTCATAGGCGCAGCGGAATTCTTCGTCCTCGTCGATTTGCCGGAGCGCATCCTGTACGCGTTCCTTGGAAACGCCTTTCAACAACAGCTCCTGCTGCACCCACTTTCGCCCTTTTTTATGCGAATAGATGCGGTGGTCGGTCCACAGTTTGGCAAATTGCGCATCGTCGATATATTTTTGCTCCTTCAGTTTACGGACAACCCGCTCGATCAACTGCGGTGCAAAGCCTTTCCGCCGCAGGCAAACGGTTACTTCCTTCTCCGCTCTCGGTTTTCTGCCGATATATTGGATCGCATGAAGATACGCCTGCTGCTGTTCCTCCTCCTCGAGTACGGAGCGGATCGTATCTGCGTCGATCCGTTCCCCTTTCAGCAGGCGATGCTTGATCAGCACCTCCTCATGCACCGAGAATGCGTATACGCCATCGATAAAAATATTGTACCGGTGCCGATTTTTCGGCTGCCGTTCCACGGAAGTGATGAACGTATCATTGGGGTGGCCATCATTCCAGGCCGATGGCAAAATCTTCATCCTCATCGTCCGCCGGCGCTCCGATCGGAACGGAGGCCGTCAGCTGGCTCGCTTCCCGGATCTTTCTCTCAATCGCGTCAGCGATATGAGGATTATCCTTCAAGTACTGCTTGGCGTTTTCCCGGCCTTGCCCGAGCCGTTCGTTTTCATAGGAATACCAGGCGCCGCTTTTGTTAATAATATCCATTTCGGTCGCGATATCGATAATGCTTCCTTCTTTGGATATGCCTTCGCCGTACATAATGTCGATATCCGCCTGTTTAAACGGCGGCGCGACTTTGTTCTTCACCACTTTAATCCGTGTGCGGTTGCCGACGATGTCGTTCCCTTGTTTTATCGTTTCGACACGGCGCACTTCCAGCCGGACGGACGAATAAAACTTGAGCGCTCTTCCTCCCGGAGTCGTTTCCGGATTGCCGAACATGACGCCCACTTTTTCACGCAGCTGGTTGATAAAAATCGCGATTGTCTTCGATTTGCTTATCGCGCCGGACAGCTTTCGCAAAGCTTGCGACATGAGACGGGCTTGCAAACCGACATGGGCGTCACCCATCTCGCCTTCAATTTCCGCTTTCGGCACGAGCGCCGCGACGGAGTCGATGACGATAATATCGACGGCGCCGCTGCGCACAAGCGCTTCGGCAATCTCCAAAGCTTGCTCTCCCGTATCCGGCTGCGACAACAGCAGTTCGTCGACGTTCACGCCCAATTTGGCCGAATATACGGGATCCAGTGCGTGTTCGGCGTCGATGAAGGCGGCTTGTCCTCCGATTTTCTGCACTTCCGCGATGGCATGAAGCGCAACGGTCGTCTTACCCGACGATTCCGGCCCGTATACTTCAATGATTCTTCCCCGCGGAAAACCGCCGATGCCGAGAGCGATATCCAGCGCAATCGAACCGCTGGAAACGGTCTCGACCTGCATGTGGGTGGATTCGCCCAATTTCATGATCGACCCTTTGCCAAACTGCTTTTCGATTTGACGAAGGGCCATTTCCAATGCTGCACGCCGATCTGTCAAAAAACTCACTTCCTTTTTCATTTATACCTATATGATAACTTTTTTTGGTTCTCTTGCCAAGCGATTTTTCGAACATACATTCGATTTATTTCCCGGCATAAAAAAACCGCAACAAAGTTATCCTCTGTTACGGTGCTTCCGTTAACGTCAGTACCATTATATCGGATAACGGTCAGCTTGACAAGCCGGGACCATCCGGCACATTCCGGCTTCGCTAGAAGTTCGGTGCGCCGCACTATCGCTTCAACTTGCGCCACAAGTGATACAGAGCGCTTTTCGCCGCCCTCAGCCGAATCATCTCCCGGCCGCCCGAAAGCTGCAGTTTTTCCGCGAACGACGGTTCGTTATGCGCGGAAATGCCAATATAAACGAGGCCGACGGGCTTATCTTCCGATGAGGAGGGACCGGCGACCCCCGTAATGGCCACGGCCAAATCGGTCTTCATCAGCGCCCGTACATTGTCCGCCAATGCGACGGCCGCCTCGGCGCTAATCGCTCCCGGCGCGCCTTCTCCTTCCAGAAGGGTCATCGGTACATTCAGAATGCCGTGCTTGACTTCGTTCGTATAGCAGACGACTCCGCCCTTGAACACTTGCGAGCTGCCCGGAATCATCGTGACGAGTTCGCTTAGCAGCCCTCCCGTGCAGCTTTCCGCGGCAGACAGCGTCAGCCCTTTTTCCGTCAGGAGGCGGACGACGACATGTTCCAGGTTGACGTCTTCTTCGGCAAACAGATATTCGCCTACGCGGCTGCGGATTTCATTCTCCACCTGCGACAGTTTGCCCAATCCCGCTTCCTCCGACTCCGCCCGCGTCGTTAAGCGAATCATGACCTCTCCTTCTTTGGCGTAAGGGGCGATCGTCGGATCGGCCTGCGCTTGAATCAAATCGAGAAGCCGATGCTCCAGATTCGATTCGCCGATGCCGGCGAATTTCAGCATTTTGGAATAGAGCGGTTTTTCTCCGGCCGACAAGGAACGAATCCACGGCTTGGCGTACCGGTCAAACATCGGCTTCATTTCTTTGGGAGGCCCAGGGAGCAGAATATAATGAGTTCCGCCATGGGTTAAAGCGACCCCGACGGCCAGTCCGGTATCGTTCGCCAGCGGCGTGCTTCCTTCAAGGATAAGCGCTTGCCTGGCATTGCTTTCCACCATCGGCACGCCCCGGGATTGAAACAGCGCGGCGATTTTATCCAACGACGGTTGATGTATCGATAACGGAAGGCCGGTGAAGGCGGAGAGCACATCCTTCGTCAGATCGTCCTGGGTCGGTCCCAAGCCTCCCGTACAGATGATGATATCGGCCCTGTTTTTGGCGATTTGCAGAGACTCTTTAAGCCTTGCCTCATTGTCGCCCACCACCGTTTGAAAATAAACGTCAATGCCCAGACCCGCGCATTCCTGGGCCAGGTATTGAGCGTTCGTATTGACGATTTGCCCGAGCAGCAGTTCCGTACCGACGGCGATAATTTCCGCTTTCACGCGAAAGCCTCCCCTTCCCCCATAAGATAAAAAGCTTCTTTCGAAGCCTTTTTTACGAAAACTGAATGACGTTTTTGTTTTTTACAAAGTAATCGATCCCCGAATAAATCGTAATGATGGCGGCGACCCAGCTTGCGAGCAAATCGAAGCGGAAGCCGATGAAAAAGAATGGAAAATTGTTGATCAAGAGAGCGATAATGGCCGTAATTTGCGTTGCCGTCTTCCATTTCCCCCACTTGCTTGCGGCAAGCACCTTGCCTTCAAGCAGGGCGATTTGCCTTAGTCCGGTGACGGCAAATTCGCGGCTGATGATGACAATCGCGATCCACGCGTCCAGCTTATCCATCTCCACGAGCGACACCAAAGCCGCGGTAACGAGCAGCTTATCGGCGAGCGGATCGAGCAGCTTGCCCAAATTGGTAATGATTTTTTGCTTGCGGGCGATATAGCCGTCCAAACCGTCGGTGCTGGCCGCAATGATAAAAATCAGCGCGGCGATGATTTGATTGTAGGTAATGCTGAACGATTCGATGCGGATATGCGGAAATTTGACCTTCACAAGCAGGAAAAACATGATGATCGGCACGAGAAAGATTCTCGCCAACGTTATTTTATTGGCAAGGTTCATGATACAGCCTCCCCTGACAAATCGAAGTCAATAGAGTGCGTAATCCGCACTTTCCGGATATCGCCGATGTCCGACCGGCAGTTCGTGACGAACACTTCCCCGTCGATTTCCGGAGCGTCGTATTGGGAACGTCCGATATAAACGTCATTTCGTCCGTCGTACCGCTCGATGAGGACGTCCATAATTTTGCCGATATGTTTACCGCTGATTTGCCTGGAAATTTCACGCTGCACTTCCATCAGCGTGTTTGCCCGCCATTCCTTCACTTCGTCCGGCACTTGATCCGGCAGCCGGGAAGCCGGTGTGTCCTCTTCCTGCGAATACGCGAACACGCCGAGACGATCGAATTGAATCTCTCGGATGAAGCGGATCAAGTTTTCAAAATCGCGTTCCGTTTCCCCTGGAAATCCGACAATAATCGATGTGCGCAGCGCAACGTCCGGAATGCGGGAGCGTATTTTCTCGATCAATTCTCTCGCGTCGCGTTGCCTTCCCGGCCTGCGCATCCGTTTCAATACCGCGTCTTCGCTGTGCTGGAGCGGCATATCGACATATTTGCATATTTTCGGGTTGGCCGCAATCGTTTCGATCAATTCATCGGTAAAAAAGCCGGGATACGCGTAATGGAGTCGCACCCACGCGATGCCGGGCACCTCGCTTACCCGGTTCAGCAGTTCGGGAAGCATGAAACGGTCGTACCGATCGGTGCCGTAATTTGTCGAATCCTGCGCAATCAGGCTGACTTCCTTTACGCCCTGTTCCGCAAGCTGTTCGACCTCCGCCACGATCGATTCGATGCTGCGGCTGCGGAACTTGCCCCGCATCATCGGAATGCTGCAGAACGTGCACGCATTATCGCATCCTTCGGCAATTTTTACGTATGCCGTGTAACGGGGAGTGGCCAGACGCCGTGGAAGCACTTTCTCATAATTGAAAACGGGATTTCCGACAAGGATCGGTTTTTTCCCGGCCAGCGCCTGATCGATAATATCATTGATTTTGTCGAAATCGCCCGTGCCGATAATGCCGTCGATTTCCGGCATCTCTTTCATTAACGTTTCCTTGTAGCGCTGCGTCAGGCAGCCGGAAACGATTAAAGCTTTCAAATTCCCGGTTTGTTTCAGTTCGGCCATATCCAATATCGTGTTGACCGATTCTTCTTTCGCCGCGTCGATAAACCCGCACGTATTGACGATAATGACGGTCGCTTCCTCTTTATCGTCAACCAATGTAAAACCCCGCCCATGGATGAGGCCGGACATAATTTCCGAATCTACTAAATTTTTTTCGCATCCGAGCGTAACCACTTTTACTTTTTCCGACATGTAGAATCCCCCAGTGTTGATACGTAGCCATTCTAATAAAGTATAATATAACGTTTTGAGGGTGTCAAAATGAAGCCCCACGAAAAAAAAGGCCGCGCATCAGGGCGGGAATGCGCTGCCGGCCGGCGTTGTCAACGCATGTTGACAAACTGCAGATCAAGCGGCAGATCAGCCTGTTTCAGCAGTTGAATCACGTGCTGCAGATCGTCTTTGCTCTTTCCGGAAACGCGGATCTGATCGCCTTGCGTCTGGCTTTTTACTTTTAGCTTGGAATCGCGAATGAGAGTGTTGATTTTTTTCGCATTGTCCTGATCGATGCCCTGCCGCAGCGCAATTCTTTGCCGCACCGTCCCGGAAGCGGCGGGCTCCACTTTACCGTATTGCAAGCTCTTCAACGAAACGCCTCGCTTGATCAGTTTGGACTGGAGGATGTCGATGACGCTTTTCAGCTTAAATTCATCGTCGGAAATGACGACAAGCTCTTGTTTTTCGAGCGTGATACTACTTTTGCTGCCTTTAAAATCAAAACGGTTGGCGATTTCTTTTTCCGCTTGTTGAATGGCGTTGCTTACTTCCTGCATGTCGATTCTGGATACGATGTCAAAAGAACTTTCAGAAGCCATAGTGCGATCACTTCCTCATTATAAAAATACATCTCACATTATACCAATAAATGTATATCAAGAAAAGACACTCCCCGATTGAAGAATGCCCCTGACGATGCGAATCCGTATATTTATTCGTTCACAGTGGATTCGACCAAATCCACCTGGATGTTTTTCGGTTTTGTGGCCTGGGATGTATCGATCGTTTGCCCGTTGATTTTCAATTCCACGGCGCTCGGATTGCCCATGCGAATCCAAACGGAATCGTCGATATCCCAAGTTGCGGTTTCTCCCTGCTTGTATGTCCGGTAAGCGAGCTGTTTTCCGGTATGGGTTCCTTTCTTCACTTCAATCCAGCACCCGCTTTTTCCGGTCACTTTCAGCTCGACCAGCAGCTTGCTCGCTCTGGAGGCGGAGTAAACGTCGGTGCTTTTATCGGTATTGACGAACGTAACGACCGGCTCGTCGGGAGTATCTTCTTCTTTCGGTTTATCGGCCGGCGTTTGGGGCTTATCCGTCTGCGGATTGTCGCTGTTCGCGCCGTTTTCCGTACCCGCAGGGGTGTTCTGTTCCGTTTTGTCCGTCAGCTTGTTTTGATCGTCTTTTACGTTATCGTTTCCCGTGTATGCCATCGAAACAAAATAATAAATAATCCCGAGAATCAGGATCGGGAATGACCACATTAAAATAGCCGAAGCCCATTTGCTGAACGTTTCGCCGTTCGAGCGGCTTCTCCGTTTGCGCCGCATCGGTTCGATATTCAGTTCCGGATTGGGCGTAGGAATGACATTGCGGTACATGCGAAGCACTTGTTCCGGTTCCAAACCTACCGCTTCGGCGTAACTTTTGATAAAAGCTCTGGCGTAAAAGTTTCCGGGCAATATTTTATAATTGCCTTCCTCAATAGCTTCCAGATACGTTTTGCGAATTTTGGTCGTCTCCTGCAAATCTTCAAGCGATATGCCCTTCTCCAACCTTGCATTTTTCAAAAGTTCACCGAGTTCTGACACATTTTCACCCCCGAATCGTCGTTTACAAATCGTCCAAGCCGTTCGTTATCGCTTCGTATGATATTTCCTCATCCGGATTGTTGCGCAGCTCCACGATACAATCGAACGTGTTGTAATCGTATTCCGATTCCCGCACGAATATATCCGGATGCTCGATCACTTTCGTCGAAGGCATGCTCATCAGCTGCTGCAGCAGGCTGTAATGTTTTTCATTGGAGCGCATCGTGCTGACGATGCCGTCGATAATGAACACGTTATTGACGTTCATCTCTTCTTCGGACAACTGACTCCGCACCGTCTGGCGCAGCAGCGTGGACGAAACGAAGGTCCACCGTTTCATTGCGCATACGCTTCCTGCGATAATCGACTCGGTTTTGCCGACTCTCGGCATCCCGCGCATTCCGATGACCTGATGCCCTTCCCTTTTGAAGATTTCGCCGAGAAAATCGACCAACAATCCCAATTCGTCCCTGGTAAAACGGAAAGTTTTCCGATCGTCGGAATCGCGCTCGATATAGCGCCCGTGGCGTATGGCCAATATATCGACCAGTTTGGGGGAACGCAAGGCGGTGACTGTTATGTTATCCACTTTCTTCAACATTTTGCCCATGAGGTCGATTTTTTCATCGTCGGTCGTCTGCAGCAGCATGCCCCTCGTCCGATCGTCGACGCCGTTGATGGTTAAAATGTTGATTTCCAGCATTCCCATTAACGAAGCGATATCGCCGAGCAGCCCCGGCCGATTTTTATGAATGCGATATTCCATGTACCACTGCTTTAGTTCCATAATCGCCCCCCTTTTAAGAAAACCAATTCTACAAAATTCGTCAATTTCCTTCCTCCGCATGGAACTTTAACATATTTTTAATGGAGAAAGCAAACCTTGCGCCGGGAGGGGCGATGACGTAAGCAAAAGCCCTCCATGAGGGGGATCGGAGGGCTGCGTCCAGCTTATTTGTTGTGCACCAGTTTGACCATCAGTCGTGCCAACGCCTTTTTTTCATCTTCGTTTCCGACATCCCACAGTTCTTTCAACAGTCGCTCCTGCTCGTTTTTCGGATCGATTTTATTGTTAAGAAATTCGCCGATTTGAAACGCCAGCTTGGATATCATTTCGTCGCTCATGCCGGCGCGTTCTGCCTCGCTAACTCTCTCCGCCAAAAATTCCTTCCACTTATCGAAGGTTTGCAGCACAGATGCCATGGTTCATTCCTCCTCTTAAATAAATAGGTTGACAAATGTAATATTTGCCGAGAAGGAACAATTTATTCAACAAACGGCCCCCGGCGAACAACCTTATCGACAAAAATCGTCAACGATTGAGCGTCTGCGACATCATTCCGGCGGGCACGCTCCTAGGCCATCCATCCGCCGTTCGGGCTGATGATTTGTCCGGTAATATACCCGGATTCGGGAAGCGACAAAAAGAAGACGAGGGACGCGATTTCCTCCGGCAGGGCAAACCGGCCCGCGGGAATTTCGTTTTGCAGCGCCGTTCTCTCCTCGGGACGCAAATGATCAAGCATCGCGGTATCGACCGCGCCGGGCGCCACGGCGTTAACCGTTACGCCCGATGGCGCCAGCTCCTTCGCCAGCGCTTTCGTAAAAGCGTTTACCCCGCCTTTTGCCGTGGAATAAACGACTTCGCACGACGCGCCGGCGATGCCCCAAACGGAGGAAACGTTGACGATGCGCCCGTATTTCCGGGAAATCATGTGCGGCATGAACGTTTGCGTGCAAAGAAACATGCCTTTCAGGTTGATCCCGATCACTTCGTCCCAGACTTCTTCCGTCACATCGGACAGCATTCCGTAGTGGGCCACCCCCGCGTTGTTCACCAGGACGTCGGGCATCATGCCTTGCGACTCCAGCAAAGTTTTCATGCGCGCAATCTGCTCCCGGGATCGGATGTCCGCCTGTACGGTCAGTACTTTTCCGCCATGTCTTGCGCAGCGGCTAGCCACTTCGTTCGCCATATCGCGGGACTTGAGGTAATGGATGGCGACGTTCATCCCCTCCGACGCAAACCGTTCGGCAATCGCCGCTCCGATGCCTCCGCTCGCCCCGGTCACGAGCACGTTCGTTTGCTGAAGACGCTTCGTCATTGCCCATCACTTTTTACGATCGATATGGCAAGCTGCTTCCAGTCAAAATGCTCGCGCATCCTTTCATTCACATCGTCAAGCGATATCGATTCGTACACCGGCAGTATATCAAAGAAATCGGTATCCTTGAACTGGTATTTCGTAAACTCGTTGGCAATCGCTTCCGGTGAGTTGAGCATCCGCAAAAAACCGCCGATCTTCTTCTTCTTGCTGCGTTCGAACGATACCCGGTCGACGCCTTCCCGCAATATCGGTTCCACCTGGCCCCTGACGGCTTCCAGCAGCAGTTCCGGGCTGCGCGTATCCCCGCCGATGACGGAAAAGGCGTACCCCGGGCTGCAGTTGTATTCGTGGCCGAAGTTATCGGATATCAGGTTGTCGTCATAAAGCGACTGATAAATCGCGGAACTTGAACTGAATAAAATATCAAGCACCAGCTTGGTCGTCAGCTCCCGTTTCAGCAAAGCTTTTCCCGCAGCCTCATTGCTTGGTTCTTTAAAGCCGAACAAACATTTCGGCAAAGAAACCGGCAGCACCGTTACTTTTTCTTTCTGCTTCACCTCCGCCGGTTCCCGCTCGAACAAACGGTGGATGCGTCCTTGCGGCGCGAACGTTTTTTTCGCCTGATTCTCTCTGACGAGCCCGATAACCTCTTCCGGGTCGACGCCGCCGACGACAAACACGTTCATGTTGCTCGGATGGTAGAACGTATGGTAGCATTCATAAAGCGTTTCCTTCGTGATTCGCGAAATCGATTCGATCGTTCCGGCGATATCGATATGAACCGGATGGACTTGATACATCGCTTCGATCAGCCCGAAATACGAACGCCAGTCCGGATGATCCTGGTACATTTTGATTTCCTGTCCGATAATCCCTTTTTCCTTCTCCACATTTTCATCGGTAAAATAAGGATTTTGCACGAAATCGAGCAGCGTTTCCAGATTTTCCATAATATGATCGGTCGCCGAAAACAAATAGGTCGTCCGATCGAAGCTCGTATAAGCATTGGCGGAAGCTCCCTTGGACGCGAACCGGGCGAAAACGTCGCCCGTCGGTTCCTCGAACATTTTATGCTCCAGGAAGTGGGCGATTCCATCCGGAACTTTGACCTCCTGACCGCCTTCCACCCGGAAGTGGTTGTCGATGGAGCCGTATTTCGTGGAAAAAATGGCGTACGTCTTCTGGAATCCCTGCTTCGGAAGCACGTAAACTTTCAAGCCGTTCGGCAATTGATCGCAATACAGCGTTTCCTGCAGCCGGTCGTATCGTATCGCTTGCATGGGCTTACTCTCCCTTCCTGTCCCGCAAAAAGTAGATCGTGTCGAGTTTCGTTTGCTCCGCGACCTGTTGAATTGCCGCTCTGTCGACCTGTTGGATCGCTTCGATTAAACCTTGCACCGTTCTTTCTCTCCCCGATAAAATGCTGTTAAAATCAAGAGAGATGATTTCAAACGCGGAATCCTGCAATTCCCGCAGCTGGTTGGCAATCATCGCTTTCGTCTGCGACATCTCCAGATCCGTAATGTCGCCGGAACGAATGGCGTCCAATTGTTTGTTTATAATGTCCACCGCTTTTTCATAGTTGTCGATTTCGATTCCGGACTGGATGGTCAGTATTCCTTTGTGCCCGTCCAGCCGCGAAGAGGCATAGTAAGCCAGGCTCGCTTTCTCCCTCACGTTCACAAACAGCTTGGAGTGGGGATATCCCCCCAAGATGCCGTTGTACATCAGCGCGGCGGGGTACGCGTCGTCGGCGTAAGAAACGTTGGTTCTGAGCCCCATGTTCAGCTTTCCCTGGTTGACGTCAAGTTTTTCCACAACGGTTCTCGTCTGCTCCACTTCACGATTCACCGCCGCAGTCCGGTAGGCCGCCGCCTGGTCGCGCTTCACCTTGAACGATGACTCGACGAGCGGCTTCACTTCCTCCAGCGTCGTATCGCCGACGACGTACAGATCGATCGGGGCGGTCGTTATCCAGCGCCGGTAATGATCGTATAAAGACTCGGGACTGATCTGCGGAAGATCGCCGATTTTCCCGAGCGGATTGAGCCTGTACGGTTCGTGGCGGCACATTTCCTCGATGCAGCGCTCCGCCGCGTACTTGATTTTATCGTTGATAATCGATTCCAGTCTCTTCTTGAGCGTCTCTTTTTCGGCGTCGACATATTTGCTGCGGAAGCGGCCGTCCTCAAGCAGAGGATTGGTCAGCGCATCGCCGACAAAATCGAGCGCCTGGGCCAGCAGGGATGACGATTCCGATACGAAACGATCGCCCACGATATCCATCCGCAGTTGAACGATTTGATGTTCTCCCCGCTTGTAAATGTCAAATCCGAATCCCGCCCCGTAAAGATCGTCCAGTCTTTCGCGAAACTGTTTCGTTTCCGGGTATGTTTTCGTTCCTCGGCGGAGCACGAAGGGAACGAGTGCCGTAGGCGTCACCGTCTGCTCGTCAAGCGGTTGTCCGATGAACACTGAAATCGAGAACGTTTTAAACTGATCCGTCGGCAAGACATGAAGCCCGATTTGGTTGACGCTTCCTCGTTCAAACGCAATATGTTTCAAAGAATCGTTCTCCCTTCCTTTTTCAACTTTTTAGTCAATCTATTCCAATTTCTTCGATTGTATACCATTATACCCGATCGCCGGACATTTTCCCATGGCGGCAAAAGAGAAGAAGCAACCGTCAGCGGTTACTTCTCCGTCGTCACATGCAGAAAATATGTTTTCCGATACGTTTCACCTGCGGGCGGCTCCAAATCCATTTCGAGGTGGCCGTCTCCGGGTTAAAGTAATAAATGCAGCCGCCGGTCGGATCCCAGCCGTTTAATGCGTCCATCACCGCTTTTTTGGACGATTCGTCCGGCTCGAGCCATATTTGTCCGTCGGCCACCGCGGTAAACGCCCCCGGCTGGAAGATGACGCCGGATATCGTATTCGGAAAGCTCGGCGATTTGACCCGGTTCAGGATAACCGCCGCGACCGCGACTTTGCCTTCGTACGGTTCTCCTCTCGCCTCGCCGTGTACAGCGTTCGCCATCAGTTTCAAATCCTGTTTGGAAATGCCGAGCGGATTGGCGGACGCGAGTTTGGCCTGGCTTCCTGCGGACTCAACCCGGTTTTTCGACGGTTTCGGCTGCCATCGTTTCGTCTCTTCCCACATTTTCCGTTTCGTTTTTTCTCCGACGACGC
>JAWLCZ010000128.1:0-12426 GCA_041686835.1 Paenibacillaceae bacterium | reverse complement strand
CCCATGGTGAAGAACGTCGGAAAGCCGTATGAGGGAAAACCTCACGTACGGTTTGATGAGGAGGGGCTGGCAGTCCCAGCCCTTTACTCTACCATAAACGGACGAACCGCAAGTACAGAGCATATATATTGCATTTTGTACAAGATATCCTCTCTTAACAAGGAAGCGAGTAGCCGTCCGTCTCCCCGGGCTGCGTCAGGACGTTGCAGATGAACACTTTCACCGCATCGCATCGCCGGCCGGCTGAGGAACGTATGGCTTTCGCCGCGCCAAAGCAGCATTTTGGCGGATACGCCGTGCAGTTCTTCAACCCATTGGCCGGAATTTCCCGCACAATGAAGCAAAAAGAAATGGAGTGCAGCATGGATCACGATTTCAGCTGTGGTAGGAACTCCATCCCCATCCTCATCCCCATCCCCATGCCCATCCCCCCCATCTCTCCCACGCTCGACGATCAATCCCGTGTGCGCTGTCGAGTCGGGCTGAACGCAATGGATCTGGACAGCGGATTCAAAGGAACCGGCAGTGATCTGCCGCCAGGTTTTTTCGTGCCCGTTTGACGCGTTAACGCATAGTTTTTCATCACGAATCCATACTAAAAAACGATCGATCTGCCTGGAGGATGCGGTATGAATCTCTGGAAGCTGAAGCACAATCATGCGTTCATCGTCGAAGGGAATGTGAAGGTCGGCCGCAGCACGAAACAGCTTTTGCGCAAATTGGCCCGCAAACAGATTGCCGTTATCGACCACCGGGATTTGGATGAAATGGCGGCGACCGGTCTGATTGAGGCGAAAGTCAAAGCGGTCATCAACGCGGCGGCCACGATGAGCGGCTCTTATCCGACGAAAGGACCGCTTCTTTTACTGCGCGCCGGCATCCCGATTTACGAAATCGATGCCGAACATTTCACGCTGTTCCAGGACAACGCCGGCGTCGTCATCGACGACCGCTTCATCCTCCTGCACGGCCGCCGCATCCCCTATACCCCGTTCACGGAAAAAGACTGGAGCGAGCGGAATGAGCAGGCTTACGGCAATCTGGACGCGCAGCTGAACGATTTTATCGACAATACGCTGTATTACGCCGGAAAGGAAAAACATTTCGTCATTCAGCCGCTCTCGATCCCGCCGTTAAAAACGCCTATTGTCGGCAGGCATGTCGTCGTTGTCGTGCGCGGCAGCGGTTATAAGCACGATTTGCTGGCGATTCAGGACTATATCGAAGACTACCGGCCAGTGTTGATCGGGGTCGACGGGGGAGCGGACGCCCTCCTGGAATGCGGCTGTACGCCGCACATCATTATCGGCGACATGGACAGCATATCCGACGATGCGCTTAAGTCCGGCGCGGAGATTATTGTTCACGCTTATCCGGACGGCAGCGCGCCGGGCATGGCGAGAATACGGGCGATCGGGCTCGACGCAAAGACGTTGCCCGCTCCGGGAACGAGCGAGGACGTCGCCATGCTGCTCGCTTACGAACAAGGGGCGGAACTAATCGTTTCGCTTGGAACGCATACGCATATGATTGATTTTTTGGAAAAAGGACGGAAAGGCATGGCGAGTACGGTGCTCGTCCGGATGAAAATCGGTTCGAAGCTGATTGACGCAAAAGGGGTCAGCAAGCTGTATCACCGGCCTCTGAAGCTGCGCAATCTATGGGTCGTTCCATTAGCCGGCTTGTTTCCGCTGGCCATGCTCAGTTTCATCCACCCGGGGGTACGGCAAGTTTTCGATATGGTGTGGGCGTACGTAAAGCTTTCGATTTCATAAAATGCAGGGGTGACGCCAGTTGCTTACGACGAAATATCATATCGGTACGATTATCGCCATTTTTTTCGCGCTGGGCATCGGCATCCTGATTGGCGGGACGCTCGGGCAGCAGTGGGTCGACCGGACGGAAGACAGCATCGTGCAAATGCTGATGAACCGGTACGAGCGGCAGGTGACGGAAAACAAGATGCTGCAAAAGCAGATCGGGTCTCTGCAGCTGATGAGCCGCACGGTCGCTCCAATTTTGAACCAGAAAAAAATATTATGGATCAAACCGGAAGCGGTCAAAAACGAAATGCTGGCCGTCGCGATGAAATCGGCAGGGGCGGAATGGTTCGAAGAAAGCTCGGAAGCGCTGCCCGCAGCGGCTGGCGAAGCGTTCACCCGGCAGACCGTTCCGGACATTATCGTCATCTCCGATCCGCAAATTTCCGATTACGTCAACCGTCAGCTGCAAAACATGGGCGCGGCGCTGCCGCCCAAAGTGGTCGATATCAGCTCCGCCAAATTTACGCTTGACGAACCGCAGGATGTCGTCAATTTTATTATGTATTTAAAAAAAATAACAGAGGAGGAGTCCCGTGAAACATTCGGTTTCTATCGTTATTCCGGCCTCGAATGAAGCGGAAACGATTCCCGTGACGCTAGGCGTGCTGGACGAGGTGCGGGAAAGGCTGTCGGAAAGTTGGTGGAGCGAGCTTATCGTTGTCGACGACGGCAGCACCGATCATACATACGATAAGGCGCTGCCGTGGGCGGACCACATTATCCGGCACAGTAAAAAGCGTGGCAAAGGGGAGGCGCTCGATTCGGGCTGGAAAACGGCCAAAGGCGACATCGTCTTGTTTCTGGATGCGGATTTGGGAGGATCGGTCCGCCACGCGGCGGATCTGCTTGCGCCGATAGTGGAAGGCGAGGCGGATATGACGATCGCGGTGCTTCCCGCTCCGGCAAGGAAAGGCGGATTCGGTATCGTCAAAGGTTTGGCGCGCCAAGGCATTTACCGGTTGAGCGGCTTTGAAGCGGCGGCTCCTCTGTCCGGACAGAGAGCGGTGCGCAAAGAAGTTCTGGAAAAAATCGGCGGGCTGACGAAAGGATTCGGTATCGAGGTCGGATTGACGATTGATGCGGCGAGAGCGGGGTGCCGGATACGCGAGGTGCCGGTTCCTTTCCGTCACCGGGAAACGGGAAGGGATTGGAGCGGCTTCTGCCATCGCGGAAAACAGTTTTTGTCCGTTAGCAAAACGCTGCTCCGCAAATGGCGGCATCCGGTATGCTGATCGGCTGGTTGGCGTTTTTAACCGTCTTCGCGGCGATCGGAACGGTCGCTCTTCCCGCCACGCTGCGTTTTTTGCTGCAGCATGGGATGATTGCGGAAAATTACCGCGGGCGGAAGGTCGCAAACGGTCTCGGTTTGTATTTGTGGATCATGCTGCTTGTCTATTACGCCATGCTTCAGGCATGGCCTCTGCTCGGACGGGTTCATCCCGCTTTCGATCAGGCAGGCTGCTGCGCCCTTCCCGCTGCGCTGCGTCTTGCGCCGTCTTCCCGTCTTTTCGACGTTTATACGCTTGCGGTCACGGTCGTATTTTTCATCGGCTGGCTGGACGATACGATCGGGGACAAATCGGTGAAAGGGTTAAAGGGGCACCTGAACAAATGGAAAGAGGAAAAAATCGTAACTTCGGGAATCGTCAAAGCGGCCGGCATCTCTGCCGTCGCTTTGTGCACGGTCGTCGGGCTGGGAAACGATTTGCCGCTTGCCATCGTCCAGTTTTTCATTCTGGCGCTCATGACCAATTCGATGAATCTGCTCGATCTTCGGCCGGGGCGGGCGCTGAAAGCGTTTTTCCTGTTCGCGCTGCTGCTGCCCGCCGCCGGAACGTTTCGGGACTATGCCGTTTTTTTGCTGCCTGTCGCTACAGGCGCCTTGCTGCTGTTCGCCAAAGATGTGCGGGCTGCGGCGATGCTCGGCGACGCGGGGGCGAATTTCATCGGGTTCTCGCTTGCCTTCTGCATCGTGATCTCCACCCCTCCGTGGCTGCAGACGATGCTACTCGCATTGCTTGCGCTGCTGCATTGGACGGCGGAACGGAGTTCGATAACGCGCGTCATTGAAAACAACCGGCTTTTAAACTGGTTCGACCGGCTCGGCCGGACGTAAAACGCGTGAGACGGCGCAGTTATTTTTTTCTTTTTGCTTTAAAACGGGGTGCAACGTAATTTCTTTTGCGATCTCTATAAAATATCCATCCTCCGATAAACGCTACGCCGACGGCAAATAGAACGAGCCCCACGGCAAATTTCCCCCAGAGGACGTGCGGATCGCTCTCTTCCGGTCCGAATTGGGCGAACCACGCGTCCTTCATCGCCAAAAAACCGTACGTCGCGCAAAAACCGGGAATGACCAAAATAAGAATGGCGATAAACCGGTAAAACGTTTGTTTCATGCTGCTTCCTCTTTCTCTCCTCGTTCGGTTCGAGTCTTCTTTTTCTATCATACCCTTTTCATTTTTTCATGTCTATTTGGGAATGGCTCTATATTTCTGCAAGGCAAACGAGTACAATAATGAAAAGAACACAGCTTGTACGATTCTTGCAAGCAGAAGACAATCGCCTTGGGAGGTTTTACATATGGCTTTGCAGTACGACATCGTTGTTCTCGGCGGTGGCATCGGCGGATATACGGCCGCAATACGCGCCGCGCAGCTTGGAAAATCCGTCGCTGTCGTCGAACGGGACAAACTGGGGGGAACGTGCCTGCACCGCGGCTGTATCCCGAGCAAATCGCTCCTGCGCAGCGCGGAAGTGTTCTCGATGATGAAGGACAGCGGGCGGTACGGCGTTTCCGCCGCGTCGGTCACGCTTGATTTCGGCAGAGTGCAGGAACGAAAAACAGAAATCGTCAGCCAATTGCACCGCGGTCTCGAGAGCTTGATGAAGAAAAACAAAATCGATGTGATTCAAGGCAGCGGCCGCATTATTGGTCCTTCGATTTTTTCGCCGAAAAGCGGGGCTGTGGCCGTGGAAAAAGCGGACGGCGAGACGGAGACGCTGGTGCCGGACCATCTGATCATTGCCACCGGATCGAGACCGCGCCTTCTGCCGGGATTGCCGGTCGACGGCAAAGTGGTGATGACAAGCGACGATGCGCTGCTGCTCGACAAGCTGCCCGAATCGATCGTGATTGTCGGCGGCGGGGCGATCGGCGCGGAATGGGCGTCAATGCTGAACGATTTCGGCGTCAAAGTCACGATCGTCGAATTTGAAGAACGCCTCTTGCCCCAGGAAGATGAAGACATTTCCAAGGAACTGGCCCGGCTGTTCACCAAGCGCGGCATTCAAGCGCTTACCGGAGCCAAACTGCTTGTCGATTCGGTGCGGACAGGAGAAGACGGTGTCGTCTTGAGCGCCGAGCATAAAGGCAACAACATTGAATTAAAGGCAGAAAAAATGCTCGTTTGCATCGGCAGACAGGCGAACGTCGACAATATCGGCGTGGAGAACACGGACATCCGGGTGGAGAGGAACGTCATTCAAGTCAACTCGTACATGCAGACGACGGAGCCGCACATTTATGCAATCGGCGATGTGAACGGCGGGCTGCAGCTCGCGCACGTCGCCGCTCATGAAGGCATCTTGGCCGTCGAACATATCGCCGGGCTGGACGTGCGTCCGATAGCCGGTCACAACGTTCCCCGCTGCGTGTACACCCGGCCGGAAATCGCAAGCGTCGGCTGGACGGAAAAACAGGCTGCGGACCGGGGACACGATGTAAAAATAGGCAGGTTTCCGTTCCAGGCCATCGGCAAAGCGCTTGTCGCCGGGGAAGCGGACGGCTTCGTCAAGGTGATAGCCGACCGCAAAACGAACGATATTCTCGGTGTTCACATGATCGGCGCGCATGTGACCGATTACATTTCGGAAGCGGCGCTCGCCCAGCTGCTGGAAGCGACGCCGTGGGAGGTCGGCGAGACGATACATCCCCACCCGACGTTGTCGGAGGCGCTTGGCGAAGCGATGCTCGCCGTGGACGGCAAAGCGATCGGGATATAAATTTTTGTAAATTGTATTCATTCGGAAAACGATTTATAATAAGCATATAATGTGAAGTCTTAAGACCTGGTAATAAATATGCTTCTGTCTTCACCATGCGTGATGATTCCACCCCTGTTGGGGGAAAAGGAGGCTGTCTCCATGTCCGTAGGGCAATTGATGAAACATCGAACGTTGGGACTCACCGATGAGCAGGTCATCGGCATGTATGAAAAAATGGTGCTTGCGCGCAAATTCGACGAGCGCGCGCTTTTGCTGCAGCGGTCCGGAAAAATCAATTTCCACGTTTCCGGCATCGGCCAGGAAACCGCTCAGGTGGCCGCCGCTTATGCGCTCAAGCAGGGCCATGATTTTTTTCTGCCGTATTACCGGGATTACGGATTCGTGCTCTCTGTCGGGATGAACGTCAAAGAACTAATGCTGTCCATTTTTGCCAAAGCGGAAGACCCGAACAGCGGCGGCAGGCAAATGCCCGGCCATTTCGGTTACCGCAAGCTCAATATCGTGACGGGATCGAGCCCGGTGACGACGCAGGTGCCGCACGCCGTCGGTATTGCGCTCGCCGCAAAAATGAAAAAGCGCGATTTTGTCGCATTCGTTTCGTTCGGGGACGGGTCGAGCAATCAGGGCGATTTTCATGAAGGATGCAACTTTGCCGGAGTACATAAGCTGCCCGTCATCTTCTTTTGTGAAAATAACCAGTATGCGATTTCCGTACCCTACCACCGGCAAATCGGGGAAGCGAAAATCGCCGATCGGGCTCTCGGCTACGGATTTCCCGGCGTGCGCGTCGACGGAAACGATGTGCTCGAAGTTTACCGCGTCGTGAAAGAGGCGAGGGAACGGGCCGTCAACGGCGGAGGGCCGACGCTTATCGAAGCGATGGTATATCGGCTTTCCCCGCATTCCACCTCGGATGACGACCTCGCTTACCGCACGAAGGAAGAAGTGGAGCTGCACTGGAAGCAGGACGGAATTGCAAGGTTCAGGCAATATTTGATCGAATGCGGCCTGTGGAACGAAGAGGAGGAGCGGAAGCTCCTGGAGAACGTCGCGAAGGAGATTAAAGAGGCGACGGAGTACGGGGAGAAAGCGCCATACCCGAATCCCGAAGATACGCTGCTGCATGTGTATGCGGACGAAACGAAGGAGGCGTGAAGAAGTGGCGGTTATCAGTTATCTGGAAGCGATTCGTTCGGCGATTCGGGAAGAGATGGAAAGGAACGAAGACGTATTCGTGCTCGGGGAAGATGTCGGCTTTAAAGGCGGCGTGTTCGGCGCAACGAAAGGCTTGCTGCAGCAGTTCGGCGAAGAGCGGGTAATGGATACGCCGCTTGCGGAGTCGGCGATTGCCGGCGTGGCGATCGGCGCGGCGATGTACGGTATGCGGCCCATCGCGGAAATGCAGTATGCCGACTTCATGCTGCCCGCCACGAATCAGATTATTAGCGAAGCGGCGAAAATCCGTTACCGCTCCAACAACGATTGGAGCTGTCCGGTCGTCATTCGCGCCCCTTTCGGGGGCGGCATTTTCGGAGGGCTGTACCATTCGCAGTGCCCGGAATCGATCTTTTTCGGAACGCCCGGCCTGAAAATTGTGGCCCCGTCCACTCCGTACGACGTCAAAGGACTGCTGAAAGCGGCGATTCGCGATCCGGATCCGGTCATATTCTTTGAACATAAAAAATGTTACCAGCTCGTCAAAGGCGAAGTTCCGGATTCCGATTACATCGTTCCTATCGGCAAAGCCGAAGTGAAGCGGCAGGGGACGGACATCACGGTCATTACATACGGCCTGACCGTGCATTTTGCGCTGGAGGCCGCAGCCGAGCTGGAGAACGAAGGCATCAGCAGCCATATTGTCGACTTGCGTTCCCTGCAGCCGCTCGACAAAGAAGCGATTCTCGAAGGGGCGGCAAAAACGGGAAAAGTGCTCATCGTTCACGAGGACAACAAATCGGGCGGCGTCGGCGCGGAAGTTTCCGCAATTATTTCCGAGGAAATGCTGTTCGAGCTCGATGCGCCGATTATGCGATTGTGCGGTCCTGACGTTCCGGCGATGCCGATCAGCCCGCCGATGGAAAAATTTTTCATGCTGAACAAAGATAAAGTGAAGGAAGCGATGAGGAAGCTGGCTTTGTTCTGACATGCCGGCTTCGCCGCTATAAGGAATTCATAGGCTCATTCCATAAAGAAACGTCCGGGAGGAGTTTGAACGGTGAAACAGACAAAGGCTAACGGTACGGAAATCGTTGTGCCGCAATTGGCGGAATCGCTCGTTTCGGCTACGATCAGCAAATGGTTGAAGCAGCCCGGAGACGAAGTGCGGGAATATGAGGCGATTTGCGAGCTGATTACCGATAAAGTGAATGCGGAGCTGCCTTCTCCGGTGGAAGGGACGCTGAAACAAATACTGGTGACCGAAGGGCAGACGGTCGAAGTCGGGACGGCGATCTGCATTATTGAGGAGACCGGGCGGGAACGTCCGGAGCAGGAGGAACCGGCGGAATCCCCCGTCACGCGCGGGACAGGCGTCGATGGATACGATGGAAGCGGCGCGGAAAACCGGAGCCACCGCTATTCTCCGGCGGTCCTCAAGTTGGCCGCGGAGCACGGTGTCGATTTGAAAATGCTGAAGGGAAGCGGACTGGGAGGGCGCATCACGCGCAAAGACGTGCTGCAGTATGTGCAGGACGGCAAGCCGGAAGGACAGCAGCCTGACGCCGTGCGGAACGTGTCTCCCGCGTCCGCTGCGGCGGTTGCCACGGAAGCGGTCCATGTTCCCGTTCGTTCGACGGGACTTCATTTAACGGAACATCCGCCGATCCCGAAAATCGAACTGGAAGGAGAGGCGGAAGAGGGACGCGGCGAATATTTGATCGATGTCACGCCGATCCGCAACACCATCGCCAGCCGCACGCGCCAGAGCGTATCGGAAATCCCGCATGCATGGACGATGATTGAAGTCGACGTGACGAATCTCGTACAGCTGCGCAATTCGCTGAAAGACGAGTTCAAGCGCAAGGAAGGCATCAATCTGACGTACTTGTCTTTTTTGCTTAAAGCGGTCGTTAATGCGATCAAGGATTACCCGATCATGAACTCGGTATGGGCTGTCGACAAAATTATCGTCAAGCGCGATATCAACATATCGCTGCTCGTCGGAACGGAAGACTTCGTGCTGACGCCCGTCATCAAAAAGGCGGATCAGAAAAACATCGCCGGGCTGGCGAGAGAAATCGACGAGCTGGCGCGAAAGGCGAGAGCGGGCAAGCTGTCGCTGAGCGATACGGAGGGGGGCACTTTCACCGTAAACAATACCGGCTCGTTCGGTTCGATATTGTCGTATCCGATCATAAACTATCCGCAGGCGGCGATTTTAACGTTCGAATCGATCGTGAAGCGGCCGGTCGTCATCCAGGACATGATCGCGGTGCGTTCGATGGTCAACCTTTGCCTCTCGCTCGATCATCGCATTTTGGACGGCGTCATTTGCGGTCGGTTCCTGCAGCGCGTCAAGGAAAACCTGGAGAGCTACGGACCGGACACGAAGCTATACTAAAAACAGAGTCTGCCGGGACAGGCTCCATCTCAATGGATAATGTGGTGACGACATGCGGCAAGTAAACGCTTTTTATTATGACATGCTCGGCTATGAAGAGGCCTGGAATTTGCAAAAATCGTACGTCAAACGCATCGATGAAGGGGAAGCGGCCGAAACGCTGCTGCTTCTGCAGCATCCGCCGACCTATACGATCGGAGCGCAGCGGAACCCGGAACACCTGCTGCTTGACGAAGACACCCTTAGGGAACGAGGCATTTCCGTTTTTGAAATCGATCGCGGCGGCGATATTACTTACCACGGCCCGGGGCAGCTTGTCGGTTACCCTCTGCTTTATCTCGACGCGAAAGGGGTCGACCTGCACGGTTACCTGCGCAGGCTGGAGCAAGTCATTATCGATGTGCTGGAATTGTACGGAGTGCAGGGAGATCGGAAGCCGGAATATACCGGGGTCTGGGTAGGCGACGAGAAAATCGCCGCCATCGGCGTAAAATTCAACAAATGCAGGCACCGCCGCGGTTTTGTGACGAGCCACGGCTTTGCGCTGAACGTGCGCACCGATTTGGATTATTTTTCCGGCATTATTCCATGCGGCATTCGCGAGTACGGCGTAACCTCCCTGGAACGTTGCACGGGACGCCCGCATCAAGTCAAGGAAGTCGCAGAGCGAATCATCGGGTGTTTTTCCCGTGTATTCGAAAAGGAGACGGCTAGCCTGCAATCAGTTCAAGCGTAAAAAGCAGCGTCGAGAGCAGAAGGGAAGCTATCATCAGGTAAACAACCGCCTTGAACAGCCATTTGTTCATATTCACCGGCTTTCAACTCCTCATCATGGAAATACTAAAACAAGTACAGGCTATATCGTATTGTAACTCAAATGATATTCGGGAGGAAAGATCATGATACGGCAGGACCGGTTGGTCGATGAATTTATGGAATTGGTGCAAGTCGACAGCGAAACCCGGCATGAGCAGGAAATATGCCAAGTGCTCAAGCGCAAATTTTCGGAGTTGGGGCTTCATGTTGTGGAGGACGATACGCAGGAAAAAACGGGTCACGGCGCCGGTAATCTGATTGCTACGCTCGAAGCGTCCGGTGCCGACGGCGCTCCGACGATTTTTTTCACTTCGCATATGGATACCGTCACCCCCGGCAAAGGCATCAAACCCCGCATCGACGACCGGGGGATCATCCGCAGCGACGGGACGACCATTCTCGGAAGCGACGATAAGGCGGGCATCGCCGCAATGCTGGAAGCGATTCGCGTGCTGAAGGAAACCGGCATGGCGCACGGAAAAATCCAATTCGTCATTACGGTGGGCGAAGAAGCGGGGCTTCACGGAGCAAGGGCGATGGACAAAACTCATTTGGAAGCGAGCTTCGGCTACGCGCTGGATTCGAACGGCGATATTGGAGACATCGCGGTCGCCGCGCCGACGCAGGCGAAAATACATATAACCGTTTGGGGCAAATCCGCCCACGCCGGGGTGAATCCCGAAGATGGCATAAGCGCCATTACCGTGGCCAGCAAAGCGATCTCCCGCATGCCGCTCGGCCGCATCGATCGCGAAACGACGGCGAATATCGGCAGCTTCCAGGGGGGCGGGGCGACGAATATCGTTTGCGATCGGGTCGATATTGAAGCCGAGGCGCGCAGCCTCGTTCAGCATAAGCTGGACGTCCAGGTTGAAGCGATGAAGCAAGCATTCGAATCGGCAGCGCAGGAAATGGGAGGGCGTGCCGATTTTTCCAGCGAAATCATATATCCCGCCTACAGCTATGATGAAAACGCACCTGTCGTAAAATTGGCGATGAGAGCGCTGGAGAAAATTGGAAAGACGCCGAGAACGTTCCAGACGGGCGGTGGAAGCGACGCCAACATCTTTAACGGCATGGGCATACCGACGGTCAATCTGGCCGTAGGCTACAAGGACATTCATACGACCAACGAGCATATCGCGATTGAAGATCTGGTCAAAACCGCGGAATTGGTCGTGGCGATCGTTCAGGAAGCCGCTCAAGGGTAAACGCCGCCGGTGCAAGAAAAGCCGATTCGCCGTTTTTCGACGCGCGCGACTCCCAGTGCGCGGTTCGCCACATGGTGGCGGTCAACCGCCGGAATAGGTACGAGTAATGGCTCAGGAGGCATTGGGGCACCCTATTCATTATGGAGGACTTATCGTTTTCCGAATTTGCGAATTTGCGAAGAGGGTGAATCGAATGGCCAGAAGACGGAGCAGGCGTCCCGTCGTGCCGGGAGCCGAACCGGGTCTCGAACGGTTGAAAGCCGAAGTGATGAGAGACTTGGGGTATCCGGTCGATCCGGATCGTCCGGATACCGTGAAATATGAGGTGGCGAGTACGCAGGGCGTTGATCTGAAGCCCGGCTACAACGGCGGTTTGACGACCAAAGCGGCAGGAAAAGTGGGCGGCCCAATCGGCGGCGCCATGGTCCGGGAAATGATTCGGATCGCCGAGCAGAAACTTGCCCGCAGCGAAATACGGAGTTGAAGTTGTTAATTAGCCATCCGGTGTTGAAGTGCACCCCTTGGAATGGACATTGAGAAAAACCTCGATGCCGATACATTCTAGGGGTGCTTTTCGTTATGGCGAAAAAAGGACAAGAGTTCCAAACGTACAGTTGTGTTAAGGAAAAGGCAATTGAGCTGCGGGCTGCAGGGAATGACCAAGGAGAAGGCAGCCGATGAGTAGGGGATAACTGACATGGGTCGATTGAAAGGGTGGATGAGGCAGTACAAGGTGATCTAGCTCCCGATGGCTTACAACGATTCGAATCGGAGGCAAAAGCCGACAGTGGTTGACCGCCACCATGTGGCGGTCGCCTCCTGTGTACATAATACAACATGTCCATGGAAAAAAGGGCATGTATTTTATGCAACATGAACCGGAAAAATCGTCATTTTCGCCCGTTTTGACCGAAATAAGTTGCATTCCGTGCAAGCGCGCCTAGCTAAACTAGGCACAACTTACTGATGAAAGTTCAGTCGGAGTAAGGACCAAGCCGCTCCGTAG
>JAWLCZ010000127.1:0-12532 GCA_041686835.1 Paenibacillaceae bacterium | reverse complement strand
TGCGATTGTTCCGCATGGCTGTCATCTTGCTGCTCCGATGAGGATAAGAATCGCATACAGTTTAACATTTGCATTCCTTGTGGCGTCGAGGACGGAATGTTCAGGCTGTAATCATTGATATACACGCCATCGTCCAGATCCAACAAGTTGGTAATATCGCTGCGAAGCCGTTTGGAGAATTGTATATCGTACACAAATGCGTACAGAGGGGACTGGTTCGAATAAGTATCCATTTCCTCCGACAAAGGCGTGTAACCGGCGATTTTCTTTATAGCTTCCGGCGGAAGACCGAAGATGACGCGATTTGCCATGAAACGTTGTCCGTTGCAAACGACACCTTTTACGCTTTCGTCAGCGATGATCAAATCCGTTACTTCGTGTCCGAAACGAATCGTTCCGCCGTTTTCGATAACGGCTTTCCTCAGTTGATCCAGAAGGATGTCGTATCCGATATAGGCCAATGGTTCACTTTTTTCGTATTCTACATTCGTATGCTCGACAAACCGATTCATGGAGTATAGCTCGAGCGCCCGATCATATACGGTCAAGCTTGCAAATGCCGTAATCAATCTTGCAATCGACCGGTCCTTAATGTTTTGATCGATCCATTGTTTTACGGAAAGTCCTGGATCAAATTCAGGCTTTGCTTTCACCATTTGAAAAAAACGCTTAAAGAAGATCAGGTGATTCATGAATCCGTCGATGGCCGGGGAAGTGAAAGCACCTGTTCCGAGAGGATTCGATATGACTTTCCCGTCGGAAAACAGCTTGAATTTAGTGATGCTCGGTTTATTATAGCTTAACTTCACGCCAAGTTCACGAAAGATCGTTTTCATCGGTTCTGCCTTCGGCGCAATCAGAGCATGGGCGCCATAACTCATCGTAAATCCATCCTTCTTGAGTACATGGGATCTTCCACCCAAAATAGACGAACGTTCGAACACTTCCACCTGATACCCTCTCTTGGCCAATAGTCCTGCAGCGATTAATCCGCCTAAACCAGCACCTGCGACGATTATTTTTTCCATCAGAGCAACCTCCTTGCAACATTATTAACTAACTATTTAGTTTAATGTTAGTTTAAACTAACCGGATAGTTAAATCAATGCACAATGGTTGAAATTCTTCAAATTGTAACATTTCCCACTATTCTGCCGTCCTTCGATCCGCGTCGCAACCGCTCTTGCACCAAAGCTTTAATCAAAAAACTCACACAAACGATATTGAAAACGAGCGCAGCGGGTTAGTTTACACGATGAATTTGCAACCGTAATGGATACGAAAAGAATATTAGAATGGCTAAAAGTTTTGGAGTTGCAATTTCTATAGACTGGTTAATTCGAGCATAGCCAGTGCAAAAGCCGGTAAAATCGGCATTTTTGCTTTGTATGCGAATTTTCGCCTCAGAAACCATGAAACAGCCTTCCATTTGTTTCCACAGAACTTTTGCGCGATAAGCGCAATTTTTTGCGTGAGGAAGTTCATCCTTTGCGCGGAGAGGCGCATCGTTTGCGCGTTGTCGTGCCCCGTTCTATCCTATGATGGTTTCATACCAGAATGATGGAGGAACAAACCACATGATTCATCTCGAGAAAGTATCCAAGGTGTTTCCATTGAAATCAGGGAACTTCACTGCGCTAATTTAGGATATACAGCTTGTGTGTATTTGGGCGCAGCATTATCGGATACACGAGTAAAATGGATTTCTGTTGAATTTTTGATGTCCTTTCTGTTTTTTTCCTTTGCTGCCTTAGGTCTGCTGCACTCTCCGGTCTGGATTGGGATTGGTATTATCCTACATGGAATATGGGATATGCTCCACCATCCCAAAATGATTCAAACAAAAGTGATAAAATGGTTCCCTCCCTTATGTGCGATATTTGACTGGATTATTGCGGCTTACTTATTAACCTTTTATTGATTAAACGCGAAGAAGCGGAGTGACCGAAAAATGCGTGAAGTCGAGGTTCTCGTCATTGGGGCCGGCCAAGCAGGGTTGGCTATGGGCTATTATTTAAAAAAGCAAAAGAAATCCTTCCTGATTCTTGGAAAAGAAGAACGGCTCGGGGACGTATGGAGAAATCGATACGATTCCCTGGTATTATTTACTCCCAGATGGTTTAGTTCGCTTCCTGGTCTTCGGCTGAACGGAAATCAGAACGGTTACCCGACGAAGGACGAAATCGCGGATTATTTAGAGGCTTACGCCGGTCATCATCATTTGCCGGTAAATCTTCAAACGTCCGTTTATTCTTTGGAAAGGGTCCACAACACTTATCATGTTGCCACCAGTCGCGGAGATTATCGAGCGAAGAAGGTTGTTATCGCTACGGGCCCATTTCAAAAACCGTTCGTACCCAAGATCGCAAAGGCCGTTTCCGAAGATGTGTATCAAGTGCATACATCTCAATACCGGAATCCATCACAACTCAAACCAGGTTCAGTTCTTGTTGTCGGCGCTGGAAATTCTGGGGCACAAATCGCAGTTGAATTAAGCAGAGAAAGAGAAGAAGTGTATTTATCAACCGCACATAAACTGAAGTTTTTTCCGTTGCAGTTGCTCGGTAAAAGTATTTTCTGGTGGTTTGAGAAGTTAGGAATGCTGCACGCCAATGTGGAGAGCAAAATGGGTCAATATATGATGAGACAGAACGATCCCATTTTCGGATTGGAATTACGGGAACTTCTGAAGCAAGGCAAAATTGGCTTAAAATCTCGAACGTCCGGCATTTTTGATAAAACAGTTGTATTCAAAGGAGAGCTGGACATCCTCAAAAATTCCAGTAATTTCAAAGACAGTCTTTCCGCGATTTCCGTTCAAAATATCATTTGGGCTACGGGGTTTCGAGCGGATTATAGCTGGATTCGTATACCGAACGTAATAGACGAAAATGAAAAACCAATTCATCAAAGAGGAGTGAGTTCTGTTAACGGGTTGTATTTCTTAGGCTTACCCTGGCAAAACACAAGAGGGTCTGCTCTTCTCGGAGGTGTCGGTGAAGATGCAAAATATTTGGCTGAGAGAATGTAAGAGGTTAGATCGCAGGTTGTTACAACTACTTCCGCCATAAGCGATGAGGTTACCTCGACTATGGTCCAACTGAAATAACGGACGCAGGACTAGTTCGGTAGAAACGATAAAAGTATATAGTAGGAATCAGAGGTAAGAAAAAAGTGGAGGGAAAGAGAATGAAAAATTATCAAAAAACGAGTTTACTGTTGGCGATCGCCATATTCGCAGCAGTACTGCCAGGATGTACAAACGCAGAAACGCCGATAACGGGAAAAGTTGAAACGTCTGTCATTGGAGAAGGTTCGGGTTCGGGTGAACTCACGAAGGAATCAAAGTCGTTTAAAGCTTACGATTTTGACAGCATTCATGTGAGAGCGAGAGCCATGGAAATCTATGTGACGAAAAGTTCGAATGACCTTGCTAAGGTAGAACTGCTGACAGATAAAGCCATCGATCATCGGTTTACCTTTGATGCTTCCGTTCAATCAAGGAAATTAACTCTTAATGTGGATGAGGATGCGAAATCGTCTTATTTCTCTATTAAAGGGCAAAAGGGAGAGCGTAAGTTGCTGATCGCGCTTCCGGATAAATTATATGATCAGGTTACGATAAAGAATGAATTTGGACGCATTGAAGCGGCGGATTTGAAGGCGAGCAGCGTGGATTTAAAAATTGATGCGGGAACAATCCGGGTGAACAGGGTGTCAGGAAAAATGCAGTTAGAGACGAATGCAGGTGGAATTGAAGTTGAAGGAATCAGCCTGGATAACGATTTGTCGGCAAGAACGGATGTAGGAGAAATTACGATTCATTTGAATGAATCTCCCAAGGCTGCCATTGTTGATCTAAAAAGCGAAATTGGAGATGTAAAGGCAGATTTGGAAGATGTCCAATATAGCGTGAATTCCACAAACGAAAAAATAGGTACGATTGGATCCGATGGATCTCGTATAGATGCATACACCAGTGTTGGAACCATTCTGGTAGACTCGAAATCGCTATGAGCACGTTTTTGGATAATGTCAATGTAAGGCGCTAGAAAAAAAGATAGAATAAAGGCGACGCCGATGATACGCCAGTAGACGGCGACGAGCGCGAGCAGCCCGCCCGCCATGGCGAATACGGCATCGACGCCATTGATACGATGAGCGATCTGGAATTAAACAAATGCTACAAGGAGATGATTGAGTCGATTATTTGGAAACGAGTGGATAATGGTCCTCCTACGATTAAAATAAATTTTCTGTAGGGGTCTAGCGCGTAGAAAGAATCAGCTATTCGGCTGGTTGAGCCGACGTTTACACAATGGCTGCAAGACGACATCATTAGGAAGCCTGACTAAATGGATTTCCCTTTGAAGTGAAGGGTATAATAAAGGCAGCTTGAATTTACCTAAAATATCCACGAAAGGGTGCTTCCTGATGAAAGAATTCCTTGATAACCGGGACCGGAAATCGAACCGCTTGATAAACGAAAAATCTCCTTACCTTTTGCAGCATGCGTACAATCCTGTCGATTGGTTCCCATGGGGAGAAGAAGCCTTCTCCAAAGCGGCAAGGGAGAGCAAGCCGGTATTCCTGTCCATCGGCTATTCCTAGCCTTCGGGCTAAAATATAGAAAGGATTTCTACGTATGTCAACATGTCATTGGTGTCACGTCATGGAGCGGGAATCGTTCGAGGACGAGGAGGTAGCCGGCATACTGAACGAGCATTATGTGGCGATTAAAGTGGACCGCGAAGAGCGTCCGGACGTCGATCATTTGTACATGACCGTTTGCCAGGCGATGACCGGGCAAGGGGGATGGCCGCTGACGATCATCATGACGCCGGAGAAGAAGCCGTTTTTCGCAGGGACGTATTTTCCGAAACGCCGCAAGTTCGGACGCGTCGGACTCGTCGAGCTGCTGCTGCAAATCGCCGACAAATGGCGAGATGATCGTGAGAAGGTGCTTGAGATTGGCGATCAGGTCGTCCAAGAGACGACAAACCGGATGCTTTCGAACCTGAAGGGGGAAGTCTCCGAACAGACGCTGCACGATGCCTATGAAACGTACGAAAGCTTATTCGATCCTTTATACGGCGGTTTCGGAACGGCGCCGAAGTTTCCGACCTCGCACAATGTCTCTTTTCTGCTCCGTTACTATGACAAAACCGGCAAACCGAAGGCGCTGGAAATGGCGGAAAAAACGCTGGACGCCATGTACAGAGGCGGAATGTACGATCACGTCGGCTTCGGCTTCGCCCGTTACTCGACGGATGAAAAATGGCTGGTTCCGCATTTCGAGAAGATGCTGTACGACAATGCGCTGCTTGCCTGGACTTACCTGGAGGCGCACCAGTTGACGGGAAAGCGCAAATACGCCGATGCGGCCGAGCAAATCTTCACCTACGTGCTGCGCGACATGACCTCTCCCGAAGGCGGTTTTTATTCCGCGGAGGACGCGGATTCGGAAGGTCACGAAGGCAAATTTTACGTTTGGGAGCCCGGCGAGGTTAAGGAAGTGCTCGGGGAGGAGGACGGCGAACTGTACTGTGATCTGTACGATATTACCGAAGAAGGCAACTTCGAGGGGCGCAGCATTCCGAACCTGATTAAACACGACCTTGAAGCGTATGCCGCGCATAACAACATTCCGGCGGACGAACTCCGCCGCCGCATCGAATCGTGCCGGCAAAAGCTGTTCGCGCACCGTGAAAAGCGCGTTCATCCGGGGAAAGACGATAAAATTCTCACCGCCTGGAACGGTCTCATGATTATGGCCCTTGCCAAAGGGTACAAAGTGTTGGGACGCGGCGAATACCTCGAGGCGGCGCGCAAAGCGGCGCATTTTATCGCCAGCCGGTTAAGGCGCCCCGACGGCCGGCTTTTGGCCCGTTACCGGGACGGGGAAGCGGCGTTTCCCGCTTATGTGGACGATTATGCATTTTTCATATGGGGACTGACGGAATTGTACGAAGCTTCGTTTGATCCCCGCCATTTGCGCCTGGCTCTCGAATTGAACGCGCAAATGCTGGAGCTGTTCTGGGACGACGATAACGGAGGGCTGTTTTTTTACGGGAGCGACAGCGAGCAGCTGTTCACGCGCAATAAGGAAATTTACGACGGAGCCATGCCGTCAGGCAATTCCGTGGCCGCGCTCAATTTCCTCAAGCTGGCGAAGCTGACTTACGACGCCCGATTATCGCATATCGCCGAAAGGCAGATGGAGGCGTTCGCCGGAGCGGTCGAACGGTATCCGGCAGGGCATGCCCTGTTTCTTATCGCTCTTGACTTCGCCTACAGTCCGGGCAGCGAAATCGTGATCGCCGGAAGTCCCGATCACGAGGTAACGAAGCAAATGATCGCTGCGGCGCGGGAAGGCTTCCGTCCCAATACGCTGGTCATGGTGGTTCCGGATGGAGAAGAAGGGGAGAGCGTCCGCCAGCTCATTCCCCAAGTCCGGGATAAACGGATGATTGGGGGAAATCCGACCGCATACGTTTGTGAAAACTTCGCCTGTCAAGCACCGACGACCGATACGGAAGAGTTGAAAGAAATGCTTTCCTGAACTGTGACGCGTTTTAAAGATTGACAGCAAGCGGCGCAATTGATATTTTGGTGTTGTCGTTGCGCCGACAAACGGATTTGGAAGCGATTACATTCCGTTGGCCGCCGCGTCAAGGACTGAAAAGTATTTATTTGTGCGAACTTGCATCGTCAGAAACATACGGATAACTCTGTCAAGCGGCAACGCCGGGGAAACGGGAGGACTGAGCGGCATGCCGCTCGCCAGTGAGACCGGTTAGCCAGCCGGGACCCGGCGTGCAAGCGAATCGTTACAAAAAGAGAGGAGATGGTGGGCATGGGCAGATTGCATAACCGTGTGGCGCTCGTAACAGGAGGAGGCCAAGGCATCGGAGAGGCGATCGTCATCCGTTTGGCCGAAGAAGGCGCGGACGTGGCGATTAATTATCCGTTCGATTCGTTGAGGGAGAAAGCGGAGAGCGTAAAGCGCCGGGTGGAGGCGCTCGGCCGCAGAGCGATCATCGTGCAGGCCGACGTGGGAAAGAAGCCTCAAGTGGAAGCGATGTTCAAGCGGGTCGAAGAGCAGCTCGGACCCGTGGAAATATTGGTCAACAATGCGGGTATCGCGCCGTTCGAACCGTTCCTGACCGTTTCGGAAGAAACGTGGGACCGTACGTTCGATACGAATGTCAAAGGGGTGTTTCTCTGCTCCCAGTTGGCGGCCAAAAGAATGATTGAGCGCAGATACGGGAAAATCATCAACGTGCTGTCAACGGCGAGCATTGTCGTCACGAGTCCGGTCATCCCCCATTACCAGTCGTCGAAGGCGGCGGCCCACATGCTGACCAAAGGGATGGCTGTAGAGCTCGGCAAATACAACATCAACGTCAACGGCGTCGGACCCAGTACTACCGATACCGAGATGTGCGCGGAATATTTGGCCGATCCGGAAATCCGGCGCAAAGAAATCGAGGCGAATCCGATGAAGCGATTGGGCACGGCCCGCCAAATCGGCGACGCCGTCGTCTTTCTCGCTTCCGAAGAGGCGATGCAGATTAACGGCCATCTGTTGATGGTTGACGGAGGCTTGACCGTGAAAGCGGCGCAGCCGGAAGACCATATGGAACGATAGTGGAAGGTGGTCACGATGGCGAAAACGAGATGGGAGTATTATATTTCCACCGAACGGAGCAGCCTGCCGGAGCTGGGTGAGCAGGGCTGGGAGCTTTCCGGCGTGGCTGTCGTCAACGGCGAGGAAACGTTTTATTTCAAACGCCCCCGTCCCTCCATCCGGGAGGAGATCACGCTTTCCCAGCGGGAGCGCGCCTTGCGGAAGAAAGGGGAGGAAGCGGAATGAAAAAAGGCGGCATCCTCCATCCCGCGCTAAACCGTATTCTTGCCGAAACCGGACATACGGACATGCTGACGATTTGCGATAAAGGGTTTCCCGTTCCCATGGGAGTCGAACGTCTGGACCTTGCGCTGGTGGATGACATCCCGACGGTGATCGACGTGCTTCGCGCCGTCCGGCAAGAATTTATCATCGATCGGTTGATTATCGCCGAGGAAATGATCGCGGCCAGTCCGGAGCGGTACCGCCAGCTGGCCGGGGAGTTTTCCGATGTGCTGATTAGCCCGGTCAGCCATCAACGGTTCAAGGACATTTGTCCCGAGTCGCGAGCCGTCATCCGCACGGGCGATACCGTTCCATACGCGAATCTCATTATCGTATCCGGCTGACGCAAAAGCAAACGGGCGGCGCCTTAGACGCTCGCCCGTTTCCGGTCTGTCCGTTTATTTTGCTTTGATTGCCGTTTCCCACAATGCCGCCGGTTCGTACCCGAGCCGCCATGCGGCGACGCCGGCCAGCTCGTATTTTCTTGCGATCTCCATCCTTTGTTTAACGGTGCTCTCATCTTCCAGCCAGAACACGTGCCTAAAGCCGTCCTGCTCGTACTCTACGCGGTACTGGTTGAACGATTCGTCCCACGTCTTCACCGCTTGTATATCGGACAATAGCGCCGGAATATCTTTCATATACAAGGCCCGATTGCCGATCATTTTACCGGTGCCGTCGAGCTTCCACTCCCGGACATAGAACGGAATGCCCAATATGAGCTTGTCCCGTGGAATGCCGTAGGAGAGAAATTCCTTTACGCCTTCCTCCGCCCACTGCAAGCCGGCGACCGAACCGGGAGAAGGGCTGCCGGAGTAATGCTGATCATAAGCCATGATGATCACGTAATCGACGATTTGCGCCAGCTGCGCATGATCGTAGGCGGTAAGATGGTTCCATTTTACGCTGCCCCGCGGCAAATCGATGGAAACCTTCAATCCTTCGGCATGCGCGCGCGCGGCCAGTTTTTTGACAAAGGCCGTGTACGCGTTCCGATCGCTGCCGGCCAAGCTTTCAAAATCGAGGTTGATTCCGTCCACACCAAGCTCGGCGCAGCGGCTTACCAGGCTGCCGATAAATTTGTCCTGCGCCTTCGCGCTGCTCAAAAATTGCGAGGTCATGTCGCCTTTAAACTGGTTATTGACGAGCGGATGCACGGCAATCCCTTGCTTTTTCAACCATTGCACCGTTTCCGCGTTTGACGAATCTTTCAAACTTCCGTCGGCATTCGTCAATTCGAACCAGGTCGGAGAATCGATGTCCAACCCGGCCGTTTGCGAAACTTGCGACTGGATGGCGACAGGATCGGACATGCCGTTCCACCCCCAGAAGAGCAGGCGGGTGAAGTTGTCCCACACTTTTACGCCGTGATATGTCGCGATCGATGCATTGGCGTATTTCATCGCGAAGCCGAGGGCCGCCTGAATGGTGTTGTACTCGCCGATCAGTTTATCGCCTTGATATACTCGATAATACGGATAATTATTCCAAATTTCCCGCTGCCCGAACGTAATTTTGGCATGTGCCCATTGTTTCGCATAGGCGATCGCCGCGTCGATATGGACGAATTTTTTTAACAGTTTGTCATCCTGATAGACGCCGTAATCCCGTATGTTGGAAAATACGATTCGCTGGTTGCGGGCCGTGTTGACAACGACGGAATCGGCCCACTTCAACGCTTCGTTCACCGCATCTTCCAGGTATGCGAATTTCCATTTTTCCGAAGTGTATGTACCTTGATAGACCTGATATACCGCAGGACCGGAACGGAGTTCCCGTTTCTTCGCTTCCGGCACATTATCCCATACCCACCGGTTCGTCCGCAGATCGATGATGTGCGCGTTCGCCCATTTTTTCGCTTCTTTCACCGCGCTGTTCAAATCGGCAAAATTCCAGGATGGCAGCGTGTTTTCACCTTGATAAACTTTGTATTTCGGATAGTTGTTCCATACCCAGCCGCCGGTATGCAAATCTTTTACGCTGGCATTGGCCCATTTTTTCGCCTCGGCAACGGCGGCGTCCAATGTCCGGTATTCCCAGGCCGGAGAGGAATGGTCGTACTGATACACCTTGTATCGGGGAAAATTGTCCCAAAGCCATTTTCGCGTACCGATCTGTTCGACATGGCTGTTCGACATCGTTTTCGCATAATTTACCGCTTTGTTGTAATCGGAAAACTCCATCATGAGGCGATCGTATTGGTACACCCGGTATTTCGTCGTCAAGTCGGCGGCGGCGGCCATGCCGACGTTCTGCAGCAGAAGCAGGCAGACGAGAACGAAAACGGTGATGTACTTTCTTTTGTCCATGTATCAATCCTCCCAATCTATGAATCTATTATATTAAGACGATAAAAAAACAAATAGGTTGCGTTCATATTCAGAAAACGACGGCCATTCAGAAAAAAGGCCGCGCCCGACAAGGACGCGGCACATCGTTCTCCGCAAAAAAATGGCGTAATACAGGTTGCGGATAGCGAACCGCTACTTGCTGCTTCGCAGCTGCATGCGGACGACATTCAAGTCATCGCCGCGCTTCTCCACAACCAAATTCTCATCTCCGGGCACCAGTCTCCACCTTTTGTTGACCACTATCCTAAGCCAAGTTCCGGGAAGCCAGGAAGTGATCAGCGACAGCAATACGATGACGGCTAAAAATTCTTGATTAATGATTCCGGACCCAAACGCTACAGAGGCAAGCACGATACCCGGGCCGCCCCGGTCATTGATCGCCACGGCAAGGTTGAAGCTTGACAAAGGATCCAGCCGGATGAGGCGGGCGGTCGCGTAGACAAACAAAGATTGAGCCAAGGTGGCGAACAGCAAATATTTGATAAAGAATAGAACATCAAAATGTTTGACCAAATCCAGCTGCAGACCGACCGTCGCAAAATAGACCGGGATAAACCACGAAAACGAAATATTCGAAACCCCTTGCTCAATTCGATCCGATATCGCTTTAGGCAGCGCTACTTTGACGGCGATGCCCGCGAGCAGCGCCCCGAAAATCGTTTCGACATGAAGTTTGCTGGCGATGACCGCAAGCATGAACATAATAAACAAAAAATATCCCAGATTGGACGAGCGGAACAGGATGTTTTGTTTGACGATGGTCAGACGTTTAAATAAAAGATAAGTAACGGCCAATGTGCCAATAATGAACAACACGGTGGTGCCTACACTTTTGGACACCGATCCGAAGGAAACCGCGCCTCCTTGCCCTTGCGTAGCGATCGATGTGGCGACACCGATGGCCGTCCACAGGAAAATATCGTGGATGCCGGCAACGGAAATGACGAGTTTGGCAAACCGGGAGTGAATGATTCCGAGGTCAAACATAATTTTGGATATGACGGGAATGGATGTGATGTTGATGGAAACAGCGATAACGATTTTGAGGGGGTCGTATTGTTGGCCGTTCCCAAATACGGGGTGATGTTAAACATGCTGGTGGACAGCCAGCCGATAATAAAAGCCGGGAACGTGGAACCGATGACGAGAGCGGAAGTGATTTTGGCGTCCCCTTTTTCAAACTTGGTCTGAAACTTCAGTCCGGCGGAGAACATCAAGAGCAGCAGCCCGATCTGATACACCAGCCCGAACAATTTGCCTTCCGTCTCAAAACCAAGGAACAACCATTGAAACGTATCGGGATAATAATACCCGAGCAGGGTGGGACCCAGCGTGAGCCCTGCCGCAACCTCGCCTATGACGCGTGGAATGAACAGCCGTTCCGCCAAATATCCCAGCAGGTGTGCCAGCGCTAATACCGTTGCCATGGCCAGCAAAAAATGACTGATTTCCGCACCTGTTAAACTAAACACTAAGGCCCCTCCTCATTTGAATGGAATGCTTTTTATTTTACGACCCTGAAATTACAGGTGATTGGGTATTTGGCGAAAGGGCCGGAAATAGGCGGTCAGGTGACCCCTTCATCCTCACGGCGCATCGGTTCAACAATTGCCGGAAAAAAAAGCAGGGACATATTCCGGTTCGGAATATGTCCCTTGCTGCAATATGCCGCTTTCAGACGGAAATATCCGCCCACATTTCGTCTTCAACGTCCAAACGGATCTGATCGCGAAATGCTCTTATGTTGTACTGTGTCAGCAAATACCGTTCAATCGCTTCAAGCATATTGGCTTCCACAAGATATTGGCTCCGTCCTCCGACCGTCACTTCGGAGGAAAAGCCCGTTTCTTCGTCCCACAGCAGTTCGACCGTAACATCGCCCGGCCGCACCTGCTTGCGTTCCGCCATGTGAAGGCAGATGGCATTGACGATTTCATCCTGGCTTAATCTCATTGCTGGTACCTCTTCTTATCTTTGCGTTTCTCGATAAAGTGCATGACGATCGCCCGGCCGACGACAAACAGGATGAACAAAGCGAACAGATTGACGAGCAGTCCGAGAATATCGCCAAGCATTCCCAATTGTCCGAACAGGCCGCCAAACAGCAATCCGGCGAGTCCGCCGATGAGCAGTCCTTTCATCAGCCCGCCGCTGAAGAAGCCGCGCTGGACGGTCGAAGCCCCGGATGTCGAGGTTCCGGCGGTCGACGAAGGTTTGCTCTGATCCGATTTCACAACGTTGTTTTCCGCTTTGGAAGGCGTCTCGG
>JAWLCZ010000126.1:0-12538 GCA_041686835.1 Paenibacillaceae bacterium | reverse complement strand
TTTGCCATACAGCACGAAGGAGGGTGCGAAAAGAAAATGAGATTCGTAGGACTCGACCCTTCAACAAAGACTGGGTTCGTCGCTTTGGACGAGCAAGGGCAAGTGATACGGGCAAAGGAGCTGACGGGCGTCGGCTCCCAAGACCCGAAACGGATGGTCACGCTGATTGATGAAACCATGGCGCACCTTCAGCCGGATGATGTGATCTGCATCGAGGGGTTCGGCTTTGCATCCCAGCAAGCCATACAACTCGGAGGAATTGGCTGGGGGTTACGGATGGCGATGTTTCGCAAGGGTTTTCGATACACCGAAGTCAGCCCGGCCGCCGTAAAGAAGTTCGCGACCGGCAAAGGCAATGCAAAGAAGGACGAAATGGTGCTTCCAATTTTCAAACGGTGGGGTTTTGAGCATAAGAGCGATAACGTGAGAGATGCGTTTGTACTAGCAAAAATCGCTTTTGCCTTAAGTCGGAGAACGATCTCCACGAAAGAGCAAGAAGAAGTTATTGCTTCCATCCTCAACCCGCCCGAGAAGAAAAAGCGAAAGAAGGTGGCGAAGTGAAAATATCCTTTCACTTTCTCTGGTACGACTTCTGGGTAGGAGCTTATTTCGATCAGGTGAAAAAGACGCTTTATATATGCCCATTACCAATGTTTGTAATCAAAATCAAATTATAAGGAGCGAATAAATCATGAAAACTCAATTGAACGTATTTTTCAAAATGATGCAGAAAGACGACAAGAAAGAAGTGCTCAAGTTCGAAATCAAAGGCACCGAGGACGAAGCCGCAGAAAATGAACTGTTTGCATTGGCCGGAAGCATCATCGTATTCGACATCGCAGGGTGCGAAGCGGGCGAAGTGACAGCCGAATTCATGAACATGCAGCGCGACAGCAAGAAGACGGTCATGAAGTTCGCCATCAAGGGCGACAGTGAAGAAAAGGCGCAGCAGCTATATCGATTCGCTGGCCGCAACGTAACGCTCGGGGTGCAGCCATCGCAAATGAGCATCGATGAGTTTTATAGCGAGAACGATGATCGCGAAGGCATCGAGTACAACGTCAACCCTGACGGCACGGTGGATGTGGACGAGAACCAGCTCACGATCGATGATGCTGCGGCGGCCGCCGACAACGTGGCGGACTTGGAAACGGAACGCAAGAAACGCGGGCGCAAGAAGAAGGACGAGCCGGCGGATACGGATGACGACGCGCTGCCGGTCGTGAATGAAGATGAATTGCCGTTCTAAAATCACGAGATTCCCGCGCCCGACACAGTTTAACGTGCTTGCGTTCGTTTGTTACAACTGCGATCAATATTTCTTCGTTGATCGCGGCCCGTTAGTTCGCAGAATTACTTGCCCGGCATGCCAGGGACGCGTCCGCAGACATGTGAAAGAGGCGACCGTCGAATACATCGGGCGCGGGAAGATTCAATATTTATCGGATTAAAGGAGTTTGATACGGTGCCCCGGCTGCACGCCGGCCGGGGCAATCCTCCCAAGCGAGGTGATTCGATGGAGCAACTTACATTTGGCGGCGACTTCCTGCCGGAACTTGACCGAAAAGCCACACAAAAGGCCGTAGAGGCCGCGTTGGAACGGTACAGGCTTTATAAATATCTCACCTTCGAAGAACGCGAAGCAACGATCACAGCCAACTACGAGCTGCGTGAGGGCGGACGCAGCAACAAGATCAGCGACCAAACGGCACAGATCGCCACATACAACGTAGATGAGCGGGCGAAGCGCAAGGCATATTGTGAGCGCATCGAGCGGGCGGTCAGTCGGTTGCCGCGGATGGAGCGATTTCTCATTGAGAAACGATACATGGCTGAAGATGCGCAATACATCACAGATCAGCACGTGTATTGCTTTGAATTCCAGCCGCCGATTAGTCAGCCGAAATATGCGGAGATTCGATGGCGCGCATTCTACAAATTGGCATTGTCGCTCGAGATAGCAGTTGTGAAAGAGAAGGAGGGGGACGGATCGTGAGCGGGAAAGCTGGACACGCAGCCGCGCATACACTGTCAATAGGTGATGCGACAATGGAGAAACCGAAGAAGAAGGCATACAGTTTGCGGTTCGTCCTCGGTGAAGACCGATCGGTGGAAATCACTCGAAAACTTGCCAAACGTGAGATTGAAAAAGTTCTTGCCAAGCATGGGGCCATCAGTCATAATTTGGATGAGGTTTTGCACAAATATATTACGTTCGGCACGGGGGAAATGTGTTATGAAGAAAAAGGATAGGGGATATGTTCGGGTTTCGACGAAATATGATTCACAAATGGATAGTCCAGAACACCAAGAAGCATTCATACGAGAAGTAGCTGCTCGAGAAGGAATAGAAATCGATAAATTTTATGAGGACCGGGATACCGCAACAACCATCGTCGAGCGTGAAGACGTGCAGCGGATCATCGAAGACGCAAAGAGGGGCGAAATCAGATCGGTTTGGTTCGCCTCTCTTTCCCGTTTCAGCCGCGATGCGTTGGATGCGATTACGCTTAAAAGAATCCTCGTCAATGCTCTAAAAGTTAGGGTTGTATCGATCGAGGATGGCTATGACTCGGCCAAGAAGGATGACGAGTTGCTCTTCGGTGTAAAATCCGTGGTGAATCAGAACCAGAGCGAACAGACCGGGATTTCATCTCGTCGCGGCATTAGCCAGTCTGCGGCAGCTGGGAACGACATTAGTTCCATACCGCCATTTGGCTATAAAAAAGTGGTGATAAATGACCCGAGAATGAAAAGGGGAAAGAGAAAAACGCTGGAAATCATTCCGGAGAAGGCCGAGATCGTCAGAATGATATTCGACATGTATGTGAACCAAGGCATGGGCGAAAAGGAGATCGTGAAGTATCTGAACGAACAAGGCATTCCCGCCTACAAAGGTGGTCCATGGGGTGTTACGAGCATCCAGCGTATTCTGCAAAACGAGAAATACACCGGATTCAACGTCTATGGACGACATACCACAGAGGTAGCATACGATGACCTCAAAAATTTGATGAATCGACGAAAAAAACTAGTACAACGCCCTAAGTCAGAGTGGAAAATAACCAAGTTCCAAACGCACGAGGCGATTATACCCCGTGAGATGTTCAAGAAAGCACAAGAAATTCGGTTGCTGCGCGGAGGTGGAAAACGCGGCGGCCGGCGCTCATTCGTTAATGCGTTCGCGAAAATGATTTTCTGCGCGGAATGTGGATCGGCCATGGTTTCCATGTCTTCAATCTCTGGAAGCGGTAAACGGTATAGATATTTGATGTGCTCCCGTCGACGCAGGACGGGGGAAAAGGGATGTTCGAACGCAAAATGGATTCCGTACTACGAAATGCGGGACGAGCTTATCGGTGAGATTTTGCGACGGCTAAGGGAGCGTCTGGCCGCTCTGGAATCCGGTGCCGAAGAGATATTGGTGGACATGCCTGGCGGAGACTATGAAAAGGAAAAACGAAAGTTGGAGAAGCTAATCGAAGACAACCGCCGGTTGCTTTTCGAGATCAGGCGCCAGCATATGTTGGGAGAATTGGACTCCGCTCAATATGAATTCGAAAAAGAGCAGTATGAGAAAGAGATAGCCGATGCGGAACAGAGGCTTGCGCAGATCGCCGCAGAGGAAAAGCGTGTGCTCGACGCCGAACGCATCAGGAAAGAAGTGCAGGAGGCCGTGCAGAAGCTCGCGACTCTGAACTCGTACGATGACGTCGAGAAGACGCGGGTGTTTCTAATGCAATGCGTGAAGCGGATCGAGGTTCCGAAGGATGGAGAAATCATTATCCAGACTTACATTTGATTTTATGTTCTTGAAAATACATTACGAATGTCATGCAAAAACTCAACGTCAAAGGCCGTTCACAGGCGGTTGTCGAGCTCATACGGCTCGGGGAGTTAAAAATTTGATGAAGCATAACGTAAGGCCTTTAATGACCTTCTTTTGAACCACCTTCGCAATCCGTGAAGGGGTGAGAAAGAAGGTTTTTTGGGTTGTATCGACTCCATTTTTTTTGACATTTGCGGTATGATGGAAAACAGCAGGACAGCCGCCGCGATTGCGCCGCATCAAATAGGGAACGGTGCGCATCCAGGAACGGAGGAATACATAATGAATGCAGAATGCGCCATGGACGACATTATCGAACATACACCGGACATCACTCAAGTGAAAGTGCCGCTGCCTTTTCCGCTGAAATGGGTTAACAGTTACATTGTAAAGGGAAGCGGCGGTGTAACCGTCATCGATCCGGGATTGCACACGGAGGAAGCGGAACAAGTATGGATGCGCGTGCTGGATCGGCTGCGCATCCGATTCGGCGATATCGAACAAATTGTGCTGACTCACTATCATCCGGATCATTACGGGCTCGCCGGATGGTTCCAGGAAAGGACAGGGGTTAAAGTGCTTCTGTCGCGCAAAGGCGAATCTTTGGCACGCCGTTTGTGGGGAGACGGCCGGCCGCTGTCTGCCGGGATTCACGCTCTTTTCTTGCGCCATGGCATGCCCGGGGATATCGCCGCCGAACTGCTCCCGCATATGGACGGTTTTATACCGCTTGTTTCCCCGCAGCCCGAGATCACGTATATCAGCGAAGGGGACACGGTAAAGCTGGGGGATCGAAAATGCTGGGTATTGGAAACGGAGGGCCATGCCGAAGGGCATTTGTGCTTTTATGACGAGGAAGAGCAGGTGATGTTTTGCGGGGATCAGGTTCTGCCGCGCATTACCCCGAATATAAGCTATTTGCCGGAGAGCGATGCGAATCCGCTAAAATCTTTTATGCAAAGCCTGAACGATTTATCGGGATATTCCGTCCGTATGGCGTTTCCCGGTCACCGCGAGCCGTTTGCCGCATTCGCCGAACGGGCGCAGGAAATTGTCCGCCATCACGAGCGGCGGCTTCACCTCATGCTGGAGCGGATGCGCGAACCGGTGAGCGCATACCGGTTATGCCGCGACGTCTTCGGCGACAATCTGTCGATTCACCAGCTGAGGTTTGCGATGTCGGAAACGATTGCGCACACCGTCTATCTTGTGAATGAAGGAAAAGCGGCCGAATCGGAACGCGACGGCATCATACAGTATCAATCCGTATAAAAGGCGGCCCGAATAAGTCGCTGCAAGGCGGAAACCTCATCAGAGTAATACCAGCCTGCTTGTTGGGGATACTGTAGATGACGAACCGCCGAAAGGAGCGAGCGATGAAACGGCAACATATCATATTCAATCTGGACGATACGCTGGTGCACTGCAACAAATATTTCGTTCAGGTGATCAACCGGTTCGCCGATCAAATGACGGATTGGTTTCCCGGCATTCCCAGAGAACAAGTGAAGCAAAAGCAGCTCGAAATCGATTTGAGATCGGTCGACAAGAACGGTCTGACCACCGAACATTTCCCGCAGTCGTTTGTAGATACATATAAATATTATTGCGAGTTGGCCGGAAGAGAAGCTGAGGAAACCAAAATCGACGCATTGCGGAGATTGGGAGAAAGCGTATTTCAAATACCCGTCGAACCTTTGCCGTACATGTACGAAACGTTGGAGCGTCTCAAGGCGGAAGGGCATGAACTTTACCTGCACACGGGCGGAGACGAAGCCAATCAACGCAGAAAGATCGCCCAACTGGAGCTTGCCGCCTATTTTGACAACCGGGTGTTCGTCTCCCAATATAAAGACACCGCGGCACTGGAAAAAATTTTAAAACAAATGAAGTTCGACAGGGACTCCACCTGGATGGTCGGCAACTCGCTGCGCACCGATATCGTCCCGGCCGTGGAATTGGGCATACATGCCATCCATATTCCCGCTAAGCTGGAATGGGAGTACAATGTGGTTGAAGTGAAAAGCGAGCCCAAAGGAGCGTTTCTGACACTGAATTCGCTTCAGGAAGTACCGGACGCCATACATGAATACTTGAAACAAAGTCCGGACGCCATACATGAATACTTGAAACAAAGTATGGAAAAAGCCGAATGAATCCCCGGTTCGCGGGGCTTTTTAACGTTACCCGCATTATGTATCCGGAAGATTACATAGGGAGTTCATGGCCAGGAAGTTGACAAACTCATACTTCCTGAAAGAATCACATGATAGGGTGAGGGGGAGGGGGATCCACCGGAGGTGTTTACGTCCGCCTTTCAGGGTTTCACAGCGTCCGGAGGGGATACCCACCCTAGAAATGCAGCTGCGGCAGAAGGATTCATTGATATTTCTAGTAGTTTGTATTCAATCGGACTGGATGCAGGAAAAAAACTGTACCCAGCTAAATAGGTGCGCATGAACTAAGCCGCACAAACGTAAAGGACGCCGTCAGGCGTTTTTTTACGCCATTGGAGTCTGAAAATATGAGCTGAAAGGGAATGGGTATGAGTGGAAAGTAAGCGTCGAAAGTGAACGAACTGCCCGATATGTAATTCCCGTTCTCATCTTTCGTACTGCCGAAAACCAATCCGCCACACTCGTCCCCGCCGTTGTTGTAAAAACATGATGCCAGATCCCGGTATTCCGTGTCTTTTAGCGGAAATCGGTTGACCGCCCCTGATAATTTCCGGCATCTGCTCGCTGTTGAACAACGTCATGCGTATACTTTTATAAAGTAATTGTCTTCCAACACTCCAAGGGTGGGGGCCTGAGGAAGCCCGATTTGTCGGCGCTTGCAAAATGTTAACAATAAAAAGGATGCCGAAGCAACCGTTTTTTTAAAAAAAATCCGCGGGCAGCGCGGATTGGGAACGACACGATTTTCGGTTTATCCATGAAACCGGCAAAACGTCCGGCGGGATGTCACACACATCCCGGATACTGGCGTCCGCGCACCAGCAGATGCGGGTTGCGGGCGTTCGGATTGTTCACCCAGCGGGAGCGGGCGTCGCAATAATGAAGCACATACGCGCGTCTTTGCCGATCGGAGGTGTAGTTGTTGCCCGAACGGTGCAGCATCGTGCCCGGAAAAAATACGGCGGATCCTTTCTTCAACGGACAAGCCGTTTCTTCCCGGCTGCGGGCGCTGAGCACTTCGAGAAAATATTTGCGCTGTTCGGGATCGACCGGCGTTTCGTGCGGGTGAATCGGTTCGCCCTGGCTTCCGGGTATGACGTGCAGACAGCCGTTTTCCGCATCGACGTCGTCGCAGGCGATCCAGACGCCGATCAACGTATCGGGGTCCGTTCTCAAGTAATGGGAATCCTGGTGATACGGCTGGCCAACCCCGATATTTTTCGGTTTGTCGATGTACATGCTCTGCACGCATTTCAAATCCGGACCCACCAGTTCATTTAAAATATCTAGAATCCGCTCGTGCATCGCATAATGGCGAAATACCGGATCGGTCCAATGCATTTGATGGCCGATCTTGAAAAGATACAGCGGATTGGGTTTTTCTTTGGAAACCCAGCCTTTTTCCTCGGCGCTAGGCTCGAACCAGACATCGTTGCCTTCGGCCAGCTTCACTTTTCCGTTCACGACCTCGACGGCCCTTTCGTTCAATTCGTCGCACTCCTGCGGCGTCAACACACTTTCGACAATGAGAAAACCGTTCTCTCTGTAAAATGCCAGCTGTTCGGCGGTTAACACTTTCGTTTCGATCACGGTCCGCACCTTCCTTTGTTAACGTTTTCAATTAAAGGATTACATTCATTATATTCGGGTTTCATGCAAACACAATATAATGAAACGCAGAAAAAGTGGACGCATTTGATATCGCCTGATCTGCAAATAATCAGCGGCTTATAACACGATCCAAATCCCGCAATCATGATGATAGCCTTATTCGTCAAACGCAGCCGGATGGCGAAGCTTGATATCGTCTATTTTCAACGTTGTTTCGCCGCTGACGAACAGATAGATCCGGATATACTTCAACGCGTTCGGATCGGGATGGCCGATCAAATTGGCTTCTTTGAAAGGAAGGACAAGATGATTCCATCCGCTCCGCAGATCGAGCGAGAGCAGATCCCAGTTGAAGCTGTCCGCATCGTTCTGCCCGGCGCTGGATATTTCGATCCGCCCTTCTTTGCCCATGCGATTCGCATCGGAGACAAACAGCCACAGATCGAGCCGACCGTTATCCACGGAGGCATTCGTCGGGAAGCGGCGCATCATGCCGATCAGCTCGCCGCCTTCAACCCTAAGCGATCCATCGTTCTCGACGCTCCAGACGATGCTGCGCGGCGGCTTGCCGACCGAATCGCCGAACTGCGCGACCTCGGCCCCAAGCTAAATGGCGCCATCCGTCTCGAAGTAGGCAAACTGCTGCGCTCCCCCTTCCACGAGATAAACTCAATGTTAAGACCAGGCTGGATGAGCTAAAACGGTTAAGGCAATTTATTCTAAATGAGGAATAACCAAACGAAGAAGGGCCACTCAGTTTAGAGTAGCCCTATCGTTCTGTTAGCGTAGTAACTTTTCTGCTTCTTAAAAAACACCCCGTTATCTGACAATCGGAAGGGTTATGTATGACCGATCGTTGTACGAGATAGTTACTTTTTTAAGATGATATTTGTAAAGAACTTTTCTCTCGATAACATTGAATGTCTAACATAAATTCAATTGATCACCAATGAAGAGAGCCCATTCTATTCGTGACAACGCCTCCCCCCTTCCGTCACTATTGCATATAAATCCATGCCAGCCACGCGATAATCCCAATATTCAATATGGCTAGAAAAGGAATCCAAATCCGAAACGACCAATGCTTCGTCTTATGTCGAAACATTTTCATCCCGATTAAGATTCCAATTGCCCCGCCAAACAATGCCGTTAGAAATAACCTTGATTCCGGTACGCGCCAGCCATCCTTTTTAGCCTGGCGTTTATCGTAGCCCATCGATATTAGCCCATATAAATTAATTGCTAGAATAAATGCCAAACCCCATCCCATACATAACCCTCACAGCCTTTTCAGACTAAACCAAAGAATGCCATTATAAAATCCCTTTATGATATTCCAAGTCATTGCGACAACTCCTTAATCGGAAAATTGCACCAAAATAAATGAAATAATATGATATAGTAAAATAGACTTGACGGTGGTGTTCAGTGAAAATAAAGTATTTGACCAAGAAAATAAAGACTAGAAAAAAAGTTTTAGACTAAACCTGATTTATTGAGATAAGCTACCGCAGATTTACCTTAAGTATACACCGAATTCCTTACGAAGTTGTTCATATAGTTGATTGTAGGCAGTATGACAAGCATGTAATGCATGCCCCCACATTTCCAGAGTATCATTTCCTGCATACCTTCCGCGAGCAATATTGAATATCGTGAATTGGTTTTCCAGTTTGGTAATTGCCTCAAGCATTTCTCCGCTGAATGTCGCGTTGAGCAACAATAGGTCGCGAAGGTGATCCCGCAGCTCCGCATGATAACGATCAATGGCTATAAACCAGTTTGGGTACTCAACTTGGTCAATGATACATTTAGTTCTCGGATCAACATTTCGACATGCTGCTAGAATTTCATCTAGTGAAAGATTTCGTCCGTCCTTTCCCATAATTGCTGTTGAGATCCTGTTTAATGTTCGATGGACTTTACCAACTTTTACATTATTGATGTAAATAGCTACCTTTTTCTTCCTCTGTTCGCTGGGTATATGGTTTACACCAATATAAAAGATAACGGCCCCAGCGGTGGCAAGACACAACTCATAATAGAGGTCCCCCAAATCGTCGGCTCCAGGGAAGATAGCGGGCACTTTAAATAACCATAGTTTTAAAATTAGAAGCGAGACCAGTGATATGATAGCTGCCCTTTTACAAAGTTAGGTAGAGTTTTAATATAGATTGTTTGTTTTTTTGCTTTTCGTAGCATATCATTATCATTCCCCCCATAATTTGAATCCGGATTTCAAATCATTCACTGAATCTTGAATCCCTCGCTTGATATCATCTCCATGCTCTTTGATGGTATCCGACAACTCCTCTTTTACAGTTCCAACCTGTCCCTTTACCTCGTCTTTTGCCATTTGAGCCAATTCCATGTTCTTTTCTTTCATCCAGGCAACAAATTTCTGAAGATCTTTGTTGTTCTTTAGTTCCGCTACCTTCTGCTCCACTAGAGTTTTGAGGATCCCCAATTGGGCCTCGTTTAAAAGAGATTCATCAATGATCCGCCATTCCCCAGCTTGCTTTTTTAATACAAAATCATGAATCTCGTATCGGATTTCATTCGTTTTTTCATCCGTATATTTAACGGCAGCACTCACCAACGAAAGATCGCCTTTTTCTTGAATGGAGAGGATTTTCTCCAATTCCGTCTTTCCCGCTTCAGCATAAGATTTAACGTCATTAATCGTTGTCTCCCGCTTCGCTTCATCTGTTAAGAGTTCATAAGCTAGAACGTACTTTCCATACCTTCTAAACGTGAGATACAGTTTTATGACTTCGGCCATCGTCAGGCCGCTGGCCCTATATTCGGTGATGCGAGCAACCCAGTCTTGATAGCGTCGTTCTTTATTCGTCATACAAGGCAACCTCCTGTTTGCTTAGGCTGCCTTCATAATCTCACGGATATCTTGGGGATTGAAGGTGGGGAAGGTTTGACGCTTACTTTTTTACGCCATTGGAGTCTGAAATGAGCTGTAAGGGAATCGGTATGGGTGGAAAAGCGTTGTGGAACCTCACACGCTCGAACGGCATGGGATTGGACAGAGGTTTTAAAGGACCTGGCGGTGATCTTCCCCCCACGTTTTTCTTAAATGCCCGCATGTACGAATTTCAAGGACAAAATGGTTATAAAAACGGGAACGGCTCGTATACATAATAGTACAAATATAGTTGAGGAGGAGAAAACATGGTGCGTTACAAATGGGTGCGATGGGTCGTCATCATGGGCCTGTTTGCCTTCGTCGCGTCGGGATGCGGGATATCGGGCAAAGACGATGCAACCCAGCCTATCGATCCGCCGCCGGGTTCGGCTGATGGCATTGAAGATACGGCGGCCCAGGCTGGTGGGGAGGATGCGGGACAGCAGGCGCAGTCACAGCAGCAGGTTACCCTTTATTTTAAGGATGCAAAAGGTTATGTGGCTCCCGTGACGATGGCCATAGAAAAAACGGAGGGCATCGCCCGAAAATCGTTGGAGTACATGGTGGAGGACGGCCCTTATCAGCAGATGGTGCCGCAAGGGTTTACGGCGCTTTTGCCGAAGGGAACGGAAATCAAAGGAATGGACATCGTCAAAGATAAAAAACTCGCCATCGTCGATTTTTCGAAGGAATTTTTAAACTACAACCCGCAGGACGAACGAAAAATATTGGAAGCCGTCACGTGGACGTTAACCGGTTTCCCGAGCATTCAGCAGGTGCAGCTGTGGGTGGAAGGCAAGGCGCTTCAGGAAATGCCCGTAGACGGAACCCCGCTCGACGAACCGCTGACCCGGGCTGCGCTCGGCATCAATATTGAACAAGCGGAAGGCGTGGATTTGAGCGAAGCGGTTCCGGTGACGCTGTATTTTCTCAATCAAACGGAAGACCTCCAAACTTATTACGTGCCGGTAACGCGCATGATTGCCCGGACGGACAATATCGCCAAAGCGTCCGTGGAGCAATTGATCAAAGGGCCGAAAGGAACGAAGCTGTCATCGGTCATAGCCTCGGACGCGGAAGTCATCGACGTCAAACAGGCTGACGGCATCGTCACCGTAAATTTCAGCGACAAATTGCTCGGGGAAGATCATAAAGCTCCGGCCGAATCGCTGCAGTCCGTCGTGCTTTCCTTAACGGAAAATACGGGAGCGGCGAAGGTGCAAATTATGGTGAACGGCGACGCGAAAATAAGCGGGACGGACAATGCGAACTACAGCAAGCCTGTCGCGCGCCCGGCTCACTTGAATCCGTTCAAAATGTAACGACAGCGGGACTGCTTTTCCGCTGTTTTTTCTTTTTTTGCGCCGGGGACGCCGGGGAAAAGATGATTTTATCCGTCTTGTTTGGTAAAATGAGGTGAGCCTTTACCGGATTCGAGGAAACGGATTGCACACACACTATACAAGCAGATTGCAGGAGGGATACATATATGAGAATAGACGGACGGCAGTGGAACGAACTGAGGCCTATTTCCATCACTCCTCATTATAACAAATATGCCGAAGGTTCCGTCCTGATTGAGGTGGGGGATACAAAGGTAATATGCACCGCGACGGTGGAAGATCGGGTGCCGCCTTTTATGAAAGGCCAGGGAAAAGGATGGATTACCGCGGAATATTCGATGCTTCCCCGGGCGACCCAGGTTCGCAATCAGCGCGAATCGGCAAAAGGAAAATTGTCCGGCCGCACGATGGAAATCCAGCGGCTCATCGGAAGGGCTCTCCGTTCGGTCGTGAATCTGGAGGCTCTCGGCGAACGAACGATTACGCTCGATTGCGACGTCATCCAGGCGGACGGCGGCACGAGAACGACTTCGATTACCGGGGCGTTCGTTGCGATGGCGATAGCGGTGAACAAGATAGCCGAAGCGCAGCAGCTGAACTCATTTCCGATTACCGACCATCTGGCTTCCGTGAGCGTCGGCATCATTAACGGCAAGACGTA
>JAWLCZ010000125.1:0-12638 GCA_041686835.1 Paenibacillaceae bacterium | reverse complement strand
GGCGAGTCCGGACTCCATCAAGAGATAAAGCCACTGATCGACGACATGGACGCCACTCGTATCGACTTGGGAACCGTGAATGCGAAATCCGGTAAATACGGGCATATCCCAGCCGCCGTATCCGAACACCACGCCGGAGATGAGATAGGCCATCACCCCGCTGGCGAGTACGGTTAACGACACGAACAGGATTAAAGCGATGAACTTGCTCATTAATATTTTCCAGCGGTGAACGGGACGGGTGAGCAAAAGCTTGATCGTGCCGTTCGTATGCTCGGACGAGACAATATCGGAAGCGATGACCATGACCAGAAGCGGCAAAAACAGACTGACCGCGTTGTCGATAAACCCTCTTGCGAACGTGACTCCGTTCGGCGCCTGCGGGTTGACGTCATGATCCAGATAATACTGCAGCACCTGCACTTGAACGCGAAGATACTGCTTCCATTCTTCGGGCACCCGGTTGCTCGCCAGCCTGTTCGTGTAATCGTAAATTTGCTGCGTCGTGACGGCGCGCCAATCATCGGTGCCGAACTGCTTCTCGTTGTTTTTCGCGACGCGGAACTGGGCGTATGTAAATATGGGAATCAGTACGGCCAAGATAAGGATGACGACGAGAAACCGGTTTTTTTTCAATATTTTGATCGTTTCGTTTTTGACAAGCGGATAAAGACTAATCAATGCGCTCCCCCTCCGTCATGCTCAGGAACAAATCTTCCAGCGTCGGCGTTTTCGTTTCGATTGAAAACACGTTCACTTTCGACCTTACCAATTTTTCGTTCAGTTCAGGAACGCGCTCGGTGGGCATTTGCGTGATGAGCGCCGTCACGCTTGCCATTTCGTCTTCGGCAGCGGCCTGCTCGCCGATGACGGTTACGCCGTCTTCCTCCTGCATCATTCGCCGCGCTTTTTCCGGGTCGTCCACCTTCCAAACGACTTTGTTGCCCGCCTGCCGGAGAAGCTCATCCACTTCGCCCACGGCGATCACTTCCCCATGGCTTATAATCGCGACGCGATCGCACATCAATTGAATTTCGCTCAACAAGTGGCTGGAAATAAACAGGCTTAAACCGCCGTCGGCCAGCCTGCGGATAAATTCGCGAAGCTCCTTGATCCCTTGCGGATCGAGGCCGTTCGTCGGTTCGTCCAGAATGAGCAGCTTCGGACGCCCGAGAAGCGCCTGCGCAATGCCAAGCCTCTGCCTCATGCCGAGGGAATAGGTTTTCACTTTGTCGTGGATTCGGTGCGAGAGTCCGACCGTTTCCACCACTTCCCGAATGCGCTGCTCTCCGACTCCAGGCAGCATGCGGGCAAAATGCTCCAGGTTTTCCCATCCGGTCAAGTAAGAATACAGCTCCGGATTTTCCACAATGCATCCGATGTGCCGCAGCGCCTCGGTATGATTCTTGTGCAAGTCGCTGCCGCAAACGAATATCGAACCTTCCGTCGGCTTGATGAGACCGACAAGCATGCGGATGGTGGTCGTTTTCCCCGCGCCGTTCGGACCGAGAAACCCCAGGATTTCCCCGGCTTTCACATCGAACGATATGCCTTTGATAATCCATTTGTTTTTGATTTTCTTTTTTACATTTTTCACGGAAAGAACCGTTTGCGGCTCGGACATAAGGGCTTCACCTCACTGCAGCGTCTGCACTATGCGTTCGGCTATGCGTTTGTATCCTTCTTTGTTCGGATGGTAATGATCGGTATACAAATATTTTTGCAGGTGCCGCTGGAACAAGTCGAAGGTGGGCACCAGCGTCATATGATCGTATCGGTTCGTCACTTTGAACGCGGCGTCGTTCCAGCGCTGGACAACGAGCGAGGTTTGCCCCGTATCGTCCAAGTCGGCAAAAGGATTGTACAAACCGACATAAACGATGTCCGCGTTCGGATTCAGCTTCGCCAGCTTTTGCAAAATTTGCTCCAACCGTTCCAGCGCATCCGGTATTCTGGTCACAACGACCGAAGGATCGATCTCCTCCGCCCCCGGTTTAAACAAATCGTTCGCGCCGATCGTAAGCAGAATCACATTCGCTTTAGCAATGGCGTCGGGCACTCCGGCCTTTGTCTCCAAATCTTTCAACAGCTGATCCGTGCGATACCCGTTGACGGAAAAGTTCCCGAGCAGGAATACGGGCTTTTCCGATTGTTTTTCCAGTATCTCTTTTACATTGCCGACATAACCTTTGCCGGTCTCATCTCCGGTCCCGCGTGTCAATGAATCGCCCAAAGCGACGATCTGCAATTTCCCGCCGTCCCGCGCATCCTGTTCTTTGCCCGGGCCGGACGGGGCACCGGTCGAGCTCGCCAGTTTCGGTCCGTAATAATCCGCAACGGCATATATAAATCCGAAAACGAACAAACAGGCGGATAATAGTCCGATCAGTCCGGCGCTTCTCCATAACCAAGACGTCGATTTCAAGGAACAGCCCTCCTCCTTGCTGATTGCGCGGAAGCTCATTCCGTAAGCGCAAGTACGGTATGGAACTTGCTGCGCAAGCATAAACGGAGCATATATATTGCACTATTTTAGAGTAAAGGTTATCGGGAAATTTTGCAACCTGAGCCCAAACGGCCGTCCACTGGCGTGCGGACTTGGCCGCTTGCCGGAACCATCTCCCCTACACATGCACAGACTTCGCCGCTTGTGCCAGAATCATCCGCTTAGCACAGGATCTGGGCGTGTCCGTCCCGTACGTCGTCGTGTTGTGAGCGTCTGGTTCGTCGTATGTTGTATAAAATGCCATTTAAATCCCGGTATCCTCTTCATAGGAGCAATAAATTGTATAAAGTACACTTTATTGTCGAAAATATAGCCGAACTAGCTGTTCCCAACCATTTTAGTTGTATTTTGTGCAACATAACGGGGCAGCACCCTTATACCGAATGATTATGTTGTAAAAAATGCAATTTATCTATAAAGCCCCTTAATCAACTTGGGCACTTCAGACTCAAGTGTCCAAAGTAAGGGAGCCCGGGCGTTACCCGGAAGCCCCCGAATCCTATGAAAGGCCCGTCAACGAAAAGGCGCGTTTGCCAAAGCTCCTCTCTAGAACAGATGCTGCGGAAGTCCCTCGTTCAGTTCATAATAACAGGCGCGCTTTCCTTGTGATATCGAACGCATCATCCCTTTCTCGACCAAGTTCTGCAGCCATTTTCGCGCCGTGCGATAATTGACTTCAAATTGGTTGATGACATCCATGGGACGAATCGGCTTTCCCATACTCCAAGCCAATCGCAGCACTTCTTTCTCCGCCGGTGAAAGCGAATCGGCCGATCGGTTTCGTATCAAATAAGGACTGATGACCAGTTGCAGCAACATCCGGCATACTTCTGGACGGTTCTGCACATCGTCAAAAGAAAAGTGAATCATTTTCCACCCGATTCCCGTAAGAAAAGTTTCGCGATTCAAGGAGTAGCTGAATCTCTCCCGGTCCATGTCTTTGACATGGCTTTGGAAACCGTCACATTCCAATCCGAAGCGGCCGAACGGCGGAAGAAAAGCGAAGTCGAGAAATTGCGATTTGCGGTTCCAGTCGTATATCTCATATTCCGGATACAGATCATTAAAGTTTCCGAAGAGGGGCCACCAAACATTTTGCAGCAGCAGCTTTTCCGCGTATTGATGCCCTCTAAGCAATCTTCCTTTTCTTTCTCCGGTCCTGAGCGCCAAGTGGCGTTCGAGGAATAATTGATAGGCCTGTTCAAAATCCATATACAACCATCCTTTCTCATAAAAAAATAAGAAGAACGTCCTTGTGCCGAACCGGCAATTAAGGACGTTCTTCGTCTGACACCATTATACCATCAAATCCGTTACACTACCATGCTGGCTCTGCTCCATTCGCTATTGACGAGCGGTATGCCCGACTATGCTCCGGGGTACGGCTTGCGGCTTCCAGCTTCACATCCAACATGGGGATACGTTCCCGACGCGAGCTTCTCCCGGCGGACGTTGCGGCGCTGCACGGCGAACGGCCAGATCCTATGGGTGAAATCGGCGGCGAGCCGTTAAAAAAGCTTCCGTCATGGAAGCTTTACGGGGATATTCAACAGTTCGGGCACCGTTACGAATTTCAGCCCCTTTTTTTTCAGCGCCGGAATGATGACATCCAGCGCGATGACCATTCCGGACAAATTTTGCGTCCAATGACCGCCGCTGTGCATTAATATAATCGCTCCGGGGCGCGTTCCGCCGAGCACATTGTCGATCACTTGCTTCGCAGAGAGCGACTTCCAGTCCAGCGAATCGACGTTCCAGCCGATAATATGTTTTTGCATTTTGCCCAGCTCTTTTACAATCGAATCGTTCAGCCCGCCATAAGGAGCGCGGAACAGCTTCGGCCGGTAACCGACGAGTTGCCGGAGCACTTTGTCCGTTTCGGTTACCTCCCAGCGGACTCTGTCCATCGGCACCCGGTACATGGCCGGATGCCAGTAAGAATGGCTGCCGATCGCATGTCCTTCCTTGTCGATGGCCCGCGTGACGTCCGGGTAGGCGGCAGCCCGCGAACCGAGCAAAAAAAAGGTGGCCTTTACATGATGCTTTCGCAACACGTTTAAAACCTGCGGCGTATATTTGCGATCCGGCCCGTCGTCGAACGTCAGCGCGATGCGACGGTCACGCAGCGAACCGTGCAGAACGAGTATGCCCCGGTATTTGCGCTGCAGCAGCTCGTTGGACATCGGTTTGGCCTTTCGGCCCGGGCTTTCGGCACGAAATTCCGCACGCAGCGATTCCTGCTTCCGGGACAACGCATCGTCCACATCCGGTCCGATAACGCCGGCAAGGGGGGCATCTTTCGCTTCGGACAGCGGCACTTCACGCGTACCGTAAACTGAAAGCAGCGCCAGGGCAAAAGTTATACTTCCAAATAACAACCGGCGACTCCGCACGCTCCGCTCCTCCATTCCGTCCACGTTCCGTTCAGCAACCATTCCCGTATAGTTTGCCACGCGTCCGGATGTAATAAACTGTACCGCAAATGATAAATGATGGAAGCGTTGAACGGAGTGATCAGGAGTGCCCTATCGCTTCATGTGTCGGTCGAAATCGTTCGTTCCATACGTCAGTCGAATGCGTTAGTCAAAATCGTTCGTTCCATGTATCAGATGAAATCGTTAGTTTCATGTGTCGGTCGAAATCGCTCGTTCCACGAGTCAATCGGAATCACTCGTTCCATGCGTCAGTCAAAATCGTCTTGCATCCGGCCGGATGCAAGACGATCGGTTAACGCGCGCGGGATTATGCGCGGGCCGCCCATTCGTCGGCCAGCTTATTCAGGTTCGTCAAGCTCGTCTGCAGGCTGTCCATCGGATTACCCGGACATACGTCCTGTTCCACCGCGTACCATTCTACGCCGTTTTGTTCGCCCCAGGCGAGAATCGGAGCAAAATCAATCGATCCGGTACCGACTTCGGCGAACGTTTGCCGTTCATCATCCGACATATCCTTCAAGTGGATGATCGGCATACGGTTGGCATACGGACGTATGAAAGCGAGCGGATCCTTGCCGCCTTTTTTCACCCAGTACACATCGATTTCCGCAAGCAGCTCATTGCCGTCCGCAGGCTCGAGCAAATATTCGAGCGCGGACATGCCGCTTATCGTCGTCTCGAATTCGAACGCATGATTGTGGTAGCTGAGCCGGTACCCGTACGGAGCGATTTTGCGGGCAATCTCGTTCAATTCGCTTCTCAACGCTTTGTATCCCGCCTCGTTTTGCAAATGTTGCGGCACGCTCGGACAAACCAAATCCTTCGTTTGAAACAGGCGGGCTTCTTCGAGCACAGCGTCGAGCTCTTGCCGCAGCCTGTCAAGCGGTACATGCATTCCCGCCGTACCGAGCCCCGTTTCCTTCAATACGGCGGCGATTTGTTCGGCCGTGTAGCCGCGCAGTCCGGAAATCTGCACCCCGGCCCAGCCCATTTTCTTCAAATCCCGCAGCACACCGGGGAAGTCCTGTTCGAGCTCATTGCGCAGCGTATATAACTGCGCGGCGAATTTATGCTTCATTCGTAACGTCTCCTTTTCGTTCAATGAAATGTTTGTTTCATGAAAGCAAGCGATGCGGGCAATTCCTTTTCCGGCTCGTTCACCTTGCATTCCGCAGAAATCATGCCGGTATAGCCCGCTTCCCGCAGCTTGTCGGCGAATCGATCATAAGGATAGAGACCCGTGCCCGGGGATAGCCGCCCCGTATCGGCAATATGGATGTGCGCCAGCCAGTCTTTGTGTTCCGCCAATGTGTCCAGCGGTTCGTTTTCCTCATCCATGTGGTAAAAGTCGGCCAGCACACGGATCGGGCGGCGGTTTATCTGCCTTACAAACCGGACGGCCTCGGTGACGCTGTTGACGATGTTCGATTCTTTCGTGTTCAGCGGCTCAATCGCCAACGTTACGCCAGTGCCTTCAAATTCATCCGCGATGTTGTCCAGCAGCCGCAAAAACTGCTCTTCCGCGCGTGCTCTCTCCCAGCCGTCCGGAATATTCCTCGCTCCGCCGCTTCCAAGCACGGCGATACGCGCTCCTATCCGGCCCAACGCTTCCGCCGCTTTGGCCACATAACGGCGCACCCTGCCGTCGTCTACATCCGGGCCAACCACTTTAATGCCGGCCGGAAAAAATACATTGAATGCGCTTACAGGAAGCGGACTGTCCAAATAGTCGGAAAGCCGCCTCCGGTACTCTTCTTCATTTTCCAACTGCAGAGCGGAGAGCGCGCACTCGATGTAATCGAAACCAAGCTCGCGCAACAACGCGGCGTCCTCGATGCCCCTGCACCATCCGAACAAAGCCATTGCATCCCCTCCCGGTTCCTTTTCATTCTTTCGGTTTTGCACACGTGAACAAATCCCTTTTATTATACCCCAGAACGTCTCCGGATGAAAGATTTGGAAAAGCGCCGCTTCCGCATATCAGGAAAAAAAACGGAGCGGCCCTTTACGGAACCGCTCCGTTCTCCGGCTTAGACCGCATCGTCTAAAAACCGGTACTGCGCCTCAATCAAGCCATAATATACGCCGCCTCTTCGCATCAATTCGTCATGGCTGCCTTCTTCCTTGATGACGCCGTGATCGAGAACGACGATTTTATCCGCGTTGCGGATCGTAGATAACCGGTGCGCGATAATGAAAGAAGTTCTGCCGTGCAGCAGCGTTTTCAACGCTTCCTGGATCTTCAGCTCCGTTTCCGTGTCGATGCTGGCCGTCGCCTCGTCGAGAATCAAGATTCTCGGGTTGGCGAGCAGAGCGCGGGCGAACGAAATGAGCTGCCGCTGCCCCATCGAAAGAATATTTCCCCTTTCCTGCACTTCCGTGTCGTATCCGTTCGGCAGGTTGACAATAAAATCATGGGCATGCACCGCTTTCGCCGCCGCTTCCACTTCTTCGTCGGTCGCATCGAGACGCCCGAAGCGAATGTTGTCGCGGATCGTGCCGGAGAAAATGAACGTATCCTGCAGCACGATGCCGATTTGCGAACGAAGGCTCTGGATCGTCACGTCGCGGATATCGTAACTGTCGATCAGCACTCTGCCCCCGACCGGATCGTAGAAACGGCAAAGCAGGTTGATGATCGTGCTCTTGCCCGACCCGGTATGACCGACCAGGGCGATCGACTGCCCTTCCTTCACGTCGAGGCTGATGCCCCTTAAAGCGGGCCTGCCCGCCTCGTATTCGAAAACAATATTATCAAAGCGAATATTGCCGCGGATTTCCGGCAGTTCGATCGCATTGGCTTTCTCGGCGACATTCGGCTTCTCGTCGATAAATTCAAATATGCGCTCCGACGAAGCCATCGCGATGAGCAGCTGCGAGTACATCTGTCCGAGCCGGTTGATCGGATCCCAGAAGTGGCCGATATACGTAGCGAACGCTACAAATATACCAATTGAGATTTCACCGGACTGAATCAGATGGGCGCCGTACCAGAACAAAATGCAGTATCCAATCGCCCCGGTCACTTCGATGACCGGACCGAACGTCTGGTTCAAGGCGACCGCTTTATCCCACGACCGTTTGTTGACCGTGTTCATGTTGTCGAAAAAGCCCATGTTCTCTTTCTCTTGCGTGTACGCTTGCGTCACGCGGATGCCCTGAATGCTTTCGTTCAAGTGCGCGTTCAGCCGGGACTGCTTCATCCGCACATCCTGCCATGACCTGCGGATTCGTTTTCTGAGCTTCGTGGAAATCATAAACATGATCGGTACGGTAATCATGACCGCCAGGCCGAGCTTGAAGTTGAACGACAGCAATATAATGATGATGCCGAGAAGCTGGACACAGTCGATAATCAGGTTCACAACCCCGTTGGTGAACAGATCCTGCAAAGAATTGACGTCGTTCGTAATGCGCACCAGAACGGAACCGGCAGGCCGCTTGTCAAAAAAGCGGAACGACAAGTGCTGGATATGCTTGAACAAATCGTGCCGCAAATCGTAAATGACCCGCTGCCCGATTTCATTCGTGTAGCGGATGCGGTACGTGTTGGCGGCCCACTGCATAATATATAGCGCCAGCATGACGCCTACATAGATGTACAACAGATCGATTCTTCCTTTGGCAAGCGCTTTATCGATCGCCAGGCTGATGAGGAAAGGAATGGCGAGCTTCGTCGCCGCTCCCAGGCACATCATCAGGATGATGACCGGCAGCAGCTGCCTGCTGTAAGGCTTCAAGTAGCGGGCCAACCGTTTCAACTGTCCCCAGTCGAACGGTTTTTCCATCACCTCGTCGTCCTGATAAACGAACATCTCCCGCTTCGTTTCCTCGTTGTTCGTTTTTCCGTTTGACTGCGCGTTGGTTGGAGCATACGCTGCTTTGCTCAATTCGCTAACCTCCGTTCTCCCGCCGCTTTCACCAGATTCGGCTGATCGGAATATTGGATCTTGTATGTTTCCAAGTACGGCCCCGGCTCGCGAAGCAACTGTTCGTGCGTGCCCCGCTGCACCACTTTGCCGTGATCGAGGACGATGATTTCGTCGGCATGCTTGAGCGAGGAGATGCGGTGCGCGATAATGAACGTCGTTCTTCCTTTCATAACTTCACGCAAGCCGGTCTGGATTTCATGCTCGGTTTCCATGTCGACCGCGCTCGTCGCATCGTCAAGCACGAGAATTTTCGGGTTTTTCAGCAGAGCGCGGGCGATGGCGATACGCTGTTTCTGTCCGCCCGACAAACCTAACCCCCGTTCGCCGACGATCGTATCGTAGCCGAGCGGCAGCTCCATAATGAAATCGTGCGCCTGGGCAAGCTTTGCCGCGCGGACGATTTCGTCCATGGAAACGTCTCTTTGGCCGTAGGCGATATTGTTGCGAATCGAAGCGGAGAACAGAAACGTTTCCTGGAACACGATGCCGATCTGCCGGCGCAAGCTTTCGAGATCGAGATCGCTGATGTCGTGCCCGTCCAGCAGGATGCGTCCTTCCTTCACGTTGTAAGCGCGCATAAGCAGCTGGATGACGGTCGTTTTTCCGGATCCCGTCCCCCCGAGCAGACCGATAACCGATCCCGCCGGAGCGTCGATGTTCAGGTTGTAAAGCGCAGGCTGTTTTTCCGGATAAGCGAATGTAACGTTTTCAAATTTGACGTGCCCTTGAACGCGATCGGGATGCAAAACGATGGCATTTTCTTTATTTTTCACGTTCACATAATGGTGAAGAATTTCCAGTATCCGTTCGCCGGACGCCTTCGATTGGGTATAGTTGTTAATATGGAAGCCGATCATCCACATCGGTCCGATGATATACCAGATGAGGCTGGAGAAAGCGACCAGTTCGCCGAGCGTCAGGGAGCCCCGGATGACAAAGAAACCTCCCGCCCCGATCAGAATGACGATGCAAAGGCAGGCGAACAATTCCATAACGGGAAAATACCGCGCCCAAATGTGGGCGGCGTCGATTTGATTCGCCTTGTATTCTTCGTTGCGCAGCGAGAACTTTTCCACCTCGTACGGCTCTCTGGCAAAAGATTTGACCGTGCGGACCCCCGTGATGTTTTCCTGGACCGCCGTCGTCAGATTGCTCATCGCTTTGCGCATCACCCGGAAAGCCGGATGGATCTTGCTTTCGAAGCGAATGGCCGTCAGGGCGAGAAAAGGTATCGTAATAAGCGAAATCAGCGTCAGCTTCCAATCGATGATCAGCATCATCGTCGTGCCGAATCCGACCATAAGAACCAAATTCAAAATTTGCGCAAACCCGAAGCCGATAAACTGGCGAATCGCTTCCAAATCCGCGGTCAGCCTGGACATCAGATCGCCGGTTTTCGCCTTGTCGTAGTATTGGAACGATAAATACTGAAGCTTATGATACAAGGCGTTGCGCATATTGTACGCGACTTTGTTGCCGAGCCGTCCGCCGAAGAAACCGTGTAAAAATTGCAGCATCCCTTTGATCGAAACGACGGCAACGACGAGAAGAGCCAAATACGGCACCCATTCGTACCGCTTTTCACCGATGACGTCGTCGATCAGAATGCGCAGCAAGTTCGGATAAACGAGTCCGAGAGCGGTTGCGCTTGCTAGACAAAAAATCGACCAAAATAAAAAAAGACGCTCCTTCCAATAAAAATCTTTCAGCTGTTTAAAAACGTCCATCTGACTCCTCCTTGGTTTCTCCACTCGGGTGCTTAACAATCTCTTGAAATCTTAGCACCATCCTAACCATCGTTCAATGAGAGGAATCAGGCATAAATCCGATAAAAACTACATATTTTCACAAAAAGTTCACGTAATCCTAAGTTATCTTTGAAATGGTAAGAAAAACTTCTTTCGAAGCGGATTAATTCAACAAACTTTCCAGTTGCTGCTCGCGCTGACGCAGTTGTTCCAGATCGATTTGCAATTCCAGCGCGGCCGAAGCGCCTTCAAGATGCTCTTGCGCCCATTGGCGGTGCCTCTCCGCGAGCTGTTCCGCCAGCCTGCGCAGCTGTGCCGTATAATCTTTCTCCAGCCGTTCGGCGTTCCGGTCCAAAGCTTCGCTGACCGGCTGCAGCAGACGTTTTTCCAGTTCGGCCTTCAGCTTCTCTTTTCCCGCCCCTTCAAAAAAATGTTTCGCGTTTTTAAAATAGGCGGCAAGCAGTTTTTCGTCCGCTTCGGCGCATTCGATCCGCTCGTCGGTTTGCGGAGTCGCGAGGGCGGCCTCCTCATACGGCCTCGAATCGTACGACGGCCACAGCCGCTTCACGCGGCCGGCGATTTCCGCATCCATCGTCCGGGCGGTGCGGTGAATGAACTTTTCAATGCGCAGAGTGGTGGCCAGAATTTCCTGGGATAAATTGAAAGAGACGAGCCGCACCAGCTCAAACCAGGCTGCGCGGAGGGCGCGTTTCGTATCCCGGCCGTCATCCTTGAGCGCCGAAGGATTGAAAGCCATGTTGTACAGTTCGCCGAACCGGTAATAAACACGCTGCTTTACGTAATACAAAAGCTCCCGGATTTCCTGCTGCAGAGCGCGTTCTTCCTGCTCCGTCCCCGTTTGTTCGATAAGACGAATCGCGTTCGCGTGCGTTTCGCGCAGCTTGTTTAACCGCTCCCGCCTTTCCGTTTCATCCGCTTCCGCGCCGGAAATCCATTCCCGCATCATGGCAATCGAGCGCTGCAAATCATTTCGCGCGGAATCGACGGCCAGCCCTGCAAGTTCCCGGAAAGCAAACTGCATGAACCTTCGTTCGAACGAAACGATGCCGCTTTGCGCCAGCTTGTCCGCAGCGCCCGACTGTTTCGCTTCCAGCGCGTTCAGACTGGACAGCGGATAAATGCGCGGGTTCCGTATGCCGTATTTTAACAAATTCGCTTCGACGTGCTTCACGACCGCATCCAGCTCTTCCGACGAATCAGCCAGATCGGCGGCATTGACGATGAAAAACATTTTATCCATTTCAAAGCTGTCTTTCACTCTTCCGAGCTGCAGCAAAAATTCGCGGTCGGCTTGCGAAAACGCGTGGTTGTAATACGTGACGAACAGAACCGCATCCGCGTTTTTGATGTAATTGAAGGCGACTCCCGTATGTCTCGCGTTAATCGAGTCCGCGCCGGGCGTATCGACCAGAACGATGCCGAGATCGGTCAGAGGACTGGAATAATACAGTTCGATATGCTCGACGAAGCACGATTTCGTTTCATCGGCGACATATTCCCGGAACTGCGCCATATCCGCCATGATTTCGCGGCCGAGCTCGCTTTCCGCGGCAAGCCACCCCCGTTCCACCGCTTTCAGGAACGTGAAATGCGGCTTGCCGTTTTCTCCGATTTCAACGGGAGAAAGAGCGCGAATCGTCCGCAGCGCCGCCTCCAAATCCGCTTCGCGGTATCCTAGCGCTTCCAGCGAGAGCAGGATGTCCTGCGTCACCGTTTCCCTGGATTTCATTTTCACCTTTGCCGTTCCGTGCGGATTCCGATCGTCAGGCGGCATAATCTTATTGATCGCCGCCGTCGTCGGATTCGGGGAAACCGGCAGTACTTTATCTCCGATGAGCGCATTGGCGAACGACGATTTGCCCGCGCTGAACGCGCCGAACAAAGCGATCGTGAACCGGTTGTGCTTGAGCCGTTCCGCCTTGGCCGCCATGGAGCCGACCATCGATTTCATTGCCGGAATATCGGCGATGAGCGCGCACGCCTTGTCCAAACGTCC
>JAWLCZ010000124.1:0-12815 GCA_041686835.1 Paenibacillaceae bacterium | reverse complement strand
TTCGCTTTATCGGGCGCATCGACTTCGAAAAATACGGGAACCGCATCCCCGCTTTCCCGGCCTATTTCACGAATCGGGCGGACGCCGACCAGCTTTCCGTTCTGGATGACGGCAACCCGGTCGCACATCAGCTCCATTTCCGACAGAAGATGGCTGGAAACGACGACGGCCGTTCCTTCCTTGCGCGCAAGCGCGCGAAGGTAGTCTCTCATCTCGCGGATGCCTTCCGGATCGAGGCCGTTGGTCGGCTCGTCCAGAATGAGCACGGCCGGCCGGTGAAGAATCGCCTGCGCCACGCCAAGCCGTTGGCGCATGCCGAGCGAATACGTTTTGACTTTATGGTGGATCCGGTTTTCCAGACGGACGAGCGATACGACTTCGTCTATGCGTTCTTTCGATATGCCGGGCACCATGCGCGCATAGTGGATCAAATTTTGATATCCGGTCAAAAATTTGTACATTTCGGGATTTTCCACGATCGCGCCGACATGCAGCATCGCCTGTTCGAAATGCTCAGCGATATTCACTCCGTTGATCAGCACTTCGCCTTCGGTCATGGACATGAGCCCGACCATCATGCGGATCGTTGTCGTTTTTCCGGCGCCGTTCGGACCGAGCAAACCGAACACTTCGCCTTTCGGCACGTCGAAAGACAGCCGGTCGACGATCGTTTTCCTGCCTATTTTTTTCGTCAAGTTGCGAATGCGTACTGCGGTTTCGTTCGACATCGCGTCCTCCAACCATGAAATTTCCAGCATTTGGCGAATACAAGCAAAATTGTATCACAGTTGCCCATTGGGCGCAAAATGCCGCCTGCGGAGCGGCCCGCGTTCTTCGCGCCGGTCATGCTATAATTACATTAAATACATTGTCACAAATTCGCCCCCTGCGGTTTCTATAAAGTGGAGAACGTGATGAGGGGAGGAGGACGGCAATGGAGGTGACGGCTGGAAAAATGTGCGCAGAGGAGAATACGGACGCGGAGGCCGCCGATTTTTCGCTTTTGTTCCAATCCCATTACCCGCGGGTTGTCCGGCAAATCATGTCCGTTGTCAGAGAACAGGCGGCTGCCGAAGAACTCGCTCAGGAAGTGTTCATCCGGCTGTATTACGCCGATCGGGATACGATCGCCAATTTGCCGGGCTGGATTTCGCGAGCGGCGCTTTATGCGGCATTTAATTATTTGCGCTCGGAGAAAAGGAGAATGGAGCGCGAAGAAAAAGAACGGGCTGAACCGCGGACGAGCCCGTCGTCCGAAGAAAGATGGCTGGAGCGAGAAGAGATTGCCGCTGTCCGGGAAACGTTGACCGGCATGGAGGAGCGGGATCGGCTCCTGCTCCTGATGAAATATTCCGGATACAATTACAAGGAGCTCGCGGACGCCGCCGGGGTGGAACAAGGCTCGGTCGGCACGCTGCTGGCGCGGGCGAAGAAGAAATTTCGCGAGCTATATCAGCGCGGAAGGAGGAATGAAACATGAAATGCGGCGACGCCGGATACATTCAAGCTTATCTCGACGGCGAACTGGGCCGCGACGAGCGCAAACGGTTCGCCCGCCATCTGGAAAGCTGCGAAATTTGCCGGACGATGCTGTCGGAAAACAAACGGCTGGACAGCTGGTGTGAGGATGCGCTGCAGGAAAGTTTTTCGCTGAAAGAGGCGCAGCAGGTCAAGATCGACACCGAAGCCGCTTGGCGGGCGTTCCGGCAGCGCATACAAAATGAGCGGAAAGGCGGAAGCCCAACGCCGGGAAGCGGCGGGACAATCGGAAGTGACGGGTCAATCGGAAGCAGTGTGACAATAGGAAGCGGAAGGACAATTGAAAGCAGAATGACAACAGAATCCAAAAAATTTGGCGAGGAGCGAACCGGAATGAAAAGACGATATAGGAAATGGGCCGCGGCTGCGGCGGCAACCGCTTTGCTGGCGGGCGCCCTTTCGATCCCCCGGGTGCAGGCCATGGCGGAAAGCGTATTGTCCATGTTTCGTGTAGACAAAGTGGAATTTGTCAAGGTGACTCAATCCGATTTGCAGGAGATGGAAAACTGGTTGAGCGGAATGGGCGAGCCCGGAATGAAGGAACTGGCCGGGATCGGCAAAATATGGGTCGACGACCAAGGACGGCAAGGAAGCGAACGGGAGCGTCCCCGTTTCTTCGACAGCATAGCCGCCGCCAAGGAGGCAGGGTATACGCCGCCTGCCGCTCCGGAAGGGTATGAAGCGCAAACGATGGATGTTCATCCGAGTTGGACGCTTCGCGTCCAGTTGGATACCGAAAAAGCGAACCGGCTGCTCAAGCAGTTGAAAGCGGACGTCCAATTTGACGATGCGATTAACCATAAGCAGTTCTCTTTTTCCCTTCCCGAATATACCGTAACGGAATTTGCCGCAGTCCATCCTGCGCCGGGCGAACCGTCGCGCTTCAGATTCTATGTGTCGGACGTTCCGATCGTGAGCGTTCCGGAAGGCGTAAATCTGGATCAATTGCGCAGCACGTTTCTGCAGCTTCCGTTCATACCGCAAAATGTGAAGCAGCAGCTTGCCGGCATCGAGGATTGGAAGCGGACGCTTCCCGTGCCGTATATAGACGGGGAAACCAACATGCGTGAAGTGTCCGTGCAGGGGAGTCAAGGACTGCTCGCGGGAGATCGGTTTAAAATGCTGATGTGGCAAAAAGACGGCAAGCTGTTCCGGATCGAATGCTACGATGCGCAAAATGTCAGCGACGATGCGCTCATCGAATTGGCGGGGAAAATGCAGTAAGTCGGTATGGGAGCCGTTTTCCTTATGGAAAAGGGCTCCATCCCATTATTCAAGAAAGGGGCGTTGTTCCTATGAGCGATTCTATCATCCAATCGCGCCGTTTGACCAAACAATACGACGGTAAAGCCGGCTGCAAAAACATTACACTGGACGTGCCCCGCGGAGTGGTGTTCGGATTTCTCGGCCCGAACGGAGCCGGAAAAAGCACTTTCGTGCGAACGATGCTGGGACTCATCAAACCGACAAGCGGCGAAGCGGTAATGCTCGGCCTTCCGATCGGTTCGGTCGCTGCCCGCAGAAACGTCGGCTACTTGCCGGAATTGTTCCGTTATCCGGAATGGCTTACCGGACGGCAGCTTTTACAGACGCATGCGGAGCTCAGCGGCGTTCCTTACGGCGAACGGAAGAAAAGAATCGATGCGCTGCTCGATCGCGTCGGCCTTACGGCCAGCGCGGACGAGAAAATCAAAGGATACTCGAAAGGAATGCAGCAGCGCATCGGTTTGGCCGCATCGCTTATCTCCGACCCCGAACTCCTGTTTCTCGACGAACCGACTTCCGCGCTCGATCCGATCGGACGCAAAGAAGTCCGCGAACTGATAACGGAACTGCGCGAACAGGGAAAGACGATCTTTCTGAACAGCCATCTGTTGAGCGAAGTTGAGTCGGTATGCGATCATGTCGCGATTATCCATAAAGGGGAGCTGATCGTGCAGGGACTGTGGCGCGAGCTGTCCGATATCCGGACGACGATTGAAATTATGGCGGCCGGGATGGGGGAAGCGATGGCCCGCCTCGATCATCCCGCGGTGACGGGTACGGAACGGGTGGGCGCCAAAGAAGGCAAAGACATTTGGCGGCTTACGCTGGATGAGGAGGAAGCCATTCCCGATGTCATTGATCGTTTAAGCTCGCAAGGCGCGCGCATCTATCAGGTCGTCCGCAAAGAACCGGGCCTTGAAGATGTGTTCATTTACTGGATCAATCGAAAGGAGATGGAACGCGGTGTGGACCGTCGCTAAGTTGTCGTTCAAGGAAATTTTGTACAAGCGCATCTTTCTGATCACCGTGCTGATGTCGCTCGCTTTTCTTGTGTTCTACGGAATCGCCACTTATTATGCCGGCGGCAAAATAGCGGAAGGTTTGGGCAGCCGGGCGGCGGATCCGGACGCAATATTGCAGCGGCAATTTTTCTCGTCGCAATTTCTCGGCATCGGCCTGTACATGGCGAGCATCATTGCCAGTCTGTTGGCGATACTGAGCAGCGTCGGCGCCATTGCCGGCGAAATCGAAAGCCATCAGATGGATACGCTGCTCGCCCGTCCTCTGCACCGGCGTTCCGTCGTATTGGGCAAATTTATCGGTCTTGGCGGCCTGCTCGCCTTGTACGCCGCCTGCCTTTTTACCGGAATCATCTGTATCAACCGATGGCTTGGCGGCGACGTTTTGCAGGCGTCCGTTTCGTTCGGGCAGGCGTGCAAAGCCGGCGGTTTTTTTGTGCTCCAGCCTTTACTGCTCGTTTCCGTAGCTTTGTTGTTCAGCAGCACCATGAGCACGATTAACGGCGGGGTCATCCTCATTATTTTGTACGGGATCGGGTTTGTCGGCGGATTTATCGAACAAATCGGGGGACTGCTGGATAACCGGCCGCTGGTCAATATCGGAATCGTGTCCAGCCTTGTGTTTCCGCTCGATTCCCTTTTCCGGCATATGACCATTACTCTGTTTGATACGGCCGACGATCCGATTTCGTTTGCCTCGCAAGGTATTTTCGGCAGCGTGTCCGCTCCGAGCGGGCTCATGCTGGCGTATATCGTTTGCTACGGAATCGCCGCTCTGCTGCTCGCGCTCCGCAAATTTGAGAGGCGGGATATATGATCGATACCCGGGGGCGTCGTCTATGATTCGGAAAACATCGCTTCGATGACATCGGCGTACGTTTGCAGCGCCTGTTCCCCTAACGGGGTAAGGCCGTATATGCCGCGCTGCAGCCTGATGAACCACCGGTACACATTTTTTTGCAAGATGCCGCCCACATGCGTGTTGCCGGTCATTTCGCGCAGCTTGCGCGGACTTAACGGGCCGTGCGTTTTGATCAGATGGGCGCATTCGAGCGCTCTTTCCCGGTAGGCGGTAACGAGCTTTCGCCTCGTGCTTCCTCCCACGTTGTAGTCGCCGCTGCGCTCATTGAATTCATGGGCGAGCCTCGCCGTCAACCGGTTCAATTTACGGGGGACATACGGCTCCGGGTCGCACTGGACCTCCACGACCGGTCTTTTCGTCTTGTAGAACGTTACCGTTATGAGCCCCAGGCCAAGCATGCGGCACAGCTTTCTAATGTCGTTCCATCTTTGGTTCTGCGCTCCCTTTTTGGCCCGGGTTTGCTCCACCGCCAAATACACTTGATCGGAGAGCTTCAGCCGATCGATGCCTTGAAACAGCAGGGGGAGATTGAACGTTTTTTTCAGCTCGACGATGACCGGTTCCCGGCTCTCCCCGCGGAAAGCGACAATATCGCATCCGTGCACCTCGCTCTTTACTTCATAGCCCAGCCTCTCCAAAAACGATTTGACGGGCAAATAAAGCTCGGTTTCGCTTTGAACGGCCACGACGACTTCCCCTCTTTCGTTATGTAAAATGACGTCCGGCTCCGGTCCAAGCCGTTTTCATTATAGCACACATCTGGTAAGATGGATTTGACGATTTACTCGTACGTGTTTCGCGCATTCAGCGTCAGGAGGAGGAGAAACCTGTGGTACCGGATACCGCAAAAATCGAACCGTGGCTGAACTTGAGCTTTGCGTGCGGCTGCGGCAAAAGGCATGAGGTTCCGATAAAAAAAGTAGTGATCGAGGAAAACGCGCTGCGCCATATTCCCGGCTATGCGCGCGGCGCCGGTATGGAGCATGTGACGGTGGTCGCCGACGCCCGAACGTATGATGTCGCCGGGCGTCAAGTAAAACAGCTGCTGGAACAACAAGGTGTCGGAGCGGCGGTGAGCATTGTGGAGGATCACGATCAGGGCGAAGTTGTCGCCGACGAACGGGCGATCGTGCGAGTGCTGCTCGACATGCCGGAACAAACCCGGGCGCTCGTAGCCGTCGGATCGGGCACGCTTCACGACATTGTGCGTTTTGCCGCTTTCAAAACCGGGCGCGCTTTTCTGTCCGTTCCTACGGCCCCTTCGGTGGACGGCTTCGCATCCGTGGGCGCGCCCCTTCTGCTCAAAGGGTTCAAACAGACGATACCGGCCTGTGCGCCGGAAGCGATCTTCGCCGATCTCGGCATTTTGGCGCAGGCGCCCGTGGAGATGATTGCCGCCGGGTTCGGCGACATGCTGGGCAAATATACGTCGCTCGCCGACTGGAGGCTCGGACAGGTGCTGCTGGATGAACATTACTGTCCGGTTGCGGCGGAAATGACCCGCAAAGGGCTGCAAATGTGCATCGATCACGTGGATGAAATTCGCCGGAGGACGCAGCTCGGCATCCGCACGCTGATGGAGGGGCTCGTCTTATCCGGCATTTCGATGCTGCTCGTCGGCAATTCCCGCCCGGCCTCAGGCGCCGAACACCATCTCTCCCATTATTGGGAGATGAAATATATCGAAGAGCGGCGTAAAGCGCTGCTGCACGGCGCCAAAGTAGGGGCGGCTTGCGTCATGATGGCGGAATTGTACGAATCGGTACGCCGTCTTTCGCGCGAAGAAGCCCCCGCCGCGATGGACCGCAAATCGCCGCCGACAGCCGAGGAAGACCGCGAGAGCATCCGGAAAGCGTACGGCGGCATCGCCGATCAGGTGCTGCAGGAAAATTTCCCGCACGGCGCGCCCGTTCCCGGTGAAACGGAGCGGATGAAAGGCGTCATCGCCGAACGATGGGAAGCTATCGCCGACATTGCCGGTTCGGTTCCGTCCCCGCGGCAGTTGGCGCAATGGCTTGAGGCGGTCGGAGGACCGGCTTCGCCGGAACGGCTCGGCATCGAACCGGCGCTGGTGGAAGAATCGCTGAAGTATGCTATGTTCGTGCGAAACCGGTTTACGATACTTCGTTTGAAAAGATGGGTTTGACCCCTTCTCACGCTAAAGGCGACGCAGTCGAAAAAACGCTTGACCTTCGCATAACGGTCGTTCAACAAAAGCAAGGGTTGCCATAAATGGAGGCCATCCTTGCTTTTGCCTTTTGCACGAAAATTTCGGAAACTAATCCTACGCCTTCGCATACGTATGTAATACATTTGTTTTATTCAACTGTTGGCCATTCTCGTGTCGATTCGCCGATAAATATAACCCTCACGACACAAAGAAAGATAGAATCAGTCCATCGGGCGAGAGGAGGTTACCATGGATATTTTCAAAAAAATAGCCGAACATCGAGCGGAAAAAGAAAGGCTGGCCTGGACCGGAACGTTCTCCGATTACATCGAGCTCGTCCGCAAAAATCCGGGCCTGGCTATGACAGCGCATGCTCGCGTATATTCCATGATTGAATCCTATGGGATCACCGAAGAAAACGGCCGGAAAAAGTACAAATTTTTTGAACATGAAATCTTCGGGCTGGATCGGGCGCTTGAAAAGCTTGTCGAAGAGTATTTTCACTCCGCTGCCAGAAGGCTGGATGTAAGGAAGCGCATTTTGCTGCTTATGGGACCGGTGAGCGGAGGCAAGTCGACGATTGTGACGATGCTCAAACGCGGGTTGGAACGGTTTTCCCGCACCGATGACGGGGCCGTCTTTGCGATTAAAGGGTGCCCAATGCATGAGGAGCCGCTGCATCTGATCCCGCAGGAACTTCGCGAAGATGTCGAACGGGAGCTGGGGGTCAAAATCGAAGGTTCGCTTTGCCCGTCTTGCCAAATGATGCTGAAAACAGAATACGCCGGCAGAATAGAAGACGTCCTGGTGGAGAGAGTGCTCATTTCCGAAGAAAATCGGGTCGGCATCGGCACGTTCAGCCCGTCGGACCCGAAATCGCAGGATATTGCCGACTTGACGGGCAGCATCGACTTTTCCACCATTACCGAATACGGCTCCGAATCGGACCCGCGCGCGTACCGTTTCGACGGGGAACTGAACAAGGCGAACCGCGGGCTGATGGAGTTTCAGGAAATGCTGAAATGCGATGAAAAATTTCTTTGGAACCTGCTGTCGCTGACACAGGAAGGCAATTTCAAGGCAGGCCGGTTCGCGCTCATTTCGGCCGACGAACTGATTGTGGCCCATACGAACGAAGCGGAATACAAGGCGTTCATCGCCAACAAGAAAAACGAAGCGCTGCAGTCCCGCATCATCGTCATGCCGATTCCTTACAACCTGAAAGTATCCGAGGAAGAAAAAATATACGCCAAACTGATCCGGCAGAGCGACATGAATCATATTCATATCGCTCCCCACGCCTTGCGGGCGGCGGCCATTTTCTCGATATTGACCCGCCTGAAGGAAACGAAAAAGCAGGGCATGGATCTCGTCAAAAAAATGCGCATGTACGACGGCGAATCGGTGGAAGGGTTCAAGGAAGCCGATTTGAAAGAAATGCAGAACGAATATGCGGAAGAAGGGATGACAGGCATCGATCCGCGCTATGTCATCAACCGGATATCGAGCGCGTTAATCCGCCACGACCTGCAGTGCATCAATGCCCTCGACATGCTGCGCGCCTTGAAGGACGGTTTGGATCAGCACCCGTCGATCACGAAGGATGAGCGGGAGCGCTACCTTAATTTCATCTCCGTCGCGCGCAAAGAATACGACGAGTTGGCGAAAAAAGAAATTCAGAAGGCGTTCGTTTACTCGTTCGAGGAATCTGCCAAGACGCTGTTCGACAACTATCTGGACAACATTGAAGCCTACTGCAACTGGGGCAAAATCAAAGATCCGCTGACCGGGGAGGAAGTCGATCCCGACGAACGGCTCATGCGCTCCATTGAAGAGCAGATTGGCATTTCTGAAAACGCCAAAAAAGCGTTTCGCGAGGAAATCCTTATCCGCATATCGTCTTATTCGCGCAAAGGGAAAAAGTTCGATTACAGCAGCCATGAGCGGCTGCGGGAGGCGATTGAGAAAAAGCTGTTCGCCGATTTGAAAGACATCGTCAAAATTACGACTTCAACGAAAACGCCGGACGAAAACCAGTTGAAAAAAATCAACGAGGTGACGAAGCGGCTGATCGACGAACACAACTACTGTCCGGTCTGCGCGAACGAACTGCTGCGCTATGTCGGCAGCCTGTTGAACCGATAGCGTCCAACGCCGTCCATCCCCGACGATATAGAATGGATGCGCGCAATGAATTGCCGGATGTCCATTTGCCTCACGCAACATCCGAGGGGAACCGGGCTTCTGTTATGAGCTTCATTTGCCTGTAAGAGACAGCAGATATTGAATCAAGGCGTCCTGTTCCTCTTTCGTAAAACCTGTGGACTGATCCACCCAGTATTCATGCCCGATTCCTGCCACATGTACGTCTTGAAGTTCTTTTGATGTTTTATTTGCCGCAACCACTTTTTGCCTCAGTTCTTTATCAATCAAAGCCCGCAAACTGTTTGCCGGATCGGGCGGGATCCCTTTAAATACGGTGCCGGGTATTCCCAATTGGGAAAGGTCCGGCCCTACCGCCATCCCGCCATCGTGCAGATAAGGAGCTGTCCAGCCCAGCCCGATCAGCCCTTTCACCTTATATCCCCCGGGTGAGTCTCCCCATGCAAAGGCCAACTTGATTTGTTCCGGATTCAGATGGGCACTGGGGACTTTAAGCACCTTTGCATCGGGCGGAATGGGAACCGGAGTATCCGGTGTATACATCGATGCATACCCGAACAATTTCTCCGTCTTCTTCAAAGCCTGGGCACGGGATGGTTCCGTGCCAATGATTTTGGAAGAAACAATCCTGTGATTGGTGTACGCCTCCCCCGCATGGCAAGAGACGCATTGCGCCCGCTTAAAAACGGCTTGGCCCAATTTCAATTTCTTTTGGTCTGGCGGCTTCTCTGCTTTAGGAGGAAAAATGGCATTTTGGTATGCCGACATTCCGTTTACCTGTTCCCCCACTTTGTACCCGGGCGAGCTGATATATAACCCGTCGGGAGCCATTAAGGTCAGTTTTGGAAAAGACGGAGGTTTAATCATTTCATTTACCCCCGGAACGCTCGGTGTGGGGTCTACCTTGGCAAAAAACTCCGACGGCTTCAGACCGCTTCCGGGATCGTAACGGAATTTGGGATTGGCGGCATTCTGCAGCAGCGTGCCAAGGTAAACTTCTTTGTCCATCCCGAATAAGACGGAACTGGCTTCCGCTTGCGCAAGGGAATCCGAATTTTGGGCATGAACGTTGTTGCTAAAAGCGCTTAATCCGTGAAAAGGACCTGCGGCGGCAAATCCGCTCCAACCGTAGGGGTGGCCTCCTTTTGTGAAAGAGTCCGGGATTTGCGAAGGATTGCTTTTCATATCGATAGTTGAATCGAAATTTCCCTTCGGCCACTTGACGAGGTTATCATCCACGGCTTTTTCCAAGGCGGCGGGATCGGGAAGCGGAGAAGTGCCGCCGTCCGATGTAGTGACGGATCGTTTTAAATCTTTGATGTATTTTTTCACGTTCTCTACATCGGTGTGGGTAAAATAGGCGGATGAATTTGTAGCCAACGCCATAATCAGACCGGCATTCAGATCCGCATTCGGAGCCCCTTCAACCACCTTTTTCGTTCGATGATCTACGGTAGCATGACAGGCCATGCAGGATATCCCCACTTTGAGTCTTCCCTGCGAAAATTTGACCGGCATCCCTAATGGAGCATAGGCGCCTTTCGGGATATCAATTCCGGTATCCATTTTCTCGCCTTTTTTGTAAGTTTTGCCTCCCAGAGTTACATCTTCGGCCAACTCCACTCTTAAATTTTCTGTGCCTTTCCCTTTAAGTTGAACAATCGCTTTGGCAATATTCGTTATCCTTAAAGGTCCGTCTACAATCCCCATGATATCCGTAAGAAAGACTTCATTTCCGAAGGTTTCCTGGTACAATGTTTTCCGCCCCAATGTTAATAAGTCATCATTGATTTCGACCGCCCCGTTTTCGGGCGACAACCGGGAACGATCTTTCGCTTCTTGTTCGGAGAGCGTTTGCCCCCATAAGTCATACGTTTTCAGTCCTGTCATTTGCACCTTTACATTGGGAGGGTTAAGGATTTTCTCCATGGGGGGCAAATAGGCATATTCGGGTTCCCATTGATACATGGCGGCGAAACCTGCGCCAACCAATACGACGGGTATCAGCAAAAATTTCATTCTTCGTTGTTTCATCGCCGGACTCCCTCTTGTCAGTATGCTGCTGGGTTTGAATTCTGCTCCTGTATTAGGTTTGCCCCTTTTGGCAAATTTACACTATATCATCGTCCTTCCATTTGATAAGATGAAATAAGCAATGGCATCAATCCGGAAACGGAGGACACGATATGAACATAGCGGAATTGCAGCGTTCAGTGGAACAGTTCAGCAGGGAGAAAGGTTTTGCGCAATCTTCCATCGAAACGAGAACGTTATTTATGGTCACGGAAGTCGGCGAATTGGCTAAAGAAGTGCTGAGGCTGTGCGGCACTTCCGATCCGGCGGAAGCCGCCGTCATCAAACGTCATCTTGAACTCGAAATGTACGACGTCGTTTGGAACGTCATCGATCTTGCCAATAAGCTCGGTATCGATCTGGAAACGGCTTTCCGCCGAAAAATGGAGATCAACGAGCACAGAAGCTGGAACGGGTAGCGGACAAGCATGGGTACATCCATCGCATGGATTGAATCGGTCATCGATAATTCAGGTGTCTACGCAGAGGGTACTGCACGATACATCTATCGACGTGCCTGTTCATCACCGTGAAGGTAAAGATTGCCGGAGTTATGGGTAATGTGTTTTTCTTGCAATGTCTGAGGGAGGTGCGTTCGTGGGAAAGGTTGCTTTGGTAACGGGAAGCGCCGCCGGTTTGGGCGTACAGACGGTGTTGGCGCTGGCGAAGCAAGGGCATGACATCGTGTTTTCTTATTTGACCAGCGCCGATAAAGCGGCCAGGCTGCAATCCGAGGTGGAACGGCTTGGGGTGCGCTGCGTTTCCGTGCAGGCGGACGTTTCGAAGAAGGAAGACTGCCGCCATCTGGTCAGCGAAGCGGTGCGCCGTTTGGGCTCTGTCGATATTCTCGTCAATAATGCCGGACCTTACATCTTCGAATATAAAAAGCTGGCCGATTACACATACGAAGAATGGGAGTTGATGGTGAACGGCAATTTGTCTTCGGTGTTTTATCTGTGCAGGGAAGCGATCCCGCTGATGCGCAAAAATAAATGGGGAAGGATCGTCAACTTCGGTTTTACGCAGGCGGGCCAAGCCAGCGGGTGGATTTACCGCGCGGCGTATGCGGCGGCCAAAGTCGGACTCGTTTCCTTGACGCGTTCGCTTGCCCAGGAAGAGTGCGAAACGGGGATTACGGTCAATATGGTTTGCCCTGGGGATATCAAGGGGCAAAATAAGGAACAAACGATTGCCCAAGCCGTGGAAGCGGACAACTCAGTTGACGGGCGGGTTGCCCGGCCCGGAACGGGCGAAGATATCGCCAGAACGGTGCTGTTCCTTTGCTCCGAACAATCGGATTATATTTCCGGAACCGTTATTGAAGTAAACGGGGGAACGACGCTGGAACAGCTGATTAAACGCCGCTGATCGGATATCGCCGCTGCACGATCGTCGCAGCAGGACAGGAGGTAGGTGGAGAAGATGGAATGGAAGCTTGCGGGCGAGGAACGGACGTACCGGTTTACAGGGGCTTACGGCCATGAAGTGGAACTTGTCCTGTTTCCGAAGCGAGTGAAACATGCCGGGCATGTTGTCGTGCTTGCCGAATACAGGGACAAGCTCTTATTTACGAAGCATAGGACGCGGGGGATCGAGTGGCCCGGAGGAAAAGTGGAGCCGGGCGAACTTCCGCTGCAGGCGGCCATCCGCGAATTGCGGGAAGAAACGGGAGGACAAGCCGCCTCCATGTGGCTTGTCGGCCAGTATACCGTATTTGCGGGCG
>JAWLCZ010000123.1:0-13173 GCA_041686835.1 Paenibacillaceae bacterium | reverse complement strand
GACTGCGCTTCACTGACCAAAGTAACGGTTACTCTTCCTCTTACGCTGATGCTGATCGAGAACGGGAGTCTCCGTCTGAACGACCGGATCTCCGACTTCATACCGGAATTCGCGACTAACGGAAAATCTTCCCTTACCGTCAAACACCTGCTCACCCATACATCCGGACTTGCCGCCTTTTATGACATGCATTCGCACGGTTGGACGCGCGAACAAATCATGGACAGCATTTACCGCCAGGAACTGCAGTATGAACCGGGTACACGAGCCGTATACAGCGATTTGGGCTACATTGTGCTCGGAGAACTTGCGGAGAGACTATACGGGATGCCGCTGGATACGGCGGCCGGGCTGTTTATTTTTCGCCCGCTGGCCATGAACGACGCGGGTTTCCGGCCGCCGGAAGAGAAGCGCGGACGGATTGCCGCCACCGAGTACATGGAAAAGCTCGGCGCCCATCAATGGGGCAGCGTCCACGACGAAAATGCGTTCGCCCTCGGCGGGGTCAGCGGGCATGCCGGTTTGTTCGCGGCCGCCGGCGATTTGGCCAATACCGCGGAAATGTGGTTGAACCGCGGTGTTTTTCGCGGCAGCAGACTGCTGTCGGAGGCGGCGGTGGAAGCCGCCCTCGAGCTTTGCACCGCCGCCGTTCCCGGGGCATGCAGAGGATTGGGCTGGGTGTTGAAAGGAGATGCCTACGATGTTTCCGGCGACTTGATGTCGGCGCAAACGTTCGGACATACCGGGTTTACCGGCACGAGCATGCAGATGGACCCGGAACGGAATTTGTTTGTCATCCTGCTGACCAACCGGGTCCACTACGGGCGGGAGCGCTCCATTAACAGGCTGCGCGAATGCTTCCACAATGCCGTGGTCGCCGCCATCCGGGAGTAACCGGCGGCGGAGTGAACCAATGGAGCAGGCCAATGCCAGAGAAGAACATAACAAATCCAGGGAGGGAGAAACATGGCTGACTTTCGCTTCCGATCTTATCGTCCCGGCGACGAGAAGGCCATTGTCGCTTTGTGGAACGAAACGCTCAACCCCGATCCGATTACCCCGAACCGTTTTCGCCATCTCGTCCTGCTCGACGCGAACTTCGACCCTGAAGGATTGCGGCTCGCCTTCGACAAGGAACAGCTTGTCGGCTGTCTTTACGCGGTAAGAAGACTGCTGCCGATGCACGGCACCGACCTGGAGCCGGACAACGGGTGGATTCCGTGGTTTTTCGTAGCCGGACCCTACCGCAGGCGGGGGATCGCCCGCAGGCTGCTTGCGGAGGCGCTGGAGTTTCTGAAGCGGCACGGCAGGAAAAACGTCTTCTTTTCCTCTTATGCGCCCAACTACATTTTGCCGGGCATCGATGAAAACGCGTATCCGGAAGGATTCCGTTTTCTGCGGAACAGCGGTTTTGAAGTGCAGTATTCGCCGGTGGCGATGGATTACTCTTTGGCGGGGTTTGAAATTCCGGAGGAGGTCAAACGGCTGAAGCGGCAAAGAATGAGCGAAGGCTACACATTCGGTAATGCCGAGGACAAAGATTTGTACGAGTTAATCCGGTTCGCCGCAAACGAGTTCAATCCGGACTGGGGCAGGGCGATACGCGAAGGCATTTTGCAGGGACTGCCTTTGTCGCAAATCTTCGTCTGCCGCGATCGTTCCGGGAAGATCGCAGCGTTCTGCATGTATGGCGGCTACGAAGGCATCCGTGAACGGTTCGGCCCGTTCGGCGTCGCTCCCGGACAAAGAGGGGCCGGTTTGGGCAAAATCCTGCTTTACGACTGCCTGGCGGCCAAACGGGCGGCCGGACTGCACGGATCGTGGTTTCTGTGGACAGGGGAAGCTTCTCCGGCAGGACACTTGTACAAGCGTGTCGGCTATAAGGTGACCCGGCAGTTTCACGTCATGCGCAAAACGATGGAGTAATCGAAGGGGAGGTTAGAAGCATGAGCGAACAAAAACAGCATATTTTGGCCATCGGAGGCCACGCCGGGGATATGGATCTTACGGCCGGCGCAGTTATGGCGAAGTACGTCATGGAAGGGCACAAGGCGACGTTTTTGCACCTGACACCCGGGGAAAAAGGCCACCCGAGACTGTCTCCGGACGATTACGCGAAGCAAAAAATCGAAGAAGCGCATCAATTCGCGAGCATTATCGGCGCCGACGTGCGTTTTCTCGATTACAAAGACGCGGAACTGCCGCTGGACGAAGAAGTGAAATACAAAGTTTGCGACGTCATCCGCGAGGTGAAGCCGACTATCCTCATTACCCATTGGAAAGGCAGCATACACAAGGATCATACCCATTCGTATTACATCACGAAAGACGCGCGCTTCTACGCCGGATTGAAAACCATCGAAAGAGAGCTTCCGCCCCATTATGCGCCGAAGCTGTATTTCGCCGACAACTGGGAAGATCCGTACGATTTCGTTCCGGAAGTGTTTATCGACATACCGGACGACGCTTACGAATTGTGGGTGCGGGCGATGAACGTTTACGCTTACGCGCGCGGCGAGACTTACGGTTTTCCGTTTATCGAATATTACAAAGCGCTGACGATCGTCAGGGGCGCCCCCGCAGGATTCAAACGGGCGCAGGCGTTTATGGTGCCGCGCGGCGGACTGAACAGAAGACTGCAATTTTTTGAATAATCCGGTGGACGGCGTTTCGGCAAAACTCTAAAATTGTATTAGTCTCAAGCCGGAATTTCGGCGGAATCACGCACGGTTGAGGTGAGCGATTTGAATGGAGGACTGGTGAGGCTCCGGGAAGTGTATGCTTCCATTACGCCCTCCGAAAAAAAAGTGGCCGACTATATTTTGAACCACCCTGAAAAGCTGATCGATTTATCCGTGGCGCAGCTTGCCAAGGAAAGCGGGGGAAGTCAGGCCGCCATCATCCGCCTGTGCAAATCGTTGGGTTTGAAAGGCTATCAGGAACTGAAAATCAAGGTGCTTGGAGATTTGTACGACAGCGAGCCTGACGGCTACCATGAAATACGCCCGAAAGATTCCATCGCCGCCATCATCAACAACGTTTCCGGCAACAACATCCAGTCCATCAAGGACACGGTCAAAATACTCGACAGCGCGATGGTCGAAAGAGCGGTTCAGGCCATTCATCAAGCGCAGCGCGTGTTTTTCTTCGGGCTGGGCGCATCCAATCTGATCGCCCAGGACGCACAGTATAAATTCATGCGCATCAACAAGACGTGCTTCTCGTTCCCCGACCCCCACATGCAGCTGACATCGGCGGTGACGCTCACAGGGGACGATGCCGCGGTAGGAATCTCTTACTCGGGGGAAACCGCCCATGTGATCGCGTGCTTAAAAAACGCAAGGGAAAACGGAGCGGTGACGCTCAGCATCACGAAGTACGGCAATAATTCGGTAAGCGCTCACGCCGACATTCCGCTCTTTATTTCATCGACAGAGAACGAAATACGCAGCGGTGCGATGTCTTCCCGAATTACGCAGCTCAACGTTATCGACATTTTGTATTTGGGCGTAGCAAGCCTGAATTACGAAAAATCGAGGTTTTATCTGGAAAAAAGCAAGGAAGCGATCGATGAGCTGACCGGAAAAAAAAGAAGCCGTTAGCGCTAATTCCCGCCGTTCCTTCCGGAACGGTGGGGGGCCGGCCAGCGGCGGCTGCGGTCAGATTGACGAGAATGTCCTTCCTCAACATCCCGCACCGTCCCTTAGGGGACGGGTGGTCAGAATGCAGTTGTATTCCTTCTACGAAAGGTGATCGGATCCGCTTGAACGACAACCGGAGAAACTTGATTTTGATGTTTACCGATACCGTACTGTTCATCAACGCGATGACATTTTTGTCGGTGAATGCGGTCATTACGTACTTTCTGGCCAATCTTGGCGCCAGCACGTTCGAAATCGGCCTGGCCAATGCGCTCGTTTCGATAGGCGCCTTTATTTCGCAGCCGATCTTTGCCGAAAAGGTGATGAACCTTTCCTACAAGCTGAAAACATTTGTGAAAATTTTGTTTATCCAGCGTATCTTTTTTCTGGCGTTCGTGATGACGATTCCGCTGTTTTCCGAATCGCATCCGCAGTTGATGGTCGTGCTGTTTCTGATATGCTGGGCCATTTTCAATGTTTTCGTCGGTTCATACAACCCGTTCTATATGAGCCTCTTCGCCAAAATGATCGCCGAACAGCACATGGGCCGATTAAGAGGGTACAGCGGCGGTTTCGGCAACTTGCTCGCGCTCGGTTCCGCCTATGCGACCGGCGTCATTTTGAGAGATGTGCAGTTCCCGTACAACTACACGATCATTTTTGCCCTCGGGGTTATTTTTTTACTGCTCGATGTGCTGAATTTTTCCCTGATGAAAGAAAAGCCCGACCAGGTGACGAAGATTAGCATGAATTACTTCCAATATTTCAGGTCGATTCCCGCCCTGCTGCGTGAAGACAGCCGTTTTAAAAGAATGGTGATCGGGTTTTCGTTTATGGTAGTCTCGCAAGTCAGCCTGGCGTACTACGTGCTGTACGCGGTGCGGGCTTTCGATGCGCAGGCTTCGCAGGTTGCCCTGTTTACGGCGCTCACCGGTGTGATTAACATTATCGGCAGCGTCCTGTTCGGGATTTTGGCCGATAAATACGGCCACCGTTTTATTTTGCTGATCTCGTCCGCGTGCGGAGGCGCCGCCGGATTTTTGGTGTTTGGCGTAGAGCAGTTGTGGGCGGTTTTTGCCGCATTCGCGCTGACGAATTTAAGTTTAAGCGGTTATAACTTGAGCAGCGGCATTTTGATTATCGAGAATGTGCAGAGGGAAAAGCTGCCGATGTGCGTGAGCGTCAACGCGATGATTACGCTGGTCGTTTCCTCCGTCGTGACGATGGGCAGCAGTTTTTTGGTCGATTGGATTTCATTCCAATCCGTGTTTCTCGTCGCGGGCGCCGCCGGATGGCTCGGATGTGCCGCGCTCTACAGCCGCCAAACGAAAGCGGTATCCTCAAACACAAAAGCGGGTTGAACCCGTGCCGGAGAGGGTTTGACCGCCACCATGCGGCGAGCCGCGAGCCGGGAGTCGCGCGCGGCGAACGTTACAGCTGTTCCCATTTTTTCCCGAACGCCGGGGGTTCGTATTCCATCAGTTTTTCAATTAAGCTCGGGGCGTCGGGAGCCGAAATGAGCAACTGTTTATGTACTTCCTGAACGAATCCGGCTTCCACGGCGTGGTCAACCATGTTCAGGAGAGGAGTGTAATAACCGGCGACATTCAAAATGCCGATCGGCTTCTTATGGATGCCGAGCTGCGCCCAGCTTACGACTTCAAACAGTTCCTCGAACGTGCCATAGCCGCCCGGCAATGCGATATAGGCGTCCGAAAGTTTGCCCATGGTCGCTTTACGTTCGTGCATGTCTTTGACCTCGATGAATTCCGTCAGCCCGGTATGCGCCAACTCGCCTCGAATCAAATCGGTAGGCATGACGCCGATAACTTGACCTCCGTTTTCAAGCGCTTGATTCGCCGCTTCCCCCATCAGCCCGGTTTTCGAACCGCCGTACACTAACTTCAAGCCTTTTTTGGCAATTTCCCGGCCAAGCTGCCTGGCATGAAAGGCATATTCGGGATGAGTGCCGGGATTTGAACCCGCAAATACACAAATCGCTTTCAATCTCTCTACCTCCATATCCGCATGATATCCAAGTATAGGCCAGCGGAGCACAGAAGTCCATCACGAAAACGATCCCTCCCGGCAGACGGGCAAGTGTACATCTTTGAACAGAATTTGTTAAATATTCATAATCAAAACACATGTTTGGTAGGGAATGGTCGGTTTTTTACGAATAATGTAGGAAAAACAGCATACCTATCGAAAGATAGGGACGCAAAACCTTCGGGCCTAAGTCTATGGCGGCCGGGTTGCCGAAATTGTCGATCTATGAGGAAGGAAGTCATCGAAACGAATCGCGGATTGCCCAACACGATTTTTACCATTTGTTTCAACCGGTGTATCATCTTTCGACCGCAAAGACGCTCGGACATGAAGCGCTGATTCGCAGCAAGTCCAATATCAGTCCGGATCAGCTGTTCCAGGCGGCATCACGGCAGCGCAGGCTGTATGAAATGGACACGTTGTCCATCGATTGGGCGATTTCCGCCTACTTTTCTTCCCGTCCAACGACGGAGCGCAGCGAACTGCTGTTTATCAACATTTTCCCGTCGACGATGGCGGTTGACGCATTTCCGGCCTTTGTCGACACGATTATCGACAAGTATCCTTCGGTGTCGAACCGCGTCGTGTTTGAAATCAACGAATCGTTGTCGGAAAAGGAAGTTTGGAACAACGGATCTTTTCGCAAAAGCGCTGCCTACTTGCGGGAACTCGGTTTCTTGATTGCACTCGACGATGTAGGGGAAGGGGCCTCGACGTTAAAAAACATCGTCCTTATATCACCGGATTTTATCAAGCTGGATCGTTTTTTCTCCCAGGAATTGTTTGCGTGCAAAAAGAAACAAAAAATAATCCGGCTTTTTACCGATTACTGCAAGGACGAATGCCGCCTCATTCTGGAAGGGATTGAAGAACAGGACGACTTGCTCCTGGCCCAAACGTTGGGCGTTACGCTCGGGCAAGGCTTCTTGCTCGGCAAGCCGCAATCGCTTCCGGGTACGACGAAACCGACCTGCTGACACCACGGCCCCACGGCCGCCCGGAATTTGACCTACGCGGACCGCGCCTGCTCTTACAGAGGCGAGTCATTATCGTGCCGGGCGCGATTGCCGCAGAAACCATTCATACAATTCAGGATTGTTGTAAGTTTCCGTCCACGAGTCGTGATCCGCTTCGGGATACACGGTAAACCGCACATTTCCTCCGCACGCTTTAACGGCATCCACCATTCGTTGCGATTGCTCGAGAGGAACGACCCGATCCTTCGCTCCGTGAAATACCCAGATCGGAATATCCTTCAGCGCACTCGCTCTGTCCGGGTTCCCTCCTCCGCAAATGGGCGCCAATGCGGCAAACCGTTCCGGATGCTCGATCGCCAGCTGCCAAGTGCCATAACCGCCCATGCTCAAACCCGTCAAATAAATGCGGGATGTGTCGACAGGATACACTGCGCTGACTTCATCCAGCAGCGCTGCCAGGGCGTCCGTCTCGGCGGACCATACGGTATGGGCCGGACATTGGGGGGAAACGGCGATAAACGGAAAATCATCGCGGTGCTCCACGATTTTCGGTATGCCGTGTTTTCGGATCAAATCGATTTGATCGCCTCTTTCTCCCATCCCATGCAGAAACAGGAGTAACGGCCATTTGCGATCGGAAGATTCAACGTTTTCAGGCAAATGCAGCAAATAGTTCAGCCGCACTTTTTTCGTAATTTCCTTTTCCAGTTTGCAGACGAGCTGTCCCATATTCATCAATTCCTTTCTCTTTGCCGCACACTCCGCTCCCGCGTCTGAAGTTGCCCCCGGATAAATCCGTGGCCGGCGTTTCTCATGAGGAAGCTGTGCTGCTTATCCATTCGATAAGAAGGAAGGAAACTCCTTCATTTCCAGTCTATTTCGATTTTTCTTTCTTATGCTGCCGGTTGATATGTTCCGTACTGTAAATCAAGTGATATACTTTGGGCAGGGTTTGGATAACTTGTCACGGGTGGGGATGCATATGCAAAATAACCGATTGAGCATAGCTGAGGAACAAATTCACCGTTGCGTAAAAACTTTGACCGGCCTGGATCCGGTTCAATTGGGCGATTGGACGTATCATCGATTGAGTTGGAACGCATCGAATCAGGTGACGGGCGGGTTGTATCGGTGGCGGGAAAGGCTTGGAGTCATGAAAAGTCCGTGGATTGGTCATTGATCTTGAAAATCATTGTTCCGTCATCCCGCGCAGACGAACCGACACATTACAATTACTGGAAAAGAGAAATATTGGCTTATCAATCGGGGCTGCTTGAAAAGCTGCCGGAGACGATAAGGGCGCCGCGATGTTTTGCCATTGAGGAAAAAGACGACAACACCGTATGGATATGGCTGGAGGAAGTGACCGATAGTATCGGGCCGCATTGGACTCTTCGCCATTATGAGGAAGCGGCTCGGCTGCTAGGGAGATTCAACGGTTCTTATCTCGTTGGCGAACCGCTGCCGGACGAGCCGTGGTTATGCAGAAGATGGTTAGCTTCGTGGGTCGAAGAGTGCGATAAGTACGATAACAAGATGGCTTTGATCGAGGAGACCTGGCAATTGCCCGTACTCCGTAAATGGTTTCCACCCCATATGTTCAAGCGCTATTCGAAGTTCCACCAAAGCCGCCGGCAATTGTTGGAAGGATTGCAGAAATTGCCCAAGGTGCTGACCCATAATGATGCATGGCCGCCCAATTTGTTCCGGCAAGAGAAGAGCAGCATGGTCGCCATTGATTGGGCGTTTGTCGGCATTGCCGGTCTAGGCGAGGAACTGGGGCGTTTTTACGGTTTGCTCTTGCACAGGGACGGCAGTTTGCTTCGCGAAACAAGCCGATTGCCGGATCGCTTGTTTGAACACTATGTTATGGGTCTAAGAGACGCGGGGTGGAACGGAGATAGTGCAAAAGTTCGCTTCGGATTTACCGCTTCTGCCGGGATTCGCTGCGGCATGATGGTGCCGAAACTGATCGAACAGGCGTACACCGGCACAGAAGAGGGGCCGCTGGTTGAAGATCTGCGGGATCGTTGTTCTATAGCTGTCCACCTGCTCGAATTGGCGGAAGAGGCCATTTCGTTCCTGTAATTTCAATTCCCGCAGCACTTTTTGAACTTTTTGCCGCTGCCGCAAGGGCAAGGATCGTTTCTTCCGATTTTCTTCCTGGTTGCAAGATGAATTACATCCGCCCTCTTTGAAGGATGAGAACTTGCATGGTTTCCTTGCCAAATTTCCAGCGGCGCATAACCTTTGAGAAACCATTGTCTGGTATGGTTGTTCAGGAGCACCACTTTATCCATGAAGGCTTGCAGCGTTTCGAGATCATCCATCTCCAGTTGGCTTTGCAGGTATTGCATCATATCCGAAACCGATTCGCCGATTTGAATGGCATACACGCACTCCTCAACGATTTGGTCCGCTCTTGTGCGGCTAATTTCGTAATGATCGCAGATAAAGCTCACAAACGACCGGTAGCATGCATTCCGTTCTACGAATCCAGGTTCGCCGGCTTGTATCAGCTGCTCTTTCGTGAACGGGAAGAAATCCAGGTCCGGTCTGGCCCGATGCTCCTGTTTCACTCGCTTCGCATCCCAGACCCTGACATTGGAGTACCCCTCGGTATCCAACCGCATTTCCCCGTAGAAATCGATGGCGTCGTGCATAACATGAAAAAGTTCAAGAAATGGAACAGGTTCTCCAGTGTACTGAACCAGCATCGTCTCCAATTCTTGTGCAGTCAAGGTGCCGTAATAGTAGAGCATGCCTTGCGCAAGCTTCACCCATTCCGTATTTCTGCGGACGATGGAACAATAGGAAGCGGTATTAATCCGTTTGAATTTCTCTGCAATCTCCTGCGGCATTGCGAGCACTTTTTGTCCACTCAGCATCCCGGTAAAAGCGATACCGCGCATTCGGAAGAAGTCCAGCCGATCCGTTTCCGTATCGGAAACGACCGCATACCCGCCGCCGTGCACCAACTTGTGAGCGATATCATAGCGCTCCTGGTCGAAACTCAGAAACGTTCGCTCGATGTGTTGCGGAATCCGTTCCTGCAAAGCTTCGATCAGGTCTTGCTTCTTCATGGCGCTCAGACCGCGAAACTCCAGATTTTCGCAGATTTGCATTAACTGATCTTTGGTGAGCCGGGCCAGTCCATCGGACAGCTTCAGCGGTACGGCGATGTCCCGCCAACGTTTCGCCTCCCGCCTTTGCCGGAGCATTTCTCCATGTGCTTTGACTTTCTCCAATGTTTCCAGCAATATCTTTTTGGTCTCCATATCGATGTCCATGTAAATTCCCGCCTTTATTTTTTAATTGCACGTCATACCGATCTCAAGCCCATCGATTTCAATGCTTGCGTTCTTTAATAGGTTCGACATCAGATTACAAAATTCCTATCGGATCCGGCTCGTCCGGTTCCGTGTCATTCTTTCGGCTCTCCCCGGGCTATTACCCGTTCGTGCCTCTATCATGGCGGATACCCAGTCCGAGCATAGTGCAAACACATACCATAATCTAGGTATATTCCCCACTATGCGGATTAGGAGGGCTCATGTGCGTACAATTGTATTCATCGGCATACAGAAAGCGGGCTCCAGCAGAGAAGCGGTCAGAACTGCGGAAAGACTCGGATACTTTAATGTTGTTTTTACCGATAGGGCCGGCTACGTAGTGCAAAGAAACGAATTTCCCGACGTCCACGAAATGATATACGTAAACCTTAACGACAAAAACATGATGCGAGAAAAGATCGCCATCCTCCAAAAACAAGGAAAGATCATTGAAGCTATTGTAAGTTTTGTGGATCCTTTAGTTCATACCGCCGCCTTATTATGCGAAGAATTCTGCAACAAGAAACTGCCGACAGAATCCATTTTCAAGATGGGCAACAAAATCGAGACCCGGGCAGCTTTAAAAAGCACGGAATTTAACATGAAACACGCCGTATTCAATGAAGCGGATGACTTGGCTTCTTTTATGGAAGATCATCATCTTACTTATCCCGTCATTGTGAAGTCTCCCGCTTCGACGGGCTCAAAGGCTGTGTTAAAAGCCGATAACGAATCCCAATTGGAAAAAAACATAAAACTGTTAATGGAAAAGTATCCGGAGGAGCCTGTCCTTTTCGAGGAATATATTGACGGTCCGCAGTATCTTGTCGAGGTTTTTGTTCACGCCGGCCAAATTCATATCGTCGCGATTATTGAGCAAGAGATTACACAAAAGCAGCGGTTTATCGTCACAGGATATTCCTTGCTCGCCAAGGTGCCGGAACAATTATACAACGAAATTTATGATGCGGTCCGCCAAATCATATCGATTTTACATTTTGACAATGGGTCCTGCCATCTCGAATTGCGCCGCCAGAACGGCCAATGGAAGCTGATAGAAATCAATCCGCGCATATCGGGCGGGGCGATGAACAAGATGATTGAGATCGCTTACGGAATTAATTTTGTGGAACAAATTATCAAAGGATGGATAGGCGAGGAACATAACCTGGAAAAGAAGCATGAACGCTTCGTATTCGCGCAGTATATTACGCTGACCGCCAAAGGAAGATTGCTGAAAGTAACGGGAAAAAAGAAGGCGCTAAAACATGAAGGAGTTTATGACGTGTTTATCAGCCCGAGAAAAGGCGCGTATTTGCAGCCTCCTTTGTCCATGGGACACCGGTATGCTTACGTGCTGGCCATCGGATCGACCATAGAGGAAGCCCGCGCCATAGCAAAAGCCGCGGCTAAAGAGATTAAATTCCATTTGGGTTAAACTCGGGGAGTGAGCGGAGAACACTATGACTTTAATCGGCATGTTTCATTATCGCAGATATCCGCAACTCGTTTATAAAACGTACGCATTTGCCTCGGCCGCCAAGGCGGAGGGCGCGGATTTTTTCTACTTTACCCCCGGCAAAGTGAATCTGAAGGAAGAAACCATTCGTGGCTGGGTTCTGGACAACCGGGAGTGGAGAGAAAAAATCATGCCGTTTCCGGATGTCATTTATAATGCCGGCAGCCCGACTACGGATACTGCGAAATCTATATATAATCTGTTATATGAAAGAATTCCTTTCACGAGCTGTTCCATCGGAGACAAAATGACGGTTTACAAACTGATTAAGAAGAGAGGCGAATTTTCCCAATATCTTATTCCATCGCAAATCGTGACTCATGCGGATACCGTGTTCCAATTTCTGGCCAAATATAATAAAGTGATTGTCAAACCTGTCTACGGACACAAGGGAATCGGAGTCGTGTTTATTGAACAACAGAAAGGAGGGTATCTCGTCGTTCAAGAGGAAAAGGTGAAGAAAAATAATCGCCACGATTTGAAATTATTCCTGTCCCACTTGATTTCGCGGGAAGACATTCTCGTGCAACCTTTTATCTCCTCCAGAACGAAAGCGGGCCTTTCTTACGATTTTCGGCTGCATGTGCAAAAAAACGGGGAAGGCAGATGGGTCGTAGCCGCCATTTATCCGCGAATCGCTTCTTCTCCGCAAAAAATCGTCACCAATTTAAGCAGCGGCGGCTATACAACGTATCTGCATTCTTTCTTAATTCAAGAGTTTCAAGAGGAATTTTATAATGTCAGACGATACCTGGAGCAATTCGCTCTTTCTTTCGCCCGGCACCTGGATAACGCCTATGACCAATCTTTGGATGAACTTGGCATAGATGTGGGCTTGGACAGCAACCGTAAAATTTGTTTGTATGAAGTGAATTGGCGGCCGGGGGTTCCCCCTACTTTTTTCTATGAAATCGACGTGGCAAGAAATACGATTCGTTATGCGATGTATTTGGCCCAACAAAAAAAAGCTGGCACAAAGCAGGAAATAGGCTAGGCATCCGGAATGCTTCAAATAGCATAATTTACAAGACAAACAAATAGAGCCGAGTGCCGAAGCACCCGACTCTTTCGCCTGAACGGTTTTACTTTGAATTAATGATTGCAGTCCAGTTAGTGGCATCCCACGTTACCTTTGCGCCCAGAGCTTCACTAGCGAAGCGAAGGGGAACATAGGTGGAACCTTCTTTGGAGATGAACGGCGCCGTTGTCAAAGTAATGGTCTTTCCGTTGACAGTGGCTTTCTTGCTGCCGATCCGGAGATGAACTTTGGTGGTGCCTTTTGTGATGTCGATGGATTGATCTTCACCATGCCACCTGACTTCGGCATCCAAGGCTTCGAATACTCCACGAAGCGGGATGAAGGTGCTTTTATTGACGATTTTGGCATTCGGGTTGACGGCAACATACTTGCCGTTGATCTTGATGCCGATGTTTTTACTGTTGTATTGAATAGCTGAAATCGTTTCGGCAGGGGTTGGATTGTATGTCGACGACGAATCGTTGGACTCGCTCTCCCACGAAACGCTTTCAGATGACGGTGACTTAGCGCCACTTTCAGTAGTGAAAGACCAAGTCTTAGTCAATGTCTTTCCCATATCACTTCCAAAGGTAGGAACATAACTTACGGACACAGTATAGGTTTCGTTGTATTTCAA
>JAWLCZ010000122.1:0-13257 GCA_041686835.1 Paenibacillaceae bacterium | reverse complement strand
TGTCATTAAAATCGTCCATACCGAATTCAAATTCAAACGGTGCCGGTAGCGCCCGGATGACTTGAACCCGTCCTTTTTTCAAAGGATGTTCAAGTCATTTTATTTTTGGTACAATAAAACCAACAAAATCATAACGAAACAAACATAAAGCAACAAATCAATGGTGCGATTGCTTCATTGTACGCTTCAGATTTGTTACAATAAAAATTATCAGGTTAGTTCGTATGCGTACGGGAGGATAGGATATGCTTGTCGCAGAACGTCATCGCGAGATTGTAAATCTTGTCGATAATGAAGGAAGCGTAAGGGTAGCGGAGCTTGCCAAGCTGTTTCAGGTGACGGAAGAAACGATTCGCCGCGACCTGGAAAAGCTGGAAGCCGAAGGAAAACTTCTGCGCAGCCACGGGGGAGCCGTAAGCGCCAAAAACAGCGAGCGGGAGACTCACTTTTCCGAGCGGGAGATAAGCCACATTCAGGAGAAGATGGCGATTGCCCGCGAAGCGGTTTCGCGCGTGGAGGAAGGGGATACGATTCTTCTGGACGCGAGCACCACGGCATGGCAGATGGCAAGATTGCTGCCCGATATGCGGATGACGGTGTTAACGAATGCCATCAAAGTAGCCGTCGAATTGGCCGAACGTTCCAAAATCCGGGTCATTTCCACCGGCGGCACGCTGTCGGCCCCGTCGCTTTCGTTTATCGGCCCGATAGCGGAAAAGACGCTGCAATCGTATCACGTCAATAAACTGTTTCTGTCCTGCAAAGGCGTCGATATCGAACGGGGCTTGAGCGATTCGAACGAACTGCAGGCGATGTTGAAACGCAATATGATTTCGATTGCGGATCGGTGTTATCTGCTCGTCGACCACAGCAAATTCGGCGTCAAATCGTTGACGAGAATAGCGCAGCTTAAGGAAATCCACGAGGTGATTACCGACGAAAACACAGATCAATCCATCGTGGAGCAGCTGCAGCGGATGGATATGACGGTTACGCGCGTACCTATACACCCATAAGGAGTAGAATCCGTTGATAATTGTTCAAGGTACCTGGATTCCGGACAATGGCATTGACCGGCATCCTTGTTTTGTTATTTGGGGTCAGCGCAAGCGGTCGCGGCCCCATGACCTTATTCCATGTAGGTGTGCCGAACTCGGGAAAGCCCTTGTGCCGCTGAACGGTTCGCCGGGCCTCGCCGCCCTGGCCGGCATATCGAAACAAGCCTTAAACATCTGCGTTCCGGCGGAACAGAGCCCGCCCGCCGCGAAAGGAGCCGATGGTGACGGGGAAACGGCGAACGGAAACGTGCAAAACCGCAATATCGAAGCGCTGGCCTGGTTTCCTGACGTTGAGGAGGCTCCGCATATGCTGGCCTGGCTGGCGCAGCTTTCCGGCAATCGTCCGGGGCAACCGTCCGGGGTGCGGATCGGGGACAGCCTGCGGTTTTGGAGCCGTGCCGCCATCCTGTCTCTTGAACTGCTGCGCAGCGGACATTTTATTCCTTTCGCGAAAAAACGAAACGGAGTCGTCGAGGCCGTCTGGGACGGTTTGACGGATGATGAGGAAGTTCGCTACCGTTTGTCCGCGCTGTCCGCTCAGATGCCCTCCGTCTGCTGCGGCGTTGCTGCGGCGGACGATGAAGCGCCGCTAATCACGGATACGGCGGTTGAGGCGATGCGTAGACTGAAGAATTTTATGAACGCCATGATCGACCGGTTTATCCGTTCCGCTATCAGCGAAACGGACATGAAAAGCGTCATGGCATCGTTGAACCCCCGTTACGCAGCGCCGTTAACGCCTTCCGAGCATTGGCTCCATTCTCTGCTCTCCTCTCCGGAAACAACGGGAACCGGCGCGTTGGAATGGGTTGCGGACGAACTGCCGGCTTGGCGATCCCGCCTTGTAGAACGGTTGAACGAATCGGCCTGCCGCCTTTGTCTTCGTGTGGAGGAACCGGAACCGGCGGACGAGCGGAAAGGAGAGGAGCGATGGACGCTGCGTTTTTACCTGCAGGCGGTTTACGATCCGCGGCTGCTCGTTCCCGCCGAAACGGTATGGGCTTGCCGGGAAGAGACGCTGGTGTGCCGCCATTACCGGTTTAGCCGTCCGCAGGAGCGGCTCTTGCGCGATTTGTGGCGTGCCGCCCGTTTGTTCCCGCCGCTGCTCCCAAGTTTGCAGTCGATGTGTCCGACGGAATGCAAATTGACTGTTCCGGAAGCGTACCGATTTTTGAACGAGACGGCGGAACAACTGCGGGAAAGCGGAATCGGCGTCATCGCTCCCAAGTGGTGGCGCAGGCCGGAATCGCAGGTCGGGCTGAAGCTGAACCTGCGAACGGCAAGCGCCGTACGTACCGGCGAAGCCTATCCGGAAAGCGGCGGGCCGGGCATGCTCGGCTTCGACTCCATCCTCGCTTACGATTGGGAAATTGCGCTTGGCGATGAAACAATCACCCGTGAACAATTCGAACAGCTCGTCGCCCGACAGCTCCCGCTGCTGCGAATCCGCGATCAATGGATAGAACTTGCGCCCCGCCATGCGGCGGCGATTGCAGCGCTGCTTGAACGGAACGCGGAAGGGCGTATGACGCTGGCCGAAGCGGTTCAACTGGCATTGCACGTTCAGGATGCCGGCGGAACGCCCCCGCCGCTTGACAACCGTCTGCCGCTTCCGGTGAGACGGGTTGCGGCGGACGGCAACATCGGGCTCATGCTGGAATATTTGCGCGGCGGGCACATCGTTCCCGAACGACAGCAGCCGGAACAGCTGCGGGGAGTGCTGCGCCCGTATCAGCAGAAAGGTTTCGCCTGGCTGCTCGAAATGCGGAAATGGAAGCTCGGCGCGTGCCTTGCCGACGATATGGGACTCGGCAAAACGGTCCAATGGATCGCCTACATGCTTCATCTTAAGCATTCGGGCGAACTGCAGGGCGCGGCGCTGCTCATCTGCCCGACTTCGGTCATCGGCAACTGGCAGAAGGAATTGCAGCGTTTCGCCCCGACCTTGAACGTATGGCTTCATTACGGCCCCGGACGCCTGTCCGCCCGGGCTCTGGCCGAAAAAGCGGGGAGCAGCGATGTCGTGCTGACCTCCTATGCGACGGCCCGGCGCGATATCGGGGATTTGTCCGCCATTTCGTGGGATGTCGTCACTTTGGACGAAGCGCAGAACATTAAAAATACGATCGCGAAGCAGGCGCGCAGCGTGCGCAGGTTGCACGCCCGCCATCGGATCGCCCTGACCGGCACTCCGGTGGAAAACCGGTTGTCGGAGCTTTGGTCGATCTTTGATTTTTTGAATCCCGGTTATTTGGGGTCCAGGGAGCAATTTCGCAGCCGGTTTGTTGTGCCGGTTGAAAAGCTTGGCGAGAAGCGCCGGGCGGAACGGCTGCAGCGGATCATTCAACCCTTTGTGTTGAGGCGGGTAAAAACGGATCGGACGATTATCCGCGACCTGCCGGAAAAGCTGGAGACCAAAGTGTACTGTCCGCTGACCAAAGAGCAGGCTGCGTTATACGAGGCGTGCGTCAGGGACGCTCTAGGGAAGGTGGAACGCGCATCAAGGAGCATGCAGCGAAAAGGCGCGATATTGGCGGCGATCACCCGTTTGAAGCAAATCTGCAACGATCCCGCCCATTTTCTCGGCGAACCCCGCTTGTCGCCGGGGCGTTCCGGCAAACTGCTCCGGCTGGAGGAAATACTGAAACAGATTATCGAGCGCGGCGAACGTGTATTATTGTTTACCCAATACGCCCGCATGGCCGAACTGTTGCAACCGTATCTGGAGCGGACCATTGGACGGGAAGCGCTGCTTCTGCACGGCAAGGTGCCGAAAACGAAGCGGGATGAGCTGATCAGCCGGTTTCAGGAACAGCCGGATGCGCCGCCCATGTTCATCATTTCCTTAAAAACCGGGGGCTACGGATTAAATTTGACAAGGGCGAATCATGTCATTCATTTCGATCGCTGGTGGAACCCCGCCGTGGAAAACCAGGCGACGGATCGGGCGTATCGCATCGGGCAGCGGGAAGCCGTGCAGGTGTACAAATTCATCTGTTCGGGAACGCTGGAAGAACGGATCGACATATTAATGGAAAACAAACAGATGCTCGCGACGAGCGTCATCGGGAACGGGGAAGATTGGCTGTCGGAATTGTCGGCGGAACGATTGCGGGACATCTTCACGCTGCGCAAGGAAATATTCGTTGATGAAGAAAACGAAGCGGCGCGGTAAGAGCGGGTATATCCGCATTATTTCATTGGCCATATTCAGGGAGGCGATGCGGCGATGCCGGACCAATGGATCGAAGAAGCGTGGCTGCCGAAGCGGTGGATGGACGTTCTGTCCGCTTCCGGCTTGCGCGTTCAGGCGGAAGAAGAGCAAAAAGCGGCGGAAAGAACCGTGGAAGAGCTTCGCGTATTTCCCGGGCGCATCGCCTGCAAAACGGCAGGCCACCGCTCACGCCCGTACCGGATCGAGGTCGGGCTGCCGGTTTTCACTCCGCAGGAGCGGGACCGGGCACTGCGCGTATTCGCCGAACGGGCCGCATTTTCCGCGGCGCTGTTGAACGGGGATATGCCGGATGCGTTGGAGCGCGATCTGCAGCAAGCCGGCGTGTCTTTATTTCCGGAAGCGATCGAGGAACGCGCCGTTACGTGCTCATGCGGCGCCGGGAGCGGCATCTGCGAGCATGCCGCGGCGGCGCTCATGGCTTTCGGAACGCGGATGGCGGCTGATCCGTTCCTTCTTTGCGAAGCGAGAGGATTAAGCAGAGAATCGCTGCTGACCGGGCTGAGGGAGCTGCGGAGCGCAAGCGTCCATGCGCGCGGCTTGTGCGCCGATGGGAACGCGGCGTCAGGTTCGCCCGACGGGCATACTGAAGACGCGGAGCGCAACCGTGACCGCCTGCATGGAGAGCGGCGTTCCGGCGATATGCCGCGGGGCGGCGAGGCGCTTGCGAAGCCGGATGAAGACGCCCCTGCCCTGCTTGTCTTGGCGGGTGATCCCGATTTTTGGCGGAAGGATACGGCGCTGCACTCTCTGCTTCTTCCGATATACCGCAAAGTAAAGGATACTGCCGGGCGGCTGCTGGATACGGCGGCGCATGCCGCGGAGCAGGAAGAGGGTCGACAATGGAACGGCGAGTGACGTGGGACTGGTTGCGAAAGTATGCAAACCAGCATAAGCATGCATCTTATCAAGATAAGCTGCGCTGGATTTTGCACGAAAAAAATCCGTATTATTTGTTGGAATGGCTCGTTTTCCCCGTTTCTGACACAGAGCGGGAACAGATCGACGCTCCCCGTTCTCCCGGGTTGCGGAAAAACAGCTACATCCCTTTCGTCGAAGCGTTTGTTCACCAGTTGCTGTACGACGTATGTTTCGGCGGATGGGAGGCCGACGAGGAATTGAAGCGGCTGCTGCTCGCCACGGCGATTCGCGATCTGAGGCGGCATTACGGCGGCGGGGCCTGGGACGAAGCGGCGCGGAGGTGGGCCGGCGTTTTGCGCGAGTCGGCGCGAAAATACGAACAATTTAAGGCCCGGCTGGAAATGGAATTGGAGAAACTGCGCCGGCAGCACGAGAACGAGCTGCGTGAAATTGCCGTACGGTTTGCGGATGACGAATTCGCTAAACAACGGAAGCAGGAGCCCTTGCGCAGCGCATACGAAACGAAAAGGGACGGCGTCCCGCGCAAACTGCTGCAGAAGCAGTATGGCGAATGGCCGCTTGTCGATTATATGTTTCTCCGGGAGTGGACCGACCCGACACAACGCATGGAGCGGTTTGCCGACATGATGCTGTCCGCGCCGGCGGTCGATGATCCGGCTTATCTCGAAAAGGGCGACTTCGAGCTTTTCTTTCAGGATATCATCATGAATCCGGAACGGCGGAAACGTTTCTTGCCGTGGTTTGCCGCATACGCTTCGGCCGCCGGCCTCATTCGCGGTTCGATCGACACGGCGGACCGGCAAATCCGGTGGACGCGCTTTCTTGAATATGCCGCCCGGATCGAGGCTTCCGAAAGCGGCGGCGCAGCGGAACGGAGAGCCGCGCTGCGGGAAGCGGCGGATGTCACATTTGACATTTCCGGCATCGAAAATATAATGATAAAGGACGAAGTCCCGTATTATTTCCCGCTGCTCGTCCAATCGGCGCTGCAGGACGAAAACCGCCGCAAGTGGCTGGAAGAAAAAGTGATTTTGCGCCACTGGGACGCATTCATGCGGCTTTTTATGCGTGAGCCTTACGATTTTTGCCGCCTGTCCTGGGTGCTTTGCCTCGATCCGGTCAGTCTGGAAGAGAGGCTGCTGCGCCGGAATCCGCACGCTTCCGGGCACGCTTCTCCGCCGGCGGATGCGGCTATGGTTGTGGAACGGTGCAGCGAAATATTCGCCGACGGCATGCGCTCGGGATTTGCGGCTCAGCGGTTGACGCCGGTGTTTCAATATGTTGCTGCGCATAACCCGGACGCGCTCTATGCGTTCATCGGCAAAATCCGCGATTGCGAAGGGCTTCTTCCCCTTCTTGATATGGAAGACCGGTATCTGCAGCGGTTGTTTGGCGGAGAAGGCGTCCGTTCCGTCGCGGCGCGAAAGCATGTGCGGCCCTTGTTTTTGGCCTGGGTGCGGCAATGTAACCAGCGGAGCCAAGACAGGCCGAAGCTGATGAAACTGGGCGGGCAACTTGCCCCGGACAAAAAGGAACTGCTGCTGGAATGGCTGTCCGGCGCTTCTTCCGAACCGGCAGCGTGGCCGTGCGACGAAGCGGGGCTGCTCGCGGAAATATTCCATATCGAATGGTTGGGCGCTCCGTCGTCGGCCGAAAGCCACCACGATACGGTGGAACGATGGCTTGCGGAGGGAAGCGATGCGATCCGCTTTGAACAAGACGCGCCTCTCCGCACCTCGGCAGAGGTACAATACCGCATCGTGCGTCCCGGGATACGCGATTCGCTAACCGGGCACGTTCTGGCGAGAGCCGTTGTCCGCGCGGAATTCGCCGATCGGCAGCCATTGTCCGGATTGCTCGACGAACTGAAACAATTATGAAGGAGGCATCGAGGCGATGTGGCTGAAATGGAAAGCCGCCTGGCTGGCCGGCGTGGCGGCGTTCAGAGGCAAGGATGCCGGAGTGGTGTTGAACGACAGGCAAATCGATGCTTTCATCCAACTGCAAAATAGTTATTTGCAACGCAAGGAAGACGTAGACCTGCATTTTCCCGACATCGCCTTTCTTCTGCGGCTGTTCTGGGAAGGAGGCCGCGACTGGGAATGGTTTCCGAGCTTGCCGCTTGCCGTGCGCGAGCCGGAAGGCCGGTTTTCCGCAGCCATTCGCTCCGATATGGAAAAATATCCGCACAATTATGAAATCGTATTCAGCGAAACGGCCGTTTCGGGTAAGCCGGCGCACATCCGTTTACTTTGCCCGGGCTTAAGGAAACGGACGAACAAGCAGGCGATGGCGAAAGCGAAAATTTCGCTGCATCGGCTGCCCGCTTCGGGCGGCCGGCACGACGTTCTCGACGATTTGCGAAACTTGTAAACTGAGGTGATCATCCGTGAACTTCCATTATGTCGGGATCGATTTGGGAACGACCAACTCATCGGTAGCTTTACTGGATCCGTACGCCAACCGGGTGGAGATGAAACGGGTCGATGTCGGAGAACATCCCTATATCATCCGCTCCATTTTATCCAAAGATTTTGACGGAAACTGGATCATCGGCAATCAGGCGGCCGCCATCGACCAATGGAGGGATCGCACCGTCTTTTCGATGAAGACCGAATTGAGGCGCGACGTGCATTATACGTTGGAGATCGGCGGGGAGCGTTACACGCTGGCCGATTTGTACTCCGTTTTTCTGCGCGAGCTGCTGCGCAAGGCGGGAATAGAAGACCCGCTGCAGATCGCCCGTTTATGCCTGAGCATTCCCGTCAATTTCGACGAAAACCGCAAAAGCGTGATGGAACAGGCAGCCGTTAAGCTTGGCATACCCACGGACCGCATATGGTTTCTGGACGAACCGGTTTCCGTGCTGTGGGATTGCCGCAATATCCCCGGCGAATACGCGCTTGTGTTTGATTTCGGCGGCGGCACATTGGACTTGGCGGTATTGGACATGTATGAAACCGGGGAGCTCCGTTCCGCCTCGGAAATCAACCGCAATCGCGGAAAAGTATTGGCCAAAACCGGCCTGGACATCGGCGGGGACGATTTGGACGACGTCATTATCCGCTATTTTATCGAGCAGGGGAAGCTGCAGGGCAATCCGGTATGCGAAAGCATCAGCCTCGACGTATTCGATGATCCTGCGCGACTGCACAGATTGAAAACCCACCCGAAATTTACGTTCTATTATCAGCTGAAATCGTTAGCCGAGAAAACGAAACGTTACATTTCCAGCCACGAACAATATGCGTTAAACATCCCTCCCCTCATTCCCGGACTCGATCAAGGCATACAAGGGATCACGTTCACGCTTGAGCAGTTCATTCTCCGCACCGAATCGATCCGCGCCCGGATGATGCAGGGACTGAAGCAGCTGAACGACCGTATGCGCGACCATGCGGATTTGAACCGGCGTCATATCGATGCCGTGCTGTTGTCCGGCGGCAGCAGCCTCGTTCCGTTCGTTCCGGATCTGCTTGAAGAGTTGTATCCGAACGCCCGCATCGTATGGGACGAGGAGCATCTGCAAACGCGAATATCCCGCGGCAACGCGCGATACACGCGGAACGAAGAGGAAATGATCGTCGGCGACACGGTCAACGCGTCGTACGGCATTTACAATCATGCCGGCAAAGAAACGATTGTCGTGATCGGGCCGAACGAACCGTATCCGGTACAAAAACAAAAGCGGGTCGCCACGACGAAACCGAACCAGACCCAAATCGAAATTGTCCCGATGGTGAAGAAGCCTGAGCAGCTAGCGTTCGAACCGTTGAAAAAGAACGGAGTCAAAGTCGCCTGGAAAATGAACATTCAGCCTCATCCGCAAACGATGGATTTGAGCCGCATTACCGTCACTTACACGATTGACAAATCGCAGCGGCTGCGCGTAAGCGCATACGATCATCTGTTTCTCAGAGAAATCGGCGTCGAGGAAATTCCGTTGGACGATGAATAGAACGGCGGGCTCGGGGTCGGACCCCTTGCCGCGGGCTGCCAAATAACGGATAACGGAGCATGATTCCTATGAACGGACAGGTTGTGTATAATGATGTATAAATGGTTCAATCGTTTTCATTCGATTACGGTTCAATTGTTCCTGTTGTTCTTTATCGGGATGGTCGTCCCTGTTTCGATCGGGGGCTACGTGTCGTATGAAAAGTCGGCCCGCATGATTCAGGACCAGGTGAGCACCGTCGCTTCTTTGACGATAAGGCAGCTTGGAGACAAGCTGAACATGATCTTCAAGAAACTGGACGACACTTCCATGATGCTGCTCGGTTCCGAGCAAATTCAAAAAGCGCTGCAGGGATCGAGTCTCCGCAATAAAGATTTCCCCGATCTTTATGAAGAAGCGAGCAACCAGCTTATTTTCGCCATGGTCAACTCGCCGGAAATTTTGGATATTTTTATATTCGATCACAACAGAAAAAACAACATTTTCAGTTCGTCGCTTCAGGCGTTCCGTAATCCGTGGGGGTCGGACTGGTACCGGAAAATCGTCGAAGCGGACGGCCAGCCTGTCTGGTTCGGACTGTCGAACAGTTCGTACCTGCAGGGAACCGACATGGGCATACCGGTGTTCGGCATGGGCAGGGCGATTAAAAATTGGGATACGGGTAAAATCATCGGCGTTATTTTTATTGAAGTGAAAGGAAACACGCTGACGAACGAATTGAGAAGCGTCCGGTTCGGACATACGGGCTACACTTATCTGGTCGACGAACATAACGTGTATATGTACCATCCGGATGAACATTTATACGGGAAAAAATCGTCGTTGACCAAGCCCGAGCAAATGAAACCGTACCTGGATGAACAACGGAAGTTGCTGATGGTCCCGGCGTCATTGAAAAACGGCTGGAACGTCACGGGCGTCGTCTCCGTCGAAGAACTGCTGGCCGATTCGAAAGAAATTCGCGATTTGACGATATGGATTGCGATGGCGGCCGTCTTTCTCGCGATCATCATGGGCTATTACGTCGTCCATACGATCGGGCGTCCGCTCGTTCATATGAGCCGATTGATGAAGCGGGGCGAAGAAGGCGATTTGTCCGTCCGCTGCGAGAACGTCGGGAGAAACGAAATCGGCCAGCTCGGCAGAAGCTTCAATAAAATGATTGACCGGATTGAGGATTTAATCAAGCGCATCGGCGAAGAAGAATCGCAAAAAAAGAAGGCGGAAATTCAGGCGCTCCGCTACCAAATCAACCCCCATTTTCTTTACAACACCCTCAATTCGATCCGTTGGATGGCCAAGCTGAACAAGACGGACGACGTCGTCAACGCGATATCGACGCTTGTCCAGCTTCTCGAAGCGAGTCTGGAACGGAACGGGCCGTTCGTAAAATTGGGCGACGAACTTCATTTATTGGAAAAGTATTTAATTATTCAGCAGTATCGTTACGATAACAAAATCGCTCTGCTCATCGATTGTCCGCCGCATTTGAACGACCTTAACGTTCCCCGCATGCTGCTGCAGCCGATTGTGGAAAACGCGATCTTTCACGGGATTGCTCCCAAAGACGAATCCGGAACGATCGAGGTGAACGTGCGCGAGAAAGGCAAGGACGTCCATATCGCGATTGCGGATGACGGAATTGGAATCGATGAACAGAAAATTCCGAAGCTGCTGGAAGACGACGACAGCAAAAAGACGAGAGGCATGACCAGCATCGGACTAAGGCACGTGCACCGCACCTTGCAGCTCTATTACGGCGCTCTGTACGGAGTGCGGGTGAAAAACCGGGAAGGCGGTGGAACGATAGTGGAAATGGTTTTGCCGAAACAACCGGAGGAGGAAGGAAATGTTAAAGGTTCTCCTGGTAGACGATGAAGCGATGGCGAGAGTGGGGCTTCGTTCGACCTTCGACTGGGAGGGAAACGGCTTTTGTTTTATCGGCGAAGCCTCTAACGGCAAAAAGGCGATGGAATGGATCGAAAACGAAGAGGTGGACATCCTCATCACCGATATCGCGATGCCGGTCATGGACGGATTGGAGCTGACGCGCCTCGCCCGCCAGCGCTGCCCCTGGATCAAAGTGCTGCTGCTCAGCTGCCACAACGACTTCGAATATGTCAGAGAAGGAATCCGGCTCGGCGCTTCCGATTATTTGTTAAAACCGACCCTGGAACCGGAAGAGTTGAAACAAATCCTGGATAAGATCAAGGAGGAAGTGTATAAGGAGCGCAATCAGCAGCACTTGTTGAACCGTCTGAAAGAACAGGAAGAGACGGACAGGCGGATGAAGCTGGAAAAAATGCTGGTCAAGCTGCTGGCGAGGGAAGAAGCGCCGGATCAGGCTTTGCCGCTGCCATGGCTCAATGACCGGTACCGCGCTGTCGTCTGCCTCCTCGATCATGCTTCCCGCATCCGTGCCGAAGTTTGGGGCGCCTATATCGAGATTGTCATTGAAGAAGCGCAGGAATGGTTTTATAAAACGATGAAATCGGGAATCGCTTTCAGGGGAGGTTCCGACCATTTGATATTGCTTACGCCGACTCGCTGCGAAACGAAGGCCAGCATCGTCGAACAATTGCAGCCGCTGCGGGCCATGATGCACGATAACGGGTATTCTTTCACGTTCGGCATCAGCTCGGTATTCACCGGAGTGGAGCAGCTTCATCTGGCTTACCGGGAAGCGATGACAGCCGCACAGCTCCGCTTTTTCGACGGAACGGGAGGCATTTACATTACCGCTTCCATCCCCGAGAAAACAACCCATGCGGATAATGAACACAAATGGGCGGATATCAAAAACCGCTTGAAGGAACTGATCGTGCGGGACGATCGGAAAGGTGCCGGCGAATATTTGGAGCATCTTTTCACCCGTTGGGAGAAAGGGCGGAAAACCCCGGACGAGGTGATGCGGGAAGCGAAGGAGCTGGTGTCTTTGTTTCACGCGTGCAAGCATTTTTACGACGGGGCGGTAGAGCAGATGGAAGCCGTAGGGCAAATGGAAACGGTCGGCGAGATGCGGGATCTGCTGCGGAGCATTTTCGCCGGTTTATGGCGGCAGCCGCGTCTGGAGGAGCAGGACGAAGAAAACAAGCTGCATCAGCGCATCGTGCAGCAGGCTGTCGACTATATGAACCGGCATGTGACGGGAACGTTCAGCTTGCAGGATGTCGCGGATTATGTCGGCGTAAGCAAAAACTATTTCAGCGAAATGTTCAAGCGCGTGACCGGGCAAAATTTCATCGATTACTCCATCCAATTGCGGATTAACCGCGCCAAAGAGCTGCTTCGCACGACAACCTGGAAGGTGTACGAGGTGGCGGAAATGTCCGGATTTAACGATGTGAAGCATTTCAGCAAAGTGTTTAAAAAAATCGTCAAAGTGTCGCCGGCGGAATTTCGGGAAAAAGGAGCGAAATACCCGTCATAAAGCGGCGCAATGCGAAGGATTGGCCGAGGAAAAAATTGGATCCCGGCCAATCCTTTTTTTGTGAAGAAAACCGGTTCATTTTACAAATAGTAATCTTTGAAGAACTTTCATCATGCTGGGACTAAAGGGGGACAAACGATGAATGCCAGATATAAGTTGGCGCTTCTGTTTCTCGCGCTTGCGCTTTTCGTGCTGCCTTTCTTGCAGGCGTGCGCCGGGGGCAAGGATCAGGACGGCGGGAAGCAGGGGGCGGAACCCGTCGGCGAAAAAGTGAAAATCCGGTGGGCCACCTGGGGCAATCCGGGCGAATTGGGGCGTTTTCAGGAGTTTACGAATCGTTTTAACGAGAAACATCCGAATATCGAGGCGGAATTGATCCCGATTCCGGGGGAATACGATCAGAAGATTTTGACCCAATTGGCGGGCGGAACCGCTCCCGATGCGTTTTATGCCGGGGACGGTTTTATCAGTAAAGTCATCGCCAATAAAAGCATCGCCGAGCTGACGCCTTACATGCGGAAGGCCGACAGCCCGATCAAGCCGGACGATTTTTTCCCGGGGCTGTGGGGCGCCGCAAAAACGGAGGACGGCAAAATTTACGGCGTTACCGTAGACTGTAACCCGATGATTCTGTGGTATAACAAAAAAGTGCTGAAAGATGCCGGCGTTACGGAAATGCCAGCCAATCTGTACGAGA
>JAWLCZ010000121.1:0-13335 GCA_041686835.1 Paenibacillaceae bacterium | reverse complement strand
CGGGGGGACGTGCCGTTCGAGCCCTTGAACGACTATATGAAACGGGACAATCTCAGCGATGTGATGGCGAAAGGACGCCAAGCCTTATATACGGTGGACGGCAAAGAGTACGGCGTCGAACATGCGGCGTGCGCTTCGGCTCTATACTACCGGAAGGATCTGTTCGATCAGGCCGGCATCGACGTGGCGGGCTTGAAGACGTGGGATGAATTTACGGAAGCCGCAAAGAAACTGACAGGCAAAGACCGGTTTATATTCCCGGCATCGAACGACTTGGGCCGGTTTGAAATTCTGCTCCGGCAGGAGGGCGGAGACACCGTTACGGCGGACGGCAAAATCGGCATCAATACGCCGGAAGGCCTTACCGCTTTAAAGCGAATTCAGAGCTGGAAGGAACTCGGCATTATGGATCGGGAGGCGCCGGAAGGTCCGGCTTATTGGGAAGCGTTCAACAGCGGCCGCTACATCGCTACCTACGGACCGGATTGGTGGGGGAATGCCCTTGCCGACAATGCTCCCGATTTGAGCGGGAAGTGGGCGGCCGTGCCGATGCCGCTGGGCGGACCGAAGTCGGTGAACACGACGGTGTGGGGCGGAACCGGACTTGCGATTTCCAAGTTTTCCAAAAACAAAGATTTGGCCTGGGAATTTTTGAAACTGGCGCAGCTGACGCCGGAGATGTCGGTCAAACGCTTTGAAATCATTAATTTGTTCCCGGCTTTGCTGACGTCTCTCGATCTTCCGGGACTCCATAATCAGACGAAATACACCGAGTATTATGGCGGTCAGGATTTGGGAGCCTTATACGGCGAACTTGTAAAAAATGCCCCGAACCAGAATCAGGCTTGGTGGCGTCCTCTCGCCGGGCAAGCTTGGGATAAATACAGTTTCGATTATGAAGAAGGCAAATTGACGCCGGAACAGTTTTTGTCCAATGTGGAAAAGGAACTGCAGAACCTGATTGCGGCGGAAGAAGCGAAACAAAAATAACCTTTCGGCTATAGCTTGAGCGAGTCTCGCTTTGGAGGTGGCTGCCTTGCATTTCAAACCGGCGGTTCGTATTAAAATGGCTCCTTACTTGTTTATTCTGCCTTTTTTTCTCGCCTATGCGATTTTCGGTTTGTACCCGACTTTGTACGGGCTGTGGTTAAACCTGCATACGGGAATCAACGAATACGTGTTTGTCGGGCTGCAAAATTTTTCGATGGTGCTGAACGATTCTTTGTTTTGGAAATCGATGTGGAACGGCACGAAGCTGGCCTTCGGAAGCTTGTTCATCATTTTGCCTTTGGCCCTTGCCGTCGCTCTGTTGATTAACCAACCGTTCATCGCGAAACGGAAAGGATATTTCGCGACCTTTTTTTTCACTCCGAATATTACGTCCGCCGTTGCCGTAGCGTTTATTTTCGGACTTATCTTCAACCGAGATTTCGGCGTGCTGAACGTCCTGCTGGGCATGATCGGCATCGAGCCGATCGCGTGGCTGAGAAATCCGCTCTGGACGATGCCTGCGCTCATTATTGTCACGACCTGGCGATATTTGGGGATCAACATTTTATATTTTCTGGCCGGTCTGCAGAATGTGCCCCGGGAGCTCATCGAAGCGGCGAAGATTGACGGAGCGAGCGCGTTCCAGCGTTTTCTGTACGTCACGCTTCCGCTGCTGCGCCCGGTCATGATGTTTATTGTCTTCCAGGCCATTCTTGGCTCCTACAACATGTTTACGGAGGCGTTTCTGCTCGGGAACAGAGGATTCGGACCGCAAAATTCGCTCCTGTTTCCGACGTCGCTGCTCTACGATCAGGCGTTCCGGGGACAAAACTTCGGATACTCGGCGGCGCTCGGCTACGTGTTCACGATGATTATGCTGATCGTCAGCTTATTCCAACTCCGATTGTTCCGCTTAAAGGATATCGGGTAGCACAGGGGGAAACCATGGATACGAAAAGCGTCTCACTGCCGCCTCATGCCGCGCTCAAAAGCGAAAGGATGAATACGGCGAAATTCATTCGCTATACGGCCGCGTACGTTGTTCTTATCGTGATGAGCTTCGCCTTCCTCGTCCCTTTTTTGTACATGGTCGGAACCTCGTTTAAGAAGTACGACGAAATCGTCTCGAGGCCGCTCAATCCGATACCGCTCGAGCCGACGTTGGAAAACTTTATCCGGCTGTTTGAAAAGCTGCCGTTCTGGACCCAGTTTTTCAACAGCGTCTTCATCGCGGTTTCCATTACGGTGCTTTCCATTGTATTCAATTCGCTCGTTGCGTTCGGTTTCGCCCGGTATGATTTTAAATACAAGAACCCGCTGTTTGTGGCGATGCTGGCGACGATGATGATCCCCGGTCAGTTGACGCTCGTTCCGACGTTTATGATGTTTCGCGCCTGGGGCTGGCTCGACACGTTTTACCCGCTCATTATACCGGGCGCGGTGTCTGCATTCGGGGTATTCTTCATCCGCCAGGTCATGGTGGCCATTCCCCGGGAATTGTACGACAGCGCGCGTGTCGACGGCTGTTCCGAGCTCGGCACCTTTTTCCGCATCGCCATGCCGCTTTCGGCAAGCGCAATTGGCGTTATCGCCATTTTGACCTTTATGGGCTCCTGGAACGATTATCTCGGTCCGCTTATTTTTCTGACATCGGAAAATAAAATGACTTTGGCCGTCGGCCTCACGACGATGAACAATCCGTACAAGATCGATTTCGCCTCCCCGATTACCGGTTCATTTTTAATGGCGATTCCGGTTCTCGTCATGTTAAGCGTCGTCGGGCAAAAATATTTTGTGGAAGGGCTTACGGCCGGCTCGATTAAAGGCTGAGGGAAAAGGAGGATGAAAACGGATGACGCGGAAATGGTTGCTTGGGTTGATGGTCAGTCTGGTCTTCACTCTGTCCGGATGCGGTCCGGCGAAACAAGACGGCGGAGAAACGGCGGAGACGAAAGATGGCGGCGGCACGAAATTGACACTCTGGGTGCATGCGGATATCAATAAGAAATATTACGAGGCGGTTGCCGAAGAGTTCAAAAAAACGCACCCCGACGTGAAGGTGGACATCGCGTTGATGGATACGAAATCGATTTCCGACAAATATACAATCATCATCAACTCGGGAGGAGAGGGCGCACCGGATTTGCTGGACGTCGAACAGGGCATCTTCCCGAATTTTATCCGCGGGGAAGTACCGTTTATGCCGCTGGACGATGATTTGAAACGCGATAATCTGACCCATGTGATGTCGGAAGGGCGGCAGGCATTGTACACCGTCGACGGAAAACAGTACGGCATCGAAGCGGCGGCCTGCGTTTCCGCCCTGTATTACCGCAAGGATCTGTACGATCAGGCCGGCATCGACGTGGCGGGCTTGAAGACGTGGGATGAATTTACGGAAGCGTCCAAAAAACTGATCGGCGACGGGAAGTTCATTTTTCCCGGCGGCAACGATCAAAGCACATTCGAACTGCTGCTCAGGCAGGAAGGCGGAGACATCGTTACCGAAGACGGTAAAATCGGCGTGAACACGCCGGAAGCGCTTGCCGCTCTCAAACGTATTCATGCCTGGAAAGAGCTCGGCATCATGGAACGGGAAGCCCCCGAAGGACCGGCCTACTGGGAAGCGTTCAACAGCGGCCGGTACATCGCCGCGTTCGGACCGGACTGGTGGGGAAATATTCTCGCCGATCAGGTTCCCGATTTGAGCGGCAAATGGGCGGCTGTGCCGATGCCGCTGGGAGGGCCGAATTCCTTCAATACAACCGTTTGGGGCGGCACGGGATTGTCGATTTCCAAGTTTACCAAGCAGAAGGATCTCGCCTGGGAGTTTTTAAAATTGGCGCAGCTTACGCCTGAGATGGTAGAAAAAAGTTTTCAAATCCGCAACCAGTTTCCCGCTCTGATCACGGCCCTTGATCAGCCGGGTCTCCATGAGAAAAGCAAGTATACCGAATACTTCGGCGGCCAGGATTTGGGCGCGCTGTACGGCGAACTGGTGAAAAAGGCGCCCAGGCAGAATCAGGCATGGTGGCGTCCGCTCATCGGCCAGGCGTGGGAAAAATATTATTTTGACTACAACGAAGGCAAAATGGAGCCGGAGACCTTTTTGAGCCAGGTGGAAAAAGAACTGCAGCATCTCATCGCCGCGGAAGAAGCGAAGCAAAAATAACGGGCGGATTGGCACGGCACAATGAGCATATAGACGACGCCCAAACGCTGTGCCGTTCTCCGAATACATATGAATAGGCAGGAAATGGTGCGGGAAAACGACAGAACAGCAAGGAGGAAGCGCATCGTATGACACTGAAAAACGGGGCGGATTCATTTCCGCCTCTTTCCGTTACGGACGCTCGCGCGGGAACCGTCCTCTATCCCCCCGGCGGCCGCTACGGGCCGAGATTGCAGACCGATCTTCAATTGGTGCTCGTCCATACCGGCTCGATGCGGGTCTGTATCGACGGAACGGATTGCTGCGTTCCCGCGGGTCATGTCGCCCTATTGAAACCCGGTCACGTGGAAGAGTTTCAATTTGCCGAAAAGGAGGAGACGTGGCACCGCTGGATCCAAGTTTCCCCGCAATCGCTTTGTTCCGAATGGCTCGTTGTGCTCTCGCGGCTGCCGTTCTATGTGCCGCTTTCCGATAAAATGAATGCGCTGGCCGATCTGATGCTCGCCATTCAACAAAATGAATCCCGGGCGACCGGCGAGGTGCTGCGATCGCTCGGTTCGTCGGCCATCTACTTGTACATCGCCGAATGCCAAAGCCGCGATGCGTCGCATGTGAAGCACCACGCCGTGCTGATGGCGAAAGCCGTCGTGCAGCGGCGGTATCATGAGCATTTAACCGTGGAAGACCTTGCCCGTGAAGGAAACGTCACTCCGGAACATCTTATCCGTTTGTTCCGCAAGGATGAAAACATGACGCCCGCCCAATATTTATGGAACTACCGCATTGAACGGGGATTGGAGCTGCTGCGCAGCTCGGGGCTGTCCATCGGCGAAATCGCCGACCGAACCGGCTTTAAGACATCGTATCATTTTGCCAGATTGGTTAAGCGGCACAGCGGGCTTACCCCGACAGAGGTGCGCCGGAAAAGTTGGGAAGGCCATTGACGGTTAAGTCGCCTTCACAAAAGCGCCGTACTGTTTTATGATGAATGGGAACGCTTTCGATAACGAACAGGGGGGGTTTTCCGTGACAAACCGGCGTTGGAAGGTCGTTATCACCGATTACGAATACCCGGATTTGCGCTTCGAAGAAGAAACGCTGCGGCGGCTGGGGGATAACGTAACTCTGGTCAAAGCCCAGTGCCGTACCGAAGATGAAGTGATTGCCGCGGCTTTTGACGCGGATGCCATCATGAGCCAATACGCTCCCGTAAGCGGAAACGTGATCGACCGGCTGGAAAAATGCAAAATCGTATCCCGTTACGGCGTCGGATACGATGTGGTCGATGTGCGGCGGGCGACGGAAAAAGGAATTTGCGTGGCGAACGTGCCGGATTATTGTATGGATGAAGTGTCCGATCACGCGATGGCGCTGCTCCTTGCCTGGGCGCGGAAAATTCCGCAGTACGACCGCCGCGTCAAGCAGGGGGTATGGGACTACAAAACGGAAACGCCCATCTTCCGCATGCGCAACCAGACGCTCGGCCTGATCGGCTTCGGCCGCATTCCGCGCGCGTTCGCCGGGAAAGCGCGGACGTTCGGTTTGCGCGTGCTTGTCCATGACCCCTATGTGAGCGATGATGCGGTATTGCAAGCCGGCTGCCAGCCTGCCGCGCTCCAGGAACTGCTGCGCGAGTCCGATTACGTGTCCGTACATACGCCTCTGACGGACGACACGCGGGGCATGATGAACCGCGGCTTGTTCCGGCAAATGAAGCCTTCCGCGCTGTTCATCAATACGTCGCGCGGTCCGGTCGTGCGCGAAGAAGATTTGATCGAGGCGCTGCGGCAAGGATGGATTGCGGGCGCCGCCCTCGATGTCGTCGAACGGGAGCCGATATCTCCGGATCACCCTCTGCTCAAGATGGATAACGTCATTTTGACGCCGCATGTCGCCTGGTATTCCGAGCAATCGGAAGCGGAAATGCGGACGAAGTGCGCGATGAATGTCGTTGACGTTTTGCAGGGCCGTTATCCGGCCTATCTGGTCAATCCGCAGGTGAAGGAAATCGCGAAGCTGAGGGAAATCGGCGGTTGATTCACCGGCGTATTACATCGTCGCCGCGCGCGACTCCCAGCGCGCGGCTCGCCACATGGCGGCGGTCAACCACATGTCGGCCGGTTGTCAAACCGGCTGTCTTTTTTTGTTGGTGCCGGTCGATTCCCGGATCAGCGGTTTCGTGCTGATGCGGACGAGCTCGTAAGGCCTGTCCGGATTTTGCATGCGCCACAGCAATTCTTCCATGGCCCGGCGGCCTAACGCATATTCGTCGTTGTGGACGGTAGTCAGCGACAGATTCAACAGCTCGCTTTGCTTGTTGTTGTCAAATCCGGCTACGGCTGCATCTTTCGGAACCTTCATGCCATTATCCGTCAAAAATTTGATCACGTTCAAGGCAATCATGTCGTTGGCGCAAACAAACGCCGTAGGCAGACGGTTCATCTTCTCCAAAAGCTCGGCCAAATCGCTGTAGTTGTGATAACTGGACGGATTTTCGCCGATCAGGCAATAGTCTGTATTGACGGGCAAATGGGCATCTTCCATCGCCCGCTTGAATCCGAGCCAGCGTTCCATAAAGGAACGGCAATTGAGAACGTCCCCGATAAAGCCGATATCCCGGTGCCCTTGTTCGATCAGATGGCCGGTCAGCTGATACACGCTTTGCTCGCTTTCCATCAGAACGACATCTGTTCTGAGGTCCGCAAACGATACATCGCTGTGGATGTCGATGAACACTTTCGGAAGGTTCACCTTCATTAACGTTTCATTGTATTCTTTTGTGATGCTGCCGGCCACGATAAACCCGTCAACGGTACTGTTCGCGATGCTTTGCGGCAAAACGAGCGAGCTGATATCCTCGTGTTTGATAAAGCTGAACATGATTTCATACCCGTTGTCGCTCGTCACTTCCTCTACGCCCTGCATCACATTCATCCAATAACCGTCGGAGAACGTCTCCTTTTTGGCCGTCAAAAAGGAGATTGTTTTGGTCGTTTTGGAATTTCTGGAGAGTTGCGCCGCATCCGGCAGCTTTATTTTTTTGTAACCCATCGCCATAGCCGTTTCGATGACTTTCTGTTTGGTGGCTTCGGAAATGCTCGGATGATCGTTGAGCGCTTTCGATACGGTATTGCGGGATAATCCGAGCGAAACGGATATGTCATGGGTTGTCACTTTTTTCCTCGTCATATTTTCTTCCCTTTAACATGTTATATGTTAAATATTATCACAACAGCATCTTTCGTCAATATGAAATGTGTAATTTGCAAACATAAATAATTTATAAATGTTACATTTTAATTTTGAATATTTGCATTGTCACAATGTTTTGTAAGCGTTTTATTTACTAAAATTTTGCGGTAATCGTTTCTTTTTTTATAATATATTAAACAAAACAGCGGCTTTTAATATACAAAATCGCGAAGTTGTTTTCTTTTATGTGACAAAATACAAACAAGCAAAAAAAATGTTTACATCTTTGTTAAACAGATATAAAATAAAAAAGGAATTTTACATATTACAATCTTGTAAACGGTTTTGTGTATGTTTTGCACATTTTACACAGATTGTAATGATTGTAGGAGGGGGATGTTTTTTCAGAACCGCTTTCCAACAAGTCGCTTCAAGTCCAAGTACAGATGATTAGGAGGGTTCAATTTTGAAAAAAGCGGCAATGATTGTAGTCATCTTAAGTATGCTCGTTAGTTTGGCGGCGTGCGGTGGCGCGAATGAAACGAACAACGGCACCGATAACGCGGCGGGCCAAACCGGACAGAACGGGGAAAAATCGCCTCTGCAAATTTCGATGACGCTGATGGGCGGGCCGAAGACGCCTAATGCATGGTCTGAAAGCGCTTTAGAGGCCGATCTTGAAAAAAATCTGGGGCGCAAAGTGGATATTCAACCTATCATGCTCCCGGGCTGGGATCAGGTGCAAACCAAAATCAATCTTCTCATGAGCGACAAAAAGAGCATGCCCGATGTCGTCTGGTATTTGGGCAGCATGACGAAAGAATACGACAACTGGGCCAAATCCGGCGTTCTGGTCGACTTGCTGCCGTATCTGCAAAAGGACGGCAAAAACATTCTCCAATATTACAGCAAAGAAACTTTGTTCTACTCCTGGGACAAGACGGGTAAGTTTTACCGGCTTCCCGGAGACGTGGCCGAACCGTCCGCGATGACCACCATTCTCCGCAAAGACTGGATGGATAAACTCGGTCTGAAAAAACCGGAGACGGTGGAAGAGTATATTGACGTATTGCGGGCATTTACAAACGGCGATCCGGACGGAAACAACAAGAAAGATACTTACGGCCTTTCGGGTCCTACGGAATGGCGCAGCTTCGCACCGATTCTTTACGCTTACAAATCCGATCCCGAAAACTTCATGGTGCAGCCCGACGGAACCGTAAAATACGGCGCCATTCTGCCGCAAACGAAACAGGCGTTGAAGGTTCTCCAGGATATGTACAAAGAAGGCCTGATTGATCCGCGGATGATTGCCAACACGGACGGAACGAAATTCGATGAAATCGTGCAGCAGGGCAAAATCGGCTCGTTCTACCGCTGGATCGATTATTTCAACCCTTCCAGCATTGTTGCGCAAGGATTTAAGGCGAACAACCCGAGCGGCGAGCTCATGTACATCGATCCGATCAAAGGTCCGGACGGATTCAGCTCCGACTACCCGGAACAGACCGGCGGATGGTGCTTCATCTCGGTAACGGGCAAAGCGGAGGAACCGGGTGAAGTCGTGAAAGTATTGAATCAGATGGCTTCGCCGGAAACGTATAAATTAATCAATTTCGGTCGGGAAAACGAACATTATAAAATCGAAAACGGCGAATTTAAAACGTTGGTCAACCCGGATGAGTCCGCGAAGCTCGGTCTCGGAAATTTCAGCTGGTACATTTCCAGAAAAGACGAAGCCAACATTAAAAACACTCCCGAAGTGATGGAGTTGTTCAAGAAAAGAGCCGAAACTTCCCAGCCTCTCCGTGAGCTGAGAGTGGAATTCAAGTCTCTCGACAGACCGGCATGGAAGGAATATTCGACGGATATCAACAAACTGAGGGATCAAACGTTCTACGGCATCATTTCCGGCAAATTGAGCATCGACGAATTCGACAAGTTTGTCAATCAATACTACAAAATGGGCGGCCAGCAAATCGAAGAAGAGGCGAACAGGCTGTACAAAGAGCAGAAGAAAGAGTATGAAGAATACGAGAAATGGTACGCCGAGCAGATTGAAACTAACAAATAAAGCATGATGGGTTGTACAGGAAGGTTCCCATCCCTACGGGAACCTTTCCTTTTCTCGTGATTCAACAAGATTGGATGGTGGAACGATGTTGGAAAAACGAAGCCTCCTGAAAGACGTGGTCAGGGATAAGTATTTGTATTTGCTGCTGCTTCCCGGGCTCATCTATATTCTCATCTTCAAATACATCCCGATGTACGGGCTCATTATCGCCTTCAAGGAATACAACATTCTGATGGGTGTGGCGAAAAGCCCGTGGGTCGGCTTTTTGCAGTTCGAGCGCTTGTTCCGGACTCCGGATTTCGCGCAAATTTTCAGCAACACGATTATTATCAGCACGTTGAAAATCATATGGGGTTTTCCCGCGCCGATCATTCTGGCGCTGTTGTTGAATGAGCTGCGGCGGATGTTTTTCAAGCGTTTTACGCAGACGGTGATCTATTTGCCGCATTTCGTTTCATGGGTTATTTTTGCCGGAATTATCGTCATCTTTTTAAACCCGGTGGACGGATTCGTCAATTATTTAATCGTTCAGTTCGGCGGCCAGCCGATCAATTTTCTCACGGAACCGGCCTATTTCCGCTCCATCCTGGTCATTACGGAAATCTACAAGGAAGTAGGCTGGGGGACGATTATTTATTTGGCCGCCATATCCGGGGTGAACCCGGCTTTATATGAAGCGGCGGTCATGGATGGCGCGAACAAGTTCAGGCAAATGTGGCATGTGACTCTCCCTTCGATAAGAAACGTGATCGTCATTTTGTTTATTCTGAGCCTGGGCAATATTCTCGAGGCCGGGTTTTTACAAATTTTCCTGCTGTATAATCCTCTGGTGATGGACGTAGCCGACGTTATCGACACTTACGTATACAGACGGGGGATTGTCGACGCCAATTACAGCCTGGGCGCGGCTGCGGGAATATTCAAGTCGGTCATCGCGCTGATTCTTATTGTTACCGCCAATAAAATTGTCCGGAAAGCGGGCGGCGAGGGACTATGGTAAGGGGGAGACAGGAATGAACAAACTGACGAGCGGCGAAAAATGGTTTACAGTTGCCAATTACATTTTCATGATTTTGCTCATCGTTATCATGGTGTATCCTTTCTGGTACATTACGATGTATTCGCTGAGCGATTCCAAACTGGCTGCTTCCGGCGGGCTGTTTCTTATCCCCAAAGGGTTTTCCCTGGCATCGTACCAAACGGTTCTGGGCAATGTTTCCTTCCTGTCCGGCTTTAAAGTGTCAGTCATTGTCACCGTAATTGGAACTTTGTTCGCAACGTTCTTTACGGCGACAACCGCCTATGCGATATCGAAGAAAAGATTAAGGGGAAAAAACTTTTTCACTTTCCTCATTCTTTTCACGATGCTGTTTAATGGGGGAATGATTCCGAATTACTTGCTCATCAAGGAATTGGGCATGATCGACTCGTATTGGGCGTTGATTCTGCCTCCGGCCATCGGCGCGTGGAACATCTTCGTCATGAGGAGCTTCTTCATGGGAATTCCCGATGAAATGGAAGAAGCGGCCAAGATTGACGGCGCATCGGATTTGACCATCTTCTTCCGAATCGTGCTGCCGCTGTCCAAAGCGGTGCTTGCCACGATAGGGCTGTTTGTGGCGGTAGGTTACTGGAATGACTTTTTTTCAACGATCCTGTATATCAACGACAAGGAAAAATGGGCGCTGCAAGCGGTGTTGAGAGATATTATCAGCAACACTTCCTCCGCTCTGCAAAGCCAAGGGGTGTCTCTCGGCTTCCAGCAGGAAATATCCGAGTCCACGGTGAAAATGTCCTCGATTATTATAGCGACGGTTCCGATCATGGTCATTTATCCGTTTGTGCAAAAATATTTTGTCAAAGGCGTCATGATCGGTTCCGTCAAAGGATAAGGTTGCAAGAAGGAAATAGACGCCGGTTCGTGTAATAAGTTATATCGTTAGAATCGGTCGTTGCACTTCAACTGCAGCGGAAACAATGAGGATGGGATAAGGTGATGAACGAATGAGTCTGAATGAAAAAATCCATCTCGGCGTCATCGGCGCCGGAAACATCGGAAACGTCCACATTCAGGAATTCAAAAAACTGTCCGACGTGCACATTGCGGCGGTAACGGACACGTTTTTGCCGCTTGCCGAACAGCGGGCGAAAGAAAACGGCATCGCGAAGGTGCACCAAACCGCCGAGCAATTGATTGCCGACAGTTCCATCGACGCTGTCGTCATCGGCGTTCCGAACCGGTTCCATGCGCCGCTCGCCGTACAAGCCTTGAAGGCCGGAAAGCACGTGCTGCTGGAAAAACCGATGGCGATTTCCGCCGATGCGGCGAGAGAGATCGTGCGCACGCAAAGAGAAACGGGCAAAGTGCTCATGATTCCGCATCAGATGCGTTGGGAATGGATCGCGCTGCAGGTGAAGGAGCAGGTGGACAAGGGAGCGCTCGGGCATATTTATCACGCGAAAACCGGATGGTTCCGCCGCAAAGGCATTCCGGGATGGGGCACCTGGTTTACGCGCAAATCCGAGTCCGGGGGAGGTCCGCTTATCGATATCGGCGTGCACATGCTCGATCTCGCCCTGCACCTGATGGGCAGCCCGAAGCCGGTTTCCGTATACGGCTCCACGTACGCCGAATTCGGCCCGAAAAAACGCGGCATCGGCACTTGGGGACGTCCGGATTGGAACGGTTATTACGATGTGGAGGATTTGGCGACCGCCCTCATCAAAATGGAAGACGGCAGCACCTTGTCTCTTGAGGTGAGCTGGGCCGTCCATATGGATACGGACAACGCGCCGTTCGTGCATCTGATGGGCTCGGAAGGCGGCGCTTCGATTCGCGGCGACAGGGGCAAGCTGCTCACGGAGATATACGACCGCGCGGTCGATGTGGAATTGGCGACACCGGCCGGCGACGAAGGCGGACGCGTCCGTTTGAGCAGACATTTCGTCGAGTGCATCAGGGAAGGCAAAGAGCCGATCACTTCGGCGATGACGGGCTTTACGAACAATCTTATACTCGACGCCATATACAAATCGTCCGAAACGGGGCAGGAAGTGAAGCTGGACTGGACGATCTGACGCATTGTATTTTAATGGATGGAAGAGGAGCGTTTCATCATGGGGAATATCGTTGTATTTTATGATCCGTCATTTCCTTATGCCGGAACTCGTCCGGGAAATATAGCGGCCACGGACCGGATCCGTGTCGTAAATGCCGATGAGCTGGCCGGCGCATTGCATGCGGAAACCGCGGAATGTTTTGTCAATCTTCACGGATCGTATTTTCCGAAAGAGGCGTGGCCGGCCATTCTGAACCATTTGCGAAGAGGACGAGGGCTGCTCCATATCGGAGGAGCTCCTTTTCGTGTTCCCGTTTACCGGGAAAACGGGGGGTGGGTCGCAGAGCCGGAACAAACGGCGTATCATCAGCAGCTGCAAATTCATGAGGCGCTTGCCGTCGATCCCGCCCCGGTCAGCACATTGGTTCACAACGCCGACATCCCGCTGTTTGCGGGGAAGGAGACGCTGTTTACCGTGGAGCCGACCTTCGGTCTCGTCCTGCATGTGACAAGGGCGAGCGATCATCCGCAGCAGATCGGTTCGAGCGGCCCGATGGACGCGCACATTTATCCGCTGCTGAAAGGCGTATCGCAAGAGGGAAGAGAAGTGGCGGCTCCCGCCGTACTGATCGAAAATACGAAAGGCGCTTTTGCCGGCGGGCGCTGGATATTCATCAACCAGCAAGTGGGGCAACCGTTCTGGGACGGCGGCGGAGCGCAGGCGATACAAGAGTGGGCGCAGTTTTGCGTAAACGGCGTCACGGAAATGTGGCTTAAACCGAACTATGCCTCCTATGAACCGGGAGAGAAGCCCGTGCTTACGCTGCAGGTGCAGAAAATTGCGTCTT
>JAWLCZ010000120.1:0-13427 GCA_041686835.1 Paenibacillaceae bacterium | reverse complement strand
CGCCGATTTTCCCTGCTAGGGCCGTTATGGTTCCGCTGAAATCCCCATCTACCCCTGATAACGTCCCAGTGAATGTTCCACCCGCCGCCTGCAGATCGCCGGTGAATGTTCCGCCTGCTGCCTCCAAATCACCGGTGAATGTTCCACTGGCAGCGTCGAGTCTGCCCTTGAAAACGGCATTCCCCTCAGTATCTAAGAACACAACATCGATCCAACTCGCCCCCGAACCGTCGCCCGTCTGAAGCCTAACGCCTTCCGTCGCGTTCATGACGGCGCGGGCTTTGTTATCACTCCGGACCGCTTCAAATCCATTCTCTGGTCCGATCCGGATACCGTTATACAATCGATCTTTAACAACCGTCGTCCGCCGAATGCGCGTAATTGTCTCTTCTATTCCCTTGATGAAGTTCGCAATCTGCAACCGGCTATTTATCCGAAGTCGAGGGCTATACTCATACGACACTATTCGTTGCTTCGTATCGATGCTTAAGTCTGGGTCCTTCACATGAATGGTATCCCCCAACTCAACAGCCTCAAGAGCGCCATACTCAGGCAGCGTCTGCAGTTCCACCACGTCAACGTCATAAGCTGTCTGAATCGTTCCGCTGCTCTTATCTACGCTCTTCGTGATGCCTAGAAGGTTCTTCCCGTACCGAAACTGAACACCCCTATCCGACCCCCGACGCTTTAGAAGGGAAATTTCAAACTTATTGAACTGTAACTCCGCTCCGAGATAATTAGCCAGTTCGATTAAGATTGCCCGTTTCGAAAGCGTCTCCTGGATTGAAAATGTTGTGGTGTCATTCAGTTGAACCATCCCTACCGTGAAGTTCGTACCTTCGAGCAAGTTGCCCAGGATCTCCGAAGGGGTACCATCTGCGGTGAAATAATCTAGTTCGTCGTATAACAGTTCATAGGCAACATGCTCGCAATATACTTGAACATCGAGCACACCATTTCCGGATCGACGCATGTTGAAGTTAACGATTCGGAAGTAATTGCCGGACACCTCAACGATGTGATCCACCTGAATGTAGTTTGATTTGTCCCCGTCAATGAACACATCGAAAGTAAATGTGAAAGCGCCGTTTATCTTCTCCTGGACAGAATCATTGGAGTAAGTATCGAGTATGGCAAGCAGACTGAGCGACGCATCTCTAATTTTGATCATTCGTTGAATTCCTCCCTATTCCCACCCAACCCCCTAACGCGGGAGGCAGGTACTTCGTACCCTATAATACATAGAGCACAACTTTACACTTTTCTGAAGAATGACTTCACAGTGTCAATGGAAACCCCGATGGCTTCGGCTATATCTGCATTCTTATAGCCTTCCTCGCGCATCCTGCGGGCTTCTGAGCGCCTTTCCGCCGCTTGCGCTAGGTAAGCGCCCCGGTCCATCTGACCCGCTCCTCTCCGAGCCTCTGCGCGGCGTTTGTTGTTGCGTGAATACTTCTCCTCCCGCCCGATGATGCTCTTAAGCCACTTCTGCTCCTCCGGTGTTATCTCCAACCACTCTATAATCCGCTGATTGGATATCTTGTACTTCTGATCCTTTGCGGCTGCCTCAGCGCTTCTGGTGGCCCGTACCACCTCATGCTCTGGAAGGGGCTTCTTGAATTCGCTGTTCAGCTCCAGCGTCGATTGGAGGGCCGATGATGCATCGTCCATGAAGCAGCACAGCCAGTACCGGTACAAGAAGCAAATCAACTCTCGATGCCCCTCACAATCGCTCTGTCTAAGCTCGATGAGGCGCTGCAGATCCCCCAGGCGATCATGATGGAGCGTGTAGAGGTTAAACAATCGGCGGATATTGTTCTTTTTTCCTTTTGCGGCTTGTCCCTTTTTGGGCTTCAGTTCCGGGAGATAGTCATTCTGAAGCTGACGGAGAGCGAACCGGTGAGGATGCCTGAATTGAACTCGCACTTCTTCGCCGCTCTTTGAATTCCGGCTGCCTGCGATCCGGAAGATCCTGGCCGCATCCGTTGCTTTCGTGTCCCCTCCCAGGCCCTTGAATTGTTCGGCAAAATATCGCTCGATTGCTTGCCATAAGGGGAGCGCCTTAACTGGTGCCGGATCGATGAACCACACCACCACGAATCCACGACCGGAATGAATAATCATGTTCGGCTCAGGGACCTTCTGGCCAAATAACTCGAGCTCCATTTTCCCGATAACCCATTCCGGGGTTAGGTTAAACAGGTAGCAATCCACATCAACGTACAAGGATCGCAGCTGGCGGATCGTCTCGATGCGGCGGCGCGGTTTATACAAGGTGTTTTGGCTGAAATATACGTCTTCACCGGCCCATTCATGGATCACGCCTTCAATCTGCTCGAACGTAAAATTCCATTGTTTAAATCGGTCGGCTTTCTTTGCCAGGGTTATGTATCCGTCGCCGTTTTCATGATGCAAATGGATATGTTCGAGCGCCGTCGTGATCATGGAATCGCGGGGCAGGTTGGCTTGAATGTATGGTCCGGTCTTTGATAATGCGCTCACTCCCGCTATCACCTCCATGAACGAGAACGTCCGAATTTTCCCGAGAATTTTCTTTCGCCGGCCGAATTTGAAAATTTTTGGTTTGTGCTGTTCCAGTGTCCCCCCTCCGGTCCCTGGCGGTTATCGGTCGAAAAATGACCGGGGGGGTGCCCATAATCACAAGCGCTTGGGATTTTTGGAAGGCAATTCGAGTTGAATAGAACACTTTCGTGTTTGAATGGAACGCTTTTCCCACTTCTTGGCATTCCGTACCGTTCGCCTCGACTCTTCCAGCACTCCCATTCTCCTAGTAACTGGTTACAGGGTGTAACATAAAGGGAATTCTGTTACACTCGCGAATGTCAAGAAGTCTTGTAGAATCAAGGACTTTCTTCTTTCCCGTCAGCGAGTGTAACAAACATCGGATTGTGTTACGCTCAACCCCTGTATCTCTGCGTCCATTTCGTCTTGTGTTAGCCCTAAATAGAGCAGAGTAGTATCCAAATCCTCATGTCCAAACATCTTCATTAGTAACGCTAGGTTCCTTGGATTCTTCCTGTACAGATGGTACCCCCACGTCTTTCTCATCGTGTGGGTACCTATCTCCTTTAGGCCGAAACGTCGAGCTGCGTTATTTAGCATCCGGTATGCCGTGACCCGATCAATCGGCTCTCCTACCGCCCCTGTCAGCGTCTTGCGCTGCCTACTCGGAAAGAGGTATTCATCACCGTCCTTGCCCTCGATGTATCTCATGAGGTCAGCGCGAATGTCGTCGTGGATGACAAACTTGAGTTTCTTCCGCTTCTTTTTTCGGTTCTTCGTTTTCTCCGGGATAAAGTTCACGTGGGTCTGATCGCGCACAGCTCCGACTTTTAACCGTAGGAGGTCGGAAACCCGGAGTCCGCTATGAATCCCCAGGAGAAACAAAATATAATTGCGTTGGCTGGTCTGCTTTAAGTAGTTGCAGATCGCATTAATGGTTTTGATGTCCCTTATGGGCTGGACTTCCTCCAAAGCTCCTCCCTCCCTTTACTCCTGGGTGGTGTCCTAGCCTATAATTCGAAATCGGTCATAGCACGATCAATATCCTCTTGCGTAACAATTTGCAGGTACTCTATCGTCTCGAGTGTACTTTTGTGCGAGTAAAACGACGAAATGGCCGCTAATAAAGGCATTTGATCATCCGCCTCAGCTTGGCGGTAAAGCTGATATCCCCACGTTTTTCTTAACGTTTCCGCCCCCACTTCCCCCTGCAGGCCGACACGATCCGCGGCGGATGTAAGAGATTGAACCAATTCCTTATCCGCGTCTTTTTCAAACAATCGCTCATCATCGGATCTTCCGGAAACATATTCGTCCAGTGCCTTCCTCAGCTCCTGGTGAATGATTACCCGTTGGAGTTTCCCTGTTCCATACTCCCGCACCTCGATATGAGTCCCTTGAATATCCCCAACGGTCAGGAACAATATATCGAGCATTTGGAGGCCGGTATAAATACCGAATAAAAATAAGAGATATTGCTGTTTGTTTGTCTCCCTTAGGTGCTGCTTGATTCCATTCAACTGGTCCAGATCCCGAATAGGCTGCATCATTGCCTCATTCATCCCCCTAAACAAGAGAGCGAATCTGATTAATAGATCCGCTCCCCATGATTTTTTTGGAGCCGATAGCACGTCGGTTCCCTATATCGTGTTGTTATACTGCTGTGGCTTTCTTGATTCGCGTAAAGCCCTTGTACGATGCCACATTCCCGCCAACCCATACGCTGCCGCGATAGCAGATTTGACCGGATTTAAACTTGAAGTCCCGGCTTTCCTCCACGGTTACCGGCGAGAACATCGGCAGTTCATACGACAACGGTTTGCCATAGGCCATGCAATAAGTATCTGCGGCGGTACCGGATGCCGAGAGGGCCGCACAAGCGCTGTTAATGATATAACGTACAGCGTAGCTCTCCGAGCTGCTGATCGTGCCCGTATTCCCGTTTTGGTCGAGCGTGATCTTGTACAGCTTTCTGCCGTCTCCGTCTCGGATTGCCGCAAATGCGGCCAAGTCGGCCTTGCTAAGGATCAAGTATGCGCCGCCTTCAACGCTCTCGTCGCCGCCGTACCCAAAAACGATCTTATCCAGCGTCGTCTCATCGATCCCGGAAATGGCGAGGTCAGAAGCTGTTGGGATGACGTTCGCCGGTGCATTGAAAATGCCGGTAATGGCGTTCGCGCCGCCCGCGCCGGCCACGATCTGCTTCGCAATTTTCTTCCGAAGGGCCGTTTGAATGCCCTGAAGAACCATTTGCTGATACATAGAGTCCGGGAGCTTTGCCGATTCATCGGAAAGTTCCGTATACGCAGTAATTTTTGCCTTGCCGATGTTTACGAAGTCTGTTTGCGGATCCGTCTCTTTGTAATCATCGGTTTCCGTCGTGTAGTCGCCCTCGCCGGAGCCAATGATGAAGCCCTTATTGTAGGATTCACCGCCAACGAGCGGTACAGAATGGACCACATCGATAACGCTGCTCACTTCGTTGAACGCCGGATTCAGCGTATTGCTAGAATGCGTCGGGACTACCAATTTCCCGCTGCCAATCGTTACGGCCCGCAGTTCCGGAAGCTCGTCCAATCCGAAATCAACCGTTTGGCGCTGCTTCAGCTTCGCGCCACGTTCCTGGAGCTTCCCGGCATCAAGTCCGGGAACTGTTCCTGCAGCTGCGTGTCCGGCCATTCCGAATGAAGCCAATACTGCAGCACGGCCAATCGGCGACGCTGAGCTGCGCTGGTCGGTTGGCGGGGTCGCCCCTCCAGCAATGATTTCTTCCTCCATTCGAAGTTCCAACTCCTCGATTTCATCGTTAATTTCATCGATTTCAAGACCGGCACGACGAACCTCGTCAACGTTAGTCGAGGATTTGACACGTGCATGAATTTCTTTCTTTTTTCTCTTAAGCGCTGCAATTTGTTCCTGAATTGTCACTTTCGTTCACACCTCTCAAAATAATTTTCCCTCCAGGAGCACTCACCAGTGCATTTCCCTTTGGGGGTAAAACAAATTGAAAGGAGTCAACCGCCGCATATTCTCCAATACTTGGTGACGCTCTCCAGCGTCGCTTACATTGACTCTGCAATCCCTAAAATTTGCACTTTAAGCCCGTTCGCTCCGGCCTCCCCTGGATTCCGTGACCGCTTGGCATTCGTACCTTCCTGAGGAAAGAGCGAGTCGAGGCTTTCTTTCGTTCTTCTACAAGAACTCTCTTCTTTGCCGGTGCCGTCACGAATGCATGGAAGGGAGCAGCCATTTTACTGTTCCTGCTGCTCTTCCAATTCCCGAAGAAGCTCTCCGCGCCGCTCTGCACGTGCTTCACGGCTATTGGATGCTTTCTCGGACAGCTCAGCGATAGTCATACGTGCGTTGTTAATCACATCGATTTGCGCTTGATGAGGATGCGCCATGCCAGGGAGTTGATTCCAAGCATTCCTGGAAAGTACCTCGCGGATCTCCGTAATGGACTTGAACACAATTTCCAAATCCTCGTTGCAGATGCTTCCAAGCGGAACCTCCATAAACACGGTGCCATTCTTTTTCCCGTTATACCGACGAATGTAATCATGAATCGCATACCGCGTGATCGTCGAGATATTCGCCTCAACGCCGGGGTTTTGCTGCTCCAGCTCCGCCGCGATCCGCTCCACTTCCTCGACAATATCCTCCGAAACCCTTGCTCTTAATTGACGGTCAGACATTTCCGTATCACCTCTACTTGTTTTTGTTGTGTTCATTGTAGCACAACGGGTACAAACGACACAAGATGAATTTTTACAGCAGAAAACCCTCCGAAATCATTTCGGAGGTAATGCTTTTATATTCTTTCTTTACTTTCTTTTTATTTACTTTACTTTGTGTACTTTCTGTCATCATTTCAATACAAAAAACCCTGTTAATGTACGCATTAACCCCGTTACTGTCAGCATTAACCCATACTAAGAACAACGCTCCCGCTTGGGCTACGTCCTCTACCTTTACAAGAACTGTGCGTATATCAATTCTCTAGCTTAGATATCAACAAGCTAAAACATTAATGTTTGAACGCTTCGCGTTCGTTGATTTCAAGCATTCTCCCCACGCCCGCCCCTACGTTTTACGGTGAATTGTTTAGTTTTTGTTCTTGACCGGCGAAGGCCGGTCTGGCATAATCGCGGGCTATGTGGACACAATTCACCTTATCCCGGCCAGGGCATCACTCCTGGTCTTTTGTTGCTCGGGATAAGGTGAGGGGCACATCGCGTACGCCAACGCTATCGGCGGTTGGCAGCCGGATTTGTTTCTACCCACGCGCATCTCTGCGCCAGTTGATATGGAGCTCCTGCACTCCGGATTGGCTGCGGTTCCTATGGGCCAACCCGTCACCACGACTTTTCAACTGCTTCTCATCTGCGGTCTGCTCTCCCTTGAACGGTTTCCAGCAAGGTTCGAGCGAGCCTGTACCGCATCGCTTCGGAACGGTCGCAATCCACGATGGAGTCACATCGTATCGGATCGCATTTCGTTTTTGGCCATGACAACGGCGCTGAAGCTTCACTTCGCCCCTGGTTAGGGGGCAAGTGGCCACGGCCAGAACGTGGCAACCCTCGTTACACCGATCCACTAGCCATGGCCAGCCGCATGAATCGAGCAGGTCTTTTAACGTGGTCTCCTGTTCCACGCGCTGGCAAAGCTAGTCCGGAATCCGAAAAAGACAATAGGAAACTAGACCCCGCGTATGCCCATTTTTAAAAAGGGTTCCGCGTGCCGGTTATGAAGTTTGTCGAGCCGATCCGCTCGGTTTAGACCATAAAGAAAGCCCTGACCTCCCGTACACTTGGGAAATCAGGGCTTCATTATGAATCTATCAGGACCCGACCATATATTCCGATTGAAAAACTCGAACAGAACGGATATACTGGGAACAGATAAGTCATTGTGAGAGCGCCTGTTTCTGCCGAGTGAGGTCGGTCGGAGCAGCTGACGGGTTGGTAGCCCGGAGCCGCCGAAACAATGGCTTTATTTTTTTGTCCGAATCTAGCGAATATTAACTCTGCTAAAATTTACTATAGCACATTCTGCTAGAACATGGGAAGCATAGGGAACGTTCTATTCAAAATCCCAAGCGCTTGGAATTTCAAAGTGCGCAAAATCCGTATTTTGCGCACTTCTTGCGTGGTATCGTGCGTTGGCGGAGTAGATCAATCCAGTGGGTGGGCGGATTACAATCATTGCGGCGGAATAAAAGGAGTCGTTGAACGGGAATTGTCGGAATAGGTAGCGGCGTAAATAAACCGCGTCGTTGCCGGCTTTGCCGGTAATCTGTCGGCGTATCTACGCCGATCCCCTTATCCTGCCCTCTGGAATAAACGCATTGCGAATTCATACGAATGCAATGCGCTCGCATGCGTTTATTTTAAAACTACGCTTACCTTTTCCAAATCTCCCACCATCTCTTTTGTTGCTCTGCAGCTGCTAAGGCCTTCTTCCCCTCTTGGATCTCCCGTAGAACCGTCATGATTTGCTCGTCTCTAACTTTTACAGATTCCTCTATGTACCGCTGCTGTTGCTCAAGCCGATCCAGAAGCGCCCTGTTAAATGCGTCCTGTTGCTGCCTCATGAGCTCCAGCTGCTCATTGAACTCCGCTGCCAGGCGTTCTGCTGTGGCCGGGTGCGCCGGTGCGAGCAAATCTGCCTCTTCGCCGTTTACATTGATCGTTACAGGGAATTCATCTTTAAGGCGACTCCTGATTTCTTCAGTACCTAAACCCTCCTGGTAAAGGGCTGCAACGCGTCCGATAACCTGCAGTGATTCTTCTGTGTATTTAATCGCCCGCCCGAATTTTCGAGATTTGAGGTATTCATCGAACAAATTCGCGTATCGTCTTGCCGTGTTCTCGGCCAACCCTAAGTACCTTGATATTTCTACGATTGAGAGCCACTTTTCCATACTTCCACGCCTCCCACCTATATTCCACTACCACCACTTCACTATATAAACCATTCCACCACCACAAAAAAAAGTTGTAGTGGCGCGGTTTTACTCATTAGAACAAAAAAAGGGGGGCTTGTCATCCCCCTACGTTTGTTCCCATTTGTTTCACCATGGTAGAATGGTGGTGTTAATGTGGTTGTCGGGCGACGGCGTTAATTCAAGCGATGTCCGACGACATGTGCTGCTCTCGAAGGCCTCTAATGCTGTCCAAGGCGAGTTGGAGGCCTTTCGTTATGTCTTTGTTTACCGGCGCAGTCATATTCTTCGAACATGCCACGCAGGTGTACCGGATAAATCCGTTATCCTCTTCGTCCTGCAACCGGATCACCGGCTCACCTTCAAATTCCGTGTGAAGGTGATCCGCCAGGAAATCCAATATTTCAATGACTTGTACAGTAGCGTTCAAATGGCTTCCTCCTTCTTCGAGTAAATGTATGCATAAACCGCGTTAATGTACTCATTAACTGCTTCCGACTTATCCCCCCACGCTTCCACTTCCTTTATGTACCTTTCCAGTTGTTCCGTACTTGCTGCTTGAATGAAATTTAGGTGGCGACTTGCCCTCGTCCTGCTAATGTACTCCATTGCATCGTCCTGGCCGATGCCAAGGCGTTGCAGTGATTTGGGTGTGATCTGGAATGTATCCTTTGTGGTTTGCTCCATGGGTGTTTCACCAGTCCTTTCCCTTGTTGGGTTATGATAATTTAGTCGTTCCATGAATTAACATAAATCATCCCCATTTTCAATTCTGTTATTTTTTTCTCGTATCAACATTATTCGTCAATATAATGCAATATATGTATTGTATCGACAATATACTATAATTTGCTTGTATATGCAATACTTTGATTGTAGAATATTGCTAGGTTGTAAGGGCTCAAATACGAGGGGAGTAATAATGATGAGAAAGAGAATAACATTCACGCTGCCAGAAGAGCTTATCGATGACTTAAGGAGGTTCTCCGAGGAATCTATGATTCCGCAGGCAAAATTGGTTGAGAAGGCCATTCAAGACTTGTTGAATTCGTATAAGAAGGAGTAAATGACCGATAATACCCATTATGTCACTGAACTACGCTAAAGCGTTTTTGATTTTCGGCCAAATTGGACGATGAGCGGCGATTAGCTGCCCGTGGAACATACAAAAAAACGTGCAATTATCGGGGCATGGCGAACTCCTAATTACTCCGTTTTTCTCCGAATTTCAATATCGTCCATATTCACAAGCGCTTGGTATTTTCGATTCCGATTGTTCAAAAGGGACATCGGGAGGGACAACGCAAGGGGCATCAGGAGGGACAACAGAAGAGGCATCTTCGCGCATAATACTAATTATACGAAAAATGCGGAAACTACTTCATAAAATATCAATTATATGTGGTTTTAAATGATATACGCCCCTCGGATTAGTTGGCTAGAATAGCGGGGCAGGGGAGATGGAAGAGAGTAGGGGAGTGCCCATGCACGTTATTTTTTTCCCTCCCCTACCCTCCCCCGGATCGCCGTATTAAAAACGGCAGTGAAAAGATGGTGGTAATACACAAGCGACAGCTGCGCCGCGTTGGCGAGCTGCCGCTTTCCTTATCTCCTCTGTACGCGCCCACTCCCGTAATCGTACTTTGGTGAAGCTGCGGCTCTCGGCTGCGAAACTTGAATGTGCTTCCGGATCATATCGGCAACTGCCTCCTGGATCAATTCCTCCATCGTTGTCAGTCCCCAGTTATCGACCCCGCCCTGTGCCGATCCAAGATCCCTGCGTCTTTGGTTGACGATAAAAGCCAATGTCTCTAACCCACTGTACAGCTCTGGCGGCAGGTGCAACAAAAGCACCCGCTCCTCGGGCTGGCCAACCCATGCCCGAATGATTTCTTTAATCATCGCTCAGCCCTCCAGTCTTTATGCCACACAAAGTGCCCCCGCTTCGGATTGACCCGCTCCCTGAACTCGCGTTCCAGAAGTCGCAAAAACTCCGGATGATGCAGCGCCCAATCGATAGCTTCTGTATACAGGAAATTCAAGCTGAGCCGGTACTGAAAGGAGAGGGCATCAGCTTCATAGTGTAAATCAGTCTCCATTCGCAGGGGGAACCGATGCTTTTTATCAACTCGTTCTGCGCGTTGTCTACCCTTCCCCCCGCTCATACCTTTGCCTCCAATCCGGACCTTACCCTCGATGTCATGATGTCATAGCATTGGGCTTCTGGTGGGGTGGTGGTGGCTGTGGTATTACCGCTGATAAGGTCTTGGTGAATCAGGCGCTTCACGTATGTAGAGAAGCTGGAGAACTGGTCTGCGTGCTCCTTTAGCTGCAGCTCCAGCGGATCTTCCAGGTTAAACGACGTGGAGCGTATTTTCCGATTCCGTTGGTTGTGTTCTCCAGTCTTTTTCTTTTTCCGTTTCCCACTCCGCTGATCCGCAGCGGGCGCTTGCTCGATACGCCTCACCTGTGCCTCGGTCTGCGTTCCGATCTTAACCGTTATCGACCGGCTGCCAATCGTTATTAATGGCTTGCTCATTCGATCACTCCTTCAGGCGGTTGTAATACATACGTATGACCTGCCGCTTGTCCAACTTACCTAAATTTCTGCCTGAATTTCGTAAAGAATAGGTTTGACCCCGAGTATGACTGGCCAGACTGATAAAAAAACTTCGGTTGGAGGCGATTCGATGTGTTCGGATTAGGGAAAGGGCGCACGCGCTTCGGCAAATTTATTGATAAGCACATGGGTTATGGCGGCCAGGAGCGATTGGCTGAGGTTTCGAAGGTCAGCAGGGATACAATCCGAAAGGCGTGCAACGATGAAGCGTACCGACCATCGAGAAGCATCCGGCAGACGCTCATTTTTGCCCTAGAGAAGATCACCGGCAAGAGCGTTAAGCAGGACGATTTTTGGATGTAGGATTTGTGCCCGGATTGTGTCGCGGTTTTTGTCGGTTTAAGCGCCACTAATTTAAGTTACTTTTATGTTGACAGTTTAGGTAACCTTTATTATATTATATTTAAGTTACTTATACTGTCGAGGAGATGGTTGCAATGAAGGTTAATTATAAGTCTGCAGTTCGAGAAAAGGATTTTGATTTTCAAGTTGGGGACCAAATCAAGATTATTGAAACCAGCTTTTTGTACGCGTCGGAAAAACACCCTGAACGGATACTCGAAGGCCAATTGGCGGAAATCGAGGAAGGCGGTATTTGGGTGTCTATCGATTCGGTGACGGTCCATCCTTACTCCTTATCGAAACGTGAGGAGGGAGTTACCGAGCAAGTTGAAGAAGATCGGGAAGAGTTTTTCGCCTTTACTGAAATTGAGGACGTGATCAGCAGCAATGATGAATACCCGGACCGTCAGAATCCGCTCATTCGCTTTGCCCTCAGCTCCCCAACTTTCGAGGGTGCACCACGCAACCAGGGCGCTCGTCAGCCAGGCCGCCCGTCGCTCGGTGTAACGAAGAAGGTTTCCCTAACGCTTCCGGAAGAAACGTGGGAATGGTTCGACGCGGAGGCTGAAAAGCTGGTCGGCTCCCGCTCGGCGCTGCTGAGGTACTTGATCAGCCGCGAACAAAGTCCGGAGAGCCGGTGGAGCAACAATGCGGCTCTCGGCTACGTGATCCTGGGCGCAAAGAAACTCGGGTACACGGAGGAACAGACGAAGAAGCTCGTGCGCGCAATCTACTCCGAATTTGACTGGAAGAGCGTCGAAGAGGCGAAAAGCATCTACAACGATTCGCCGTATTAAGGAGCCGCAGCATGCCCAAAATCAAGAAACAAGATGGTGAGTGGATGGTGGTAATACAAATCCACCAATACCGATACTGGATGGAACCGATGCCGGGGGCGAACAGTGGGGAATTTATGCAGTTTGCCCTCGGCCTCCCTCTGTTCATTTCGCGAGCTCCCCGGGATCTAGGCGATTACCCCGACGATTTCATCATATCGGCTCGCGTAATCAAAACTACGAATCCGGAATACTCTCAGCTGCGGGAAGAACTCGAATTTGATGATCGTGCAATTCGCGTGGAATATGGTAGTGGACTGAGCTTTGAAGGTAATAATCTTTTCTAAAGCAGGAAAAGCGTATTAATCGCATACCTCAATTTTTGAGGTAAATCGTGAGGTAAGATGGGGTAAACATAATCTTGATTTTGTTTACCCCATGCGCACACATTTTTGCTGCTATTTACAGCGGTATTTATAGCGCCGGCGCTTTGATTTTTGACCGTCATTTATTACGTTATTTATAGCGTTATTTGACCGTCGCCTCAGCCAGGCGATTTTTCCATTTTTCCGCGCCGTGCCTGCATTTTTCGAAACAATGAATTCGCGACTAACACCTAAAATGCAGTCGCACTAATTTTGCGTGTGACTATGCGCTGTAATACCTACCCAGGTTACTGTTCCTCCATCGGCGGTCATCAGCTGCGTGCCGATGGGAATACCCCCATTAAATGGCCCAGCCGGGGACGTGCTCACTCCATAATTCGCCTTTCCCCCAAGATCCAACTGACTGGCCACGCCATATCCCCCGATGGTGCTCCCCGAGCCGAGAACGGCTTTGTTGATTACGACTCCCTGACTGCTTCCAGCATTGAGCGATATATGTCCGTCAGCTGTAATATTGAGGTTCCCGGAAAGATAGTTGATCAACGCTGCAACGCCTGGGGAATTAGAGAAATTAATTTTCTTTGTTGTCCCGCTCTGCTGATCCCCAACGTTAATCTCATTCCCGACAGTTAAATTTGTATCGACATTGATGATCCCCCCGTTTATGATGGCCCCGATGATCGTTCCGCCCTCAATTATTCCATTTCCGGACAGTCGGTCTAATTGAATCGTCCATCCGCCGATTTTCCCTGCTAGGGCCGTTATGGTTCCGCTGAAATCCCCATCTACCCCTGATAACGTCCCAGTGAATGTTCCACCCGCCGCCTGCAGATCGC
>JAWLCZ010000119.1:0-13456 GCA_041686835.1 Paenibacillaceae bacterium | reverse complement strand
CGATGATGATGCCGCCCCCCACGCCATGGTTAACCTGAATCGTGACTACATTCTCTCTGCCTTTGGCGGCGCCGCACCACAGTTCCCCCAAGGTGGCGGCGTTCGCATCCTTTTCCAGCATCGTCAAGATCCCGTAGCGATTGCTTACCAATTCTTTGAGGGGCACATCCTTCCACTCTTTTATAAGAGGGGCATTCAGTACAATGCCGAGATCGTGATCGACCGGACCGGGAGAACTCAAGCCAATCCCGGCGATTTGACTCCAGCTTAAACCGGATGCGTGGACGACTTCATCAATCGTATGAAATAACTTCCCGATAATCGCTTCTCTGCCGCCCGCCGGATCCATGGCAACCGAATACTCTGCGACAATATCCGTTTCCAGATTGGCGACAATCGAACGGATCTTTGCGAATCCAACCTCCGAAGCGATCACATACTTAAAGTCGGGCTTTAACTTGTACAGAATTGGCTTCCTTCCGCCGTTGGAGCTGCCGTAACCGCATTCCGCAATCAGCTTTTTTTCGGAAAGCTCCGAAATAATATTCGCGCTCGCGGCAAAAGTGAGCTTCGTCATTTCCGAGATTTCCACTTTAGATATGGGGCCGTGATTCCGGATTAAATTCAAAACGCGAGAACGATTCAACTGCTTCATATAGTCCGAATTGGCAGGACTTACATTCGTTTTCATAGCGATCCATTTCCAATCATGATTGAGATTTTTTTGAATTGGAATGCAACTTATTAAATTAAATTTAATTTAATAAGTTTATTATGATCGAACTTGATGGCATTGTCAAGCCTCATTTTTATTCCCGAAAACTTGCAACCGTCCCTCAAGCCGGGGACGGTTGCAGAAGTCCGCTCTTCTATTCATCTCTCGTAATGGTAATCATTCGGATAGTGCTGTCCCAACCGACTTCGGCTCCGAGATTTTCGGCGATAAAGCGGACGGGAACGTAGGTTGCGCCGTCTTTCAACTCCGCTTCCGTCTCCAGCTTCACCAGCTTGCCGTCTACATAAGCGGTTTTGCTGCCGATCGTCAGGACGATGACTCTGTTCAGCAAATCGTCGGTAATCGTTACCCGTTTGTTTTGGCTGTCCCATTCGACGTCCGCATCCAATTGCTCGGAGACGAACCGGACCGGAACGAGCGTATAATCGTTTTTAATATACGGCTTGTTGAAGCCCTCTTCATTGCTGTCGTCCATCATCATGGTGATATTTTTGCGGGTGACATGCAGATCGTTTTTCAACAGATCGTACAGCAGCGAATTGCGGTCGACCTGATTCAGGAACTTTCTCGCTGTCGTGTCCGGGCCGACTTCAATCGCACCCGCCGCCGTATCGATGACATCGGCGGTGACCGGCGCATTCATATTCCACACTTCGCTTGTGGCCGTAATCTTCACGCCTTGGACGCCGTCGTCGCTCGGCCTGCCGAAAGCAAGCGCGATTTCGTAGTTCGTTTTGCGCTGCTGCATTTGATCGTCCACATAAATGTCCGCTTTTACATACGATTTATCGGTAAACGGATGGTCGCCCGCCGGCTGAACCCCTGCGGCGAACTCGTCGAATCCGGCGACGGCTTTGTCCAGATACGTTTTGATCGTCGTATACAGGAACTCTACCGCCAACGCTTTATTATTCAAGTAATTGTTGAGAAGCGCGACAGTCGCATCCGCTTCTTTCGCATCTTTGGAAGCCTGGGCCGCCACTTCTTTCAAGATCGGAGCGAGAATGTCGTAAAGCTGGGAAATCAGTTCCTTTATCCCCTTCTCGTCTTTGGACATATTGACAAGCAGCTGCTTCACCAGACCGACGGCTTCATTGCCGTAAATTTCGGCGTGAATTTGCCGCAGATTGACGTCTTCATTATGAACCTTTTCCGTCACCTGTTGTACGGTAATGACCTTCGGGTTCGGCAAATTCGGAACGAGGAACGAAGCAACCGCTTTGCTAATCGGTTGGCTATTTTCTATCAATTTATCCTGAATCGCCTTTGCTTCCGGCGGCAAATTCGCGCCGCCCGCCACGTCAAAAACGATCGGCTTGTTCACACCTTCGAGTTGGACTACATACTTGTCTTTGTTCATATACAGTTGAAACGGAATCGACCCTTTGGAGAAGCTGAAATCGCCTTTCATCGATAGCGTGCGTACATCCTGCATTTTCATCGAATGAACTTTCAGCTTCGCGCCGTTAAACAATTGCAGCAGCTTCGCCGCTTCCGGATCCCGGATCGAAGAGTTGTCTGTCATCATATGTACGGAAATAGACATGCTGCCTTCGGAAGACGTCACATCGAGACCCGATACCAGCGCTTTATTGATATCCAGCCCTCCAACCGCCTGGCAACCGGTCATGACAATCATGAACAGCCCGATGAGAGCGCAGAGCATCGTTTGAAATGTTCTTCGTTTTATCAATCGTATCCTCTCCCTATGACCTTATTCATTTTTAATGATAGATGAAACGACTCTATATGACAACAAAGATTTTCCTGCTTTGGTTTATTCGCGCTTTCGGAAAATGAAGCCGGTGAATCATAGTAAAACGCCCCTCGTCTGGAAAAGCTAGGAATGGAGGGATGCGAGTGGCCTTTTCAAAAAACCGGCGCCGGATTGGAAACCTAATCGACACAGTGTATCGATGGCCTGAAAACGCACTTCATTATTTGCGGGGAAAAGCGGAAGCTCTGCTTGACGCCGCCTATTCCGCCGGAGGGCGCACTCCGCTTCGCGTCGCGAATACGGACGTGCGGCATATCGCAAGCACGCTGTCCGCACTGCTTGAGGACTTTAGCGCAGAGCTCGCCCCGGCATCCGCCGACGAGCGGGAACTGGCGGAACGCATCCGCGCACAGACGAAGGCGGCCAATCGGAACAATGTAACCCGGACGGAAGCGTACAGACAAGTTTACGAACGGCATCCCGAGCTGCATTGGGCTTTTTTGGCCCATATGGTTTCGCGGAACGGCGGCTGGAACATGACCGACTTGAAAGGGGAGCTTCTTCCCCGGCTGCTCGGCGCGGACGAAGGCGAGTCGGTTTTTCTATTTCTGGAGCGGTGCAATGCGCTTATTTTTCAAGACGCTTATCCGCAGCTTTTGCTTTATGGCGAAAGTGTGAAGCGGCGGAAAAACTTGTTTCATCTGCTGCCGTTGTTTCACGTTTCCCGTTTTATGAAGCCGTTTTGGGATCACTTTTGGCAAAGGCGCGACTCCGTTATGCTAACCATCGCACTAATCGTAAATGAGCAGCATTATATCGAACACCGTGTCGTACGGAGTAAATGGTATCACGATCACGTTCTCGGCACGATCTTTTTTCGGGCGCAGTCGTGGCTGCGGCTAAATCAAATCGTGCTTCCTTACGCTCCGCATCCGGAACGTTCCGCCCGCTCCCGCTCCGTTCATCCGAAATTGGCCGGCCTCATTCTCAAAGATTTTTCCGACCTGGAAGAACGCATCGGCGCCGGCAAAACGCTGTACGGCATTCTGTTCGGGATTCCGGAGGTGCATGCGGGAGCGCTCCGCTTCGCGAGCCGAATCAAACATACGGCATCGAGAGCCGATTATTGGCCGCATCTGTTCGCAAAAACCGGCAAAACTCCGGCGGGAATACGCTATGCGCAAAAATTGCAGGGAAACCGGTTAAAAACCGGCGCCGCCCCGTTGTACAGCCCGGAATTAGCCCATGCCTGGACGGATCATACCATGGATCCGCCCGACCGCTTCGACTGGTTTCGCGATCTCGGGCCCGTCCGCCACTTCGCGACGGTACGGCCGCCGCTCTCTTTTGGAATGACGGACGAATACTGTTCCGGCTTGAACACAATCGAACTTGCCGTATTGGCCAAAGAAATGGTGCCGCACTAAGGACGGGGTAACACCGCCGGCAGGAAAAAACCGCCCGTTTTCCAGCGGGAAAACGAAGGCGGCATGGGGTCGATCGGTGGCTTAGTGATAGTGATTATACGGATAGAATGTATTGATTTAATATCGTTTTTATCCTTTCTTGACGTCCGGATTCATTGCGGATCGGTTTGTTTTGCAGCGCATATTGCTCCAACGTGTGGAAATTCGCTTTTCCTTGAACGATGTCAAGGCCGATGCCTTCCTTAAAACTGCTGTACCGGCGGTCAAGGATGTCCTCGAACACGCGATCCTCAATCAGTTTGGCCGCAACCTTCAACCCTACGGCAAAGCTGTCCATTCCGGCGATATGGGCATAGAACAAATCGATGGGTTCAAAAGAAGCCCGACGTACCTTGGCGTCAAAATTGACCCCTCCGGATCCGAGACCGCCGTTCTTTAAAATTTCATACATCGCCAGCGTAGTGGAATACAGATCCGTCGGAAATTCATCCGTATCCCATCCCAGCAGCAGATCGCCCTGGTTCGCATCGATCGATCCGAGCATGCCGTGAATTCGGGCCACTCTCAGTTCGTGTTCAAACGTATGTCCGGCCAGCGTCGCGTGATTCGCTTCAAGGTTCAGCTTGAAATAAGGCTGCAAACCGTAAGTTTGCAAAAACGCAATCGTATTGGCCGCGTCAAAATCGTACTGATGTTTGGTGGGTTCTTTCGGTTTCGGTTCGATTAAAAATTGGCCGGTGAATCCGATTTCCTTGGCATAGTCGACGGCCATATGGTAAAACCTCGCCAAGTTGTCCAATTCCAGCTTTAAATCCGTATTCAACAACGTTTCATACCCTTCGCGCCCGCCCCAGAATACGTAGTTTTCCGCGCCCAATTCTTTGGCCGTTTCGAGCGCTTTCTTAACCTGCGCCGCCGCATACGCATATACGTCCGCATTGCAGGTCGTGGCCGCCCCGTGAACAAACCTCGGGTGGGTGAACATATTGGCCGTATTCCAAAGCAGCTTCACCCCGCTCGTTTTCATATAATCCTTTATCATCGCCACAATGGTATCCAGGTTTTTGTTGGTTTCCTGCAGCGTATCGCCTTCCGGAGCAATGTCGCGGTCATGGAAGCAAAAATACTTGACGCCGATTTTTTCCATAAATTCAAAAGCCGCTTCGACACGCGCCTTGGCCAGATCCATGCCCTTGAACCGGTTCCAATCCCGGACCATCGTTTCCGCGCCGAACGGGTCGGAACCGCCCCCCGTCATCGTATGCCAATACGCGGTCGCAAACCTCAGATGCTCCTCCATCGTTTTGCCCGCCACGACTTCCTGCGGATTGTAATGCTTGAAGGCGAGAGGGTTTTCGGACTGTTTTCCTTCATACTTGATTTTTTCCACGGTCGGGAAGTAACTCATGCCGGATCCTCCAATCCATTTATAATTAAGGTGTTAATAACTGAGTTTAATTTTCGTGCCCGATTTGGCGCTTTCCAGCGCGCCGAATACCATTGCCATGCTTTTGATGTTGTCCGTGCATACGGTCTCCGCGTCTCTTCCTTCAATCAGCGCGTTGAACATTTCATCGAGGCAGCCCTTATGCCCCTCTCTGCCTTCCCAGGTGAGCTCCGCTTCAATCTTCTTATAGTCCCGGAAAAATGCCCCCTGCTGGTTAGGATCGGCAACCACTTCGCAATATGGGGCATGATGGCCGTCCCATACGGCGGTGCCAAGGCTTCCGGTGATTCTCCATGACGCTTCCCACGAAGTCGGGGCACCTTCGGCACACCACGAACCGTTATAGGAGAATACGGCGCCGTTGGAAAATTCAAAGATGCAGACCGCCGCGGCATTCCCCTTGTACCACGAGCCGGGAGGATTGAACTCATGGCAGTAAACGGATACCGGATCCGCGCCGGTAATGAACCGCGCTTGATCAAAGGTGTGGATGGCCATGTCCAAAATGAGCGGGCTTTCCATCAAATCCCGAAATCCGCCGAAATGCGGTCCGAGGAAGAAATCGGCTGTGATAAATCCGACCTCGCCGATCGTTCCTCCGGACACCATGTCTTTGAAGGCGCGGATCTGCTTTAAATACCTGCGGTTCTGCATGACCGCATACATTTTCCCCGATTCCCGGGCGACATCGACCAGCTCTCTGGCCTGTTCCATCGAAGCGGCCATTGGTTTTTCCCCCAACACGTTGCAGCCCAATCGCAAAGCTGCGGAAGTGATGGCGCTGTGCGCTTCCGGAATGGTCACATCAAATACCAGGTTCGCCCCGGTCGCTGTGATCGCTTCTTTTATATCGGTGAATACGGGGGCCGCAAACCCGTGTTTCTGCATCATGATGCGGGCATTTTCTTCTTTAATGTCCACCAGCGCGACGATTTCCGCGTCTTCGCGCGACAGCGCATATTCCACCCAGGTGTTGGCCATTCCTCCGCAGCCTGCTACGACAATTTTAAACGGTTTCATTTTAAGCTCGTTTTCCTCTCCTCTCCTGCGCCTTGAAGTATGTATCCTTGTGCCGGATCATGCAATCCCTCGATATCATCGTACCTTTATCTCCTCCCTAAAGCAATAAGAAGATCGCAGCCGTCCCGGATGCCATGCCGGACTCATCAGCCTTTCAACCCGGACATCGTGATACCTTCGATAAAATAACGCTGCGCAGAGTCTTTCGCGGAATCAAAAATGTTTCTCCGACTGCTTACCGCAAATTAAATGCGCAGCTTTCGCAGCCGCGCACTTCCACTTAAATATGACAAAAAGACGGAGCGTTATGAACGCCCGTCTTTTTGCTCCGCTTTCGCCGGTTTGAGCACGCGCCCGAGCCGCCTTTGCAGCGGAGCCGGTAAACCGCGGATATCTTCCGCGGTGACGACTCTCGTCGCCACAAGCAGCAGCGCATACACCGCCAGCACGGCCGAACAGACGAGCAGCGATCCGGCGGCATAGCGGAACAAACCGCCGAACCGCCAAAATTGCGCATACCCCCACAGCTCGAGCCCGACGCCGGCTGACGATGCGGCGATCGTCGCCGCTGCGAAGCCGGGCCAGCGGCAGCCCAGTATGCGGAAGTCGACCGTTTTGCGCAAAGCGCGCAAGTTTAACTGCGTGACGACGATAAAGCATAAGCCGGTCGCCGCGATAATTCCGTATATGCCGAACCACGGGGCGAGCGCATAAGTCCCCGCGAGCTTCAGGATGACCCCGACGAAGACGTGAACCATCGGCGCTTTGGTTTGTCCGAGCCCCATTAAAATCGCGCCGGACGTCATCATCGTAATTTGAAAAATCGATCCGATCGTCAGCGCGGCAATGATCCAGGTGCCTTCCGTATCCGCAAACAATAAACCGTTAATCGGTCTTGCGGCGGCGGCCAGGGCGATGACGACGGGCAGGCCGGACAAGACGGAAATCCGCAGCGCGAGCGAAGCCTGCTTGTTCACTTCCGCCATATCCCGCCGGGCGTATGCGGATGAAATGATTGGGACGATCGATTGGCTGAGGGCTATGGCCAATATCGGCGGGATGCCGGCGAGCGACTGCGCCCTTCCCGTTAAATAGCCCAAAGTATCTTTCGCCCGGGCGTAGCCTTCCTGATCCTGAAGCAGGGCGATGACCGTCGAAGAATCAATCAAATAAATGATCGGCACGGCCAAAGAAATGAGACTGATCGGAACGGACAGCTTGAATATCATCGTATAGATCCGTTTCAACGTCATGGGCGGCCCCGCTTCGTCCGCCGCCGCATCCGGAGCGGATGGCACGCGTCCGGCATACGATCGCGCGGAACGCTCCCGCTCGTCTTCCTTATTCAGCCTGCGCCAAAAATAAATCATGACGGCCAATGCGCCGACGCCGCCCATGACGCCGCCGAACGACGCTCCCGCTACCGCCCATACGTGCCCTCCGTACAGCAGCAGCACATACGCCAATCCGATCGCGGTAACGACCCGCACAATCTGCTCGACAATCTGCGAAAGGCCGCCGGCGATCATCATCTGCCTGCCCTGAAAATAACCGCGCATGATCGCGATAAGCGGAAACAAGAGCAGCGCCGGGGCCAACGCCTGAATCGCCAGCTCCGCATCGGGGTCTTTGGCGATGTGCACCGCGTAATACGGGGTGACGGCATACAGCAATGCGGTGATGACGATACCCGCGGCCGCCGCGAACCATACCGCGGCTCGATATATCCGCTGCGCTTCCCCGTACCTCCCGAGCGCAATCCGTTCCGATATCAGCTTGCTGAGCGCGCTCGGAATGCCGGCCGTCGCGACGATGAGCAGCGCAAAATAAATATTGTAGGCGATCCCGTATGTCGCCATGCCGGCATCCTCCAGCAGATGGATGAGCGGAATGCGTTGAATCACGCCGAGAAACCGTGCGGTAAATGCGGCGAGCGCCAGAATTAACGTCCCTTTAATCAATGAATCTTTCGACAAAGCTGCAACCTCTCTTCTTTCCTGTAAGCTGAAACGGCGAAAGCCTGCATAACGCCGCGAATCTATCGTACACCATTATGCGGAAGCGCGTCCACCGGACAGAAGCGATCCATAAAAGAAAGACCGCACGGCCACGCCGCGCGGTCGGATTCGGTACGTTTATCTTACCGTAAATCCGGTTACTTCTTCTTGATTTCCTCCAACGGTTTCGCATTGCCGTAATACGGCGCTGCGCCGTGCACGGGCGCCGCCCATTTTACCGCGTTGGATATGACTTTGCGCACTTCCTTGTTGTAATATGTAGGGTACGTTTCGTGCCCCGGACGGAAATAGAACACTTTTCCTTGGCCCCGGTGGTAAGTGCAGCCGCTGCGGAACACTTCGCCGCCTTCAAACCAGCTGACGAACACCAATTCGTCCGGCGCCGGAATGTCGAAGTGTTCCCCGTACATCTCCTCGCGTTCCAGTTCGATATATTCCCCGAGACCTTGGGCGATCGGATGGGCCGGATCGACGACCCACAGCCTTTCTTTCTCGTCCGCTTCTCTCCATTTCAGGCTGCACGTCGTTCCCATCAGCTTTTGGAAAATTTTCGAGTAGTGCCCGGAATGCAGCACGATTAGCCCCATTCCTTGAAGCACCCGCTGATGTACTCTGTTTACGATCGCATCGTCCACTTGATGGTGTGCCATATGTCCCCACCAGATAAGCACATCGGTACTGTTCAGCACTTCTTCCGTAAGCCCGTGCTCCGGCTGCTCCAGCGTCGCCGTGCGCACCTGCACCCCTTCTTCCTGTATGCCTTCGGCGATTGCGCCATGAATACCGTTAGGGTAGACTTTGGCCACTTCCGCATGCGTTCTCTCGTGTACGTTTTCGTTCCAAACCGTTACGCGAATCATTCCTTCACACTCCTTGAATAATGTACTGTTTAGAATGGATTGTAACCGCATCCAGTCCCATTATAACTCTCGTCATCCGCATAATACAAATAAACTTTTTTGCGAAGCTCCGGTGTCCATCCCGTTTCTGTACGCTTGGAGTCATTCTAACATAGCATCACGACGTTCCGGCGGAAATGAAAATGATGAAGATCACGATCATCGCCAGCTGCAGCAACACCTTCACAACGATGCTGGAAAACAAGCCGACGACGGAACCGGCACCGGCTTTCACGGCTTGTTTTACCGCCGTACCTTGCGTCATCTCGCCGATGACCGCGCCAAGGAACGGGCCTATGATCAGTCCGGCAACGGGAATGACGAAAGGTCCGATAATAAGCCCGATGGTGCTGCCGATTACGGAGGCGCGCGTACCGCCGAATGTTTTGACTCCCAGCGCACTGACGGCGTAGTCCGCAACGAAAATGACGACGACAATCATCGTCTGCAGCAGCCAGAACCAGAACCCGAACGCATCGAAGCCGAAGAACAGTCCGTATACGAAGAACGCGCCGTAAATCGCCAGAGCCCCCGGCAGCACCGGGTAAACCGCCCCCGCCATGCCGACGGCAAACAAGGCGATCACGAGCGTCCACCCGAGAATCGCCATCTTTTATACCTCCTTCAACACGACCTCGCGAATCACTTTGGCAACGCCGTCCTCATCGTTCGCCGCAGTGACCAGATCCGCTTCCCGTTTAACCGCGTCCTGGGCGTTTCCCATCGCCACTCCGAGACCGGCAGCGCGAATCATGGCGATGTCGTTCAGGCTGTCCCCCATCGCCACCACCTGCGACATGTCGATTCCGAGCATGCCGCATACTTCGCGAAGTCCGCTGGCCTTGCTTATGCCTTTCGGATTCAATTCCAGATTGAACGGATGGGAATTTGTCACTTCCAGCGTGTCCCACGCAACGAGTGTATCCCGAATCACGGCAAGCGACTGCTCATCTTCGATATGAAAACCGAACTTCAGCCATTGCAATGAAGAAATGTCGTCCGGCCATTGTTCCTTGTTGAAGATGCCCTCCACCGCGTAAGCCCAGTACCACGCATCGTAACGCGAAGCGAGCCGGTGCATCCCGCGTATCAGCTCGGTGTCCATCAACGTCCGCCTTTGCAGCACGTACGGTTCCTTCCACACTTCACTGCCGTTGACGGATACGATAGGGGTGCGCAGTTGTAGTTCCTCGACATAGGGCAGAATGTTCTGCACTCCTCTTCCCGAGGAAATCATGACCGTAATTCCCGCCTCCAACGCGGCATAAATCGCTTCGCGGTTCGCCGCGGATATGTGTTGATTCTCATTCAGCAGCGTCCCGTCCATATCGAGCGCAATCAGCTTGTATGCTCCCATCGTTTCCTCCCGTTTCGTTCAAATTGCCGCCGATGCCGCCTTTTTCGGCGACGTTTCGACATAAGCCGCATGCCAGAGGGCAAATACATACAAGACCCACAGCTTTCTCGAATAGTCGCCTTGTCCGTTTCGATGTTTGGCCAGCATCTGCTCGACTGCGTTCATTTTCACGAACGGGCTGATGCCGCTCGCCTCGATCTGTTCGAACACCGCTTTTCCCGGCTCCTGCTTCATCCAGTCCCGGAGCGGGACCGGAAAACCGAGCTTCGGCCGATCCAGAATAAATCCGGGAATGATGCCTTCCATCGCCTTGCGGAAAACGTACTTTGTCGTTCCTCCGGAGATGCGGTAAGAAGCCGGAATTTTCCGTGCGGTTTCGAACAGCTCTTTGTCGAGAAAAGGGACGCGCAGCTCCAGCGAGTGGGCCATCGTCATTTTGTCCGCCTTGGCCAATATGTCCCCCGGCAGCCACAAATTCAGGTCGATATACTGCATTCTCGACACCGGATCGAGATGCGCCGTCCGCCGGTAGAACGGCGCGGCAATGGCCAGGGGATTGTCGTAATGATTCAGCGTCGCGGCGTCGATATCGACAATTTGCGCTTTCATGTCTTCACTGAAAATTTTCGCATTGCCCAAAAACCGTTCTTCGAGCGGCGTCGTCCCCCGCACAATGTAATTGCGGCCGGTCAAGCTTTCCGGAAGCCTCTCCGCCATCCGGCGCAGCAATCGTTTGAGCGGCAAAGGCAGCCACTCCAGCGGCCGGAGGGAAAGCGGTTCGCGGTAAATGCGGTATCCGCCGAACAGTTCGTCCGCCCCTTCCCCGGACAGAACGACCGTCACGTGTTCCCTTGCCAAACCGGCCACATGATACAGCGCGATCGCCGACGGGTCCGCGACCGGCTCGTCCTGATACCATACCGCCTTCGGCACGGAAGCGAAATATTCGTCACGGCCAATCATCTTGGCGTAATGCTCCGTGCCGAGCGCCCGTGCCGTTTCTTTGGCGATCACCGTCTCATTGTTCGGCCCTTCGAATCCGACGGAAAACGTCTGAATCGGTTCAATCGCCCGCATATGCGCGGCAATGGCCGTCGAATCGATGCCGCTCGACAAAAAGCAGCCCCGTTTCACATCGCTCTGCATATGATGTATGACGGAATCTTTCAGCTTCTCACGGATTTCCTCGATGTAATCGCCGATCGGGCGCTGCACGGGTTCAAACGAAGCGTCCCAATATTTCTCCAATGTCACTTCGCCGGAACGGGTCACTTTGACGGTGTGGGCAGGAGGAAGCTTATGTATCCCCTGGAACATCGTCATCGGCTCGGGTACGTATTGAAACGTCAAATAATTCAACAAGCTCTCCGTCCGGACCGCTCTCCGCATCCCGTCCACGGCCAGTATACTCTTGATTTCCGAAGCGAAAACAAACTGTTCCCCATCCGAGTAATAATAAAAAGGCTTGATGCCGAAATGATCGCGGGCGCCGAACAGCTGCTGTTTCCTTCGATCCCAGATGACGAAGCCGAACATGCCCCTGAGATGCTTAACGCACTGTTCCCCGTACTCTTCATAGAGATGAACGATGACCTCGGTATCGGTATGCGTTTTGAACCGGTGCCCGCGCTCCTCAAGCTGCCGCCGCAGCGGCTTGTAGTTATATATTTCGCCGTTGAAAACGATCCAGACGGTGTCGTCTTCGTTGCTCAGCGGCTGATGCCCTTCCGCCAAATCGATGATCGACAGTCTGCGGAACCCGAGCCCGATGCGGTTGTCGCACCAAAAGCCGCTGTCATCAGGCCCACGATGATAAATAATATTCGTCATCGCCTCCAGCGTTTCGCGGGAAGGCTGTCTATCCTGAAAATACATGATTCCCGAAATTCCACACATCTTGAGCTTAATCCTTTCCAGTATGTCGTTATGAGTGTTGAACAACCTTAATGATTAAGTATATCACACCTTCACCGTTTTTTCGAAGACGATTCCGCCGAAGTCCGTTCCCACATAACAAATCGACACGTTTTCCAACAAAAAACCATCTTTTCTATCCCGGGAAAAAGAGATACATTAAAATAGAATTCGACGACAATAACCGACATGTTTTTTCAAACCCCTCGTTGAAAGGCAGGGCAACATGTGGCTGACTATTTGACACAGTTTTTCATCAATCTGTCCATTATCTCCCTACCGCCATGTATGGCTTATGTTTGCCTGAGTTTCGTATTCTGGGGGCACCCGCTGCCGAAATACAGAAATAAAATATTGCTCTTTTCCTTCGTTTATTCTGTTTACAACAGCCTCTTTTTTCTGCAAATCCCGATGGGTCTGGCTCTTGCCAATTCCACCGTTTCTTACCTGCTATTCTTTTCCGTTATTTTCCGTTCGCTCCGTTGGGGGGACAAGGGGACGATTTCGGCTTTCAGTTACACTCTGTTTATCGTATCTGAAAGCGTTTGCACCGTCGTTATGAACCGATACGTTCCCAAGGAAACGCTGTACGGCGATCCGCTTTTGCTTATGCTCGCCATGTGGCCGCCTGCCTTCGTTGCCGCCGTCGTCACGTTTATGATGTACCGCGGAAAAGTATCGCCGGGGAAAACCATATATCAATATTTGTCAAACGAACGCTCAAAAAGCTATGTCTATTTATTTGTCTTTCTGTTCCTCCAGCTGCTGTTTCTGTCCTTATTCCTTGCCCTGCGCTGGGAATCGACCTCCGGGCAAAGCAATTCGCTACACGATTTCATTATGATGATCTGCTGGATTCTCAGCATCGCCGTCGTTTTTTTCACTGTGGATTCCATCAGCCGCACGAAAGACGAAGCGGTG
>JAWLCZ010000118.1:7118-13507 GCA_041686835.1 Paenibacillaceae bacterium | reverse complement strand
GCTTGCCTTTACGCATGCACTCGGTCAAGAGACGATCAACAGTCAACAAGTTGCCTATGACCTATGGGTTGCGCCCGTATTCCCCGAAGCAGGCGAAAGCGCACGTTGCTTAACCAAGAAAGTCCGTATGGAATACGGACTCACTTTTGCCTGGGCACGAGATAACCGTTCGATTCTCTATACAACTGCTGGCCAGTTAGCGGATGGAGTCTTATGGTCGGTAGGAATAGAAAGCGGTTCGGTTCCCTGTCAATTAGCTGCACGTGAAGATCTGAGGCTTGATCGGGATTATGATGGTCCATTGCCGTTGGAGAACGGTGATGCTCTCTTAGTGGCAAAGGGAAGATTATGGCGTTACCGTGTACATTCTAATGATATCGTTGAGACTGCCCTTGATTTGAATCGAAGGATTATTTCTGTTCTTCCAGCAGGTATTACAGATGCTGGAGGGCTTGGACCATCCCATGTCATTGTACAGACGCTGGAGCCAAATGAGTATCTTCACGGATTTTGGAAAGTGAATCTCACCAACGGTATGTGTGAAATCTTGTTTGAAGAACCACGGGGACATCTTCCCTGGTTCGAGGGTGGGGTCGCTTGGGAGCAAATTGGAACGATCGTTTATTTGGCCCAATCCGCCGACGATCCTCCTTCCATTTGGAGTTTTCATCTCCTAACGAAGAAAAGGGAACGCATTGCACAATTATCAAATATCAGAACGGAATTCCTAGGTAAGGCGGAGCTGGTTTATTGGCAAAAAGAGCAGAATCAACTTAGAGGGGCGCTTCTTCTACCGCCTGTGGTAGACAAAAGGGTTCCGGTCATCGTTCGCGTATATGGCGGTTCCATGTTGTCCAAATCCATTCGCACATTTGGGTTGAGTCCGTGGGCTGTCGATAATCATCACTTGTTTGCCTCACGCGGTTATGCCGTGTTCCTGCCTGACCTGCCCATCAAAGGCAATGAACCCGCTGATGAAATTGCCAACGGACTTGAGGCTGCATTAGAAGCGCTTTGTAAAAGGCCGGAAATCGACCCAGCACGAATGGGGATTATAGGACATTCGTTCGGAGGTTACACCACCCTGGTTGCCATTACCCGATCTCAACGATTCCGTGCTGCCGTTGTATCTGCCGGAATCGGGAATTTGATTAGCTTTGCAACCAAATTCGATCCATTTGCTCCGGATTTCCATTTCGGTTGGGCAGAAGGCGGGCAGGTACGGATGGGAGCCACATTGTGGGAAGAAAGGGAACGGTACATCCGGAATTCTCCTCTGTATAATTTCGATCGCATTGAAACCCCTGTTCTGATTATACAGGGAACGCGCGATCATTTATGTCGTGAGGAAGCTGGGCCAATCTTTTCGTCTCTAAGACGTTTGAAGAAAGCAGCAGAGTTGGTCCTCTATGATGAAGATCATTTTCAGGGCACGTGGCAGCGGGACAATTTGGAAGATTATTATCGACGAGTATTTCATTGGCTCGAGAAATATGTTTAACAACTTCCAATAAATCCACGCGTTTTGTTGAACGTACAAGAAAAGACTCCGTTGTTTGTCTATTTTTACTGTGTTTAAGAAAATGTGCAGACGATGAAGGCGTTCCCCCAGCATGATAGATACTGCGCTATCGGAAACGCCAGTTGAATATAGAACAACCAAAAACCACCACCTGTAAGTTGGTTTTTCTTTTTGTCGAAAATCGACAACAAACGATAACAGAGCGATTAACAAAAAAGCGAGGCCGACGCCTCAACTTTTTAACGATAATGCCACATCTGCGAACCAGCCTGGTTTGCATTTATTTTACAAAACCGAGCAGCATTTCCCGGACAAGCTTCGATGCCACAATCTGCGTCTGCTCCGACGGGTCGTACACGGGAGCGACCTCCACGAGGTCCGCTCCGACGACGTTCGCGCCGGAATTCGCAATGGCGTGCACCGCCGCCAGCAGTTCCTTCGACGTAATGCCTCCCGCTTCCGCGGTTCCCGTTCCCGGAGCCGCCGACGGGTCGAGCACATCGATGTCAATCGTCACGTATACGGGCCGTCCGGCCAGTTCGGGCAGCACTTTCTGCAGCGGCTCAAGCACGTCGAACGGATAAAAGTGAAGATTGTGCCGCGCGTATTCAAACTCTTCCCGCGTTCCGGAGCGGATGCCGAATTGGTATACGTTGCCGCCCCCGATCAGTTCCGCGGCTTTGCGGATCGGCGTGGAATGGGACAGCGGTTCCCCCTCGTACTGTTCCCGCAAATCGGCGTGGGCATCGATATGAATGAGCGCGAGGTCGGGATATTTCCTATACATTTCCCGGATAATCGGCCAGGATACGAGATGCTCGCCGCCGAGCCCGAGCGGAAATTTGCCGTCGTCCAGCAATCGCCGCACAAAATCGCCGATCATGTCCAGGCTTCTCGCCGCATTGCCGAAAGGCAGCAGCAAATCGCCGGCGTCGAAGTAGGCGATGTCCGCCAAACTTTTATCCAAATACGGGCTGTATTCCTCGAGTCCGATGGAAACTTCGCGGATTCGGGCCGGGCCGAACCGCGACCCGGGGCGGAAGCTTACCGTAAAATCCATCGGCATGCCGTAAATTACGGCGCGGGAACCCGCATAATCGTCGGAGCTGGCAATGAACACATTGCCGGAATAGGCTTGATCCAACCGCAAAAGCGACACGTCCTTTCGTTGTGTGGAGCTTGTCCGGGCTTTCAACACACTGGGAAACCCGTATGCATTAAAATGAGGGGAGCGTATATCCTTCCGGTCGCTGCTCCATCCCCACAAAGTGATGTTAAATTCTTCGAAGCCAGCACCAAATACTTTGTGGGGCCCGGGTTTCAATTGAATCGGACAAGCTCTTGTGATTATTTGCAGAGATCTTCGACGAATTTGGGCAGCGCGAACGCCGCCTTATGAATTCGCGAGGAGTAGTACTTCGTATCGAGCTCGGGAATGCCCGCTTCGTCGACTTCAAGCGGGTCCGCTTTTTTGCTGCCCATGGTGAACGTCCACAAGCCGCTTGGGTACGTCGGAATGTTCGCGCAGTAAACCCGGACGATCGGAAAAATTTCTTTGACGTCCTTGTTCACTTTTTTTATCAGATCGGCTTTGAACCACGGATTGTCGGTCTGCGCCACGAAAATGCCGTCTTCTTTCAACGCTTCGTAAATGCCTTGATAAAAACCGCGCTCGAACAGCTGCACCGCCGGTCCGACCGGCTCCGTCGAGTCGACCATAATGACGTCATATTTGTTTTTGTTTTCGTGGATATGCATATAACCGTCGTTGACGATGACTTCCACTCTCGGATTGTCCAGTTCTCCGGCAATTTCCGGCAAATATTTTTTCGAATATTCGATGACTTTGCCGTCAATTTCGACGAGCACCGCCTTCTCCACCGCTTTGTGCTTCAATACTTCGCGGATGACGCCCCCGTCGCCGCCGCCGACGACCAGCACATGTTTCGGATTCGGATGCGTAACCAGCGCCGGATGGGCTACCATCTCGTGATAAACGAATTCGTCTTTCACCGTGGTCATGACCATACCGTCGAGAACGAGCATTCGTCCGAATTCCACCGTATCGATCATCGCCAAATGCTGAAATTCGGTTTTTTCCGTAACGAGCGTTTCGCGAATTTTAGCCGTTATGCCGAAATGCTCCGTCTGCTTTTCCGTATACCACAATTCCATGCTCATTCCTTCTTTCCTTATGTATCATTCCGCAAACACGATCGGTTTCCACCTTAATTTTACCACATCCGCCGGGAAACATCCGTTTTCCGCCACGGAGCCCGACAAAAGTATTATAAAGAACCTGTCCCCGAATGTGAAGTGCTTTGTCTTGCGCGGCATCAGGTCTCGTCCGGGGAAAAACACAAATTTTTACTTGCGGCGTTGAATAGCAGTTCCCATCGTTTTCCATACTGTTAATAGAGATCTTGTGCGATAGGGGGACAGGCCGATGGAAAAAGATAAGCTGGACGTGCAGCCCCGCCGCGAAGGCGGAGAGCATTTGCCGGTGCCGCATTGGATGAAGCGATTCAAAAGGGCGGTTTCTTTGCTTTTTTCATCGTTCGCCGTTTGCGCCGCCGTTTTGTTCGTGCTTTTCCTTTACCTGCGTTCGCAAGCGCTGCCTGCCGCATCCGTATCGCTGACGTCGCAAATCGTCGATTTGAACGGCAATCTTATCGATTCATACCATACCGGCGAAAACCGGCAGTTTGTCCCGTTAAGCGAGATTTCTCCCTGGGTGATCAAAGCGACGCTCGCGATCGAAGATCACCGTTTTTTCGAGCACCACGGATTCGACTGGAAAGGAATGATCCGGGCGAGCGGCGTCAATCTTTTGCATATGTCCAAAGTGCAGGGAGCGAGCACGTTGACCCAGCAGCTGGCGCGCAATTTGTACTTGTCCCACGAGAAGACATGGACGCGCAAATTGAAAGAAGCTTATTATACGATTCAGCTGGAAATGCGCTACAGCAAAGAAGAAATCCTGGAAAAATATTTGAATCAAATCTACTACGGACATGCGACATACGGCATTCAAACCGCGGCGAAGCTGTACTTCAACAAAGACGCCAAAGATTTGACGCTTGCGGAAAGTTCCCTGTTGGCGGGCGTCCCGAAAGGGCCGAAATATTATTCGCCGTATATGGACAAGCAAAATGCGAAATCACGGCAAAAAGCAGTGCTGCAGGCGATGGCGGACAACGGTTTTATTACCCGGGAGCAGGCGGATGAAGCGTACAAACAGCCGCTCACGTTCATGCCGCTTGTCGGCAAGCAAAAATCGGAAGCCCCTTATTTTCGCGATTATATCCGCTATCTGGCGCTGGAGAAACTCGGCCTTGACGAAAAAATGTACAAGGACGGAGGACTGAAAATATACACGACGCTTGATATGCGCGCGCAAAAGATCGCCGAAGAAGTCATTCAAAAATATTTGAAAGATTATAAAGAGATGCAGGCCGCCCTTGTCGCCATCGATCCGCGCACCGGTTATATCAAAGCGATGGTCGGCGGAAGAGATTACGAACAAAATCAATTCAACCGCGCGCTGTCGAACAGCCGGCAGCCCGGATCCGCATTCAAGCCGTTCGTTTATTTGGCCGCTCTTGAAACGAACGGGATGACGGCGGTTACCCGGTTTAAGAGCGAACCGACCGTGTTTACCTACGATAACGGCAAGAAAACATACACACCGAGCAACTATGGCAACCATTACCCGCACGATTACATCGACATGCGCCAGGCGATATCGCAATCGGACAACATATACGCCGTTCATTCGATTATGAAAGTCGGAGCCGAAAAAGTGGTTTCGTTAGCCCGCCGATTGGGAATCGGTAGCCCGCTCCAAGCGGTGCCGTCGCTCGCTCTGGGAACGTCTCCGGTCAGCCCGTTCGAAATGGCGTCCGCCTTCGGCGTCATTGCCAACGGGGGGGTTCGTGTGGAACCGACGGCGATTGTCCGCATCGAGGATGCGGCCGGCAACGTTTTATATGAAGCAAAACCGCAGCAGCAGCGGGTCATCGATCCCGGCTACACTTACGTATTGACGAGTTTAATGGAGAGCGTGTTCGATCCCGGGGGCACGGCCAGCCGGGTGGCGGATATGCTGAAAAGACCGGTCGCCGCCAAAACGGGCACGACGAATTCGGACGCCTGGATGGTCGGCTTCACGCCGGAATTGTCTACGGCCGTATGGGTCGGATACGACCGCGACAGGACGATCAGCAGTGTGGAGCAGCGGCTCTCCGCCCCCATCTTCGCCGAATTCACGGAAAAGACGCTGGAGCCGGTTCCACCGAAAATCTTTCCGATTCCGGACGATGTGGTAAGCGTCTATATCGATACGGCCACCGGCAAGCTGGCGACCGAGCAATGCCCGAATTCCCGGCTGGAAACGTTCGTCCAGGGAACGGAGCCTGCCGAATACTGCTCCGAACACGGAGCGAAGCCTTTGAAAGCACAAAAAGATCGGACGGAACAGGTGCAGAACCGTTCGTGGTGGCAGGATTTGAAACGGTGGTGGAACGAGTGACGAACAGTTTCCGCCGCGAAGCCGGAGCGGCAGGAAGAGACGTCCGCAAAGATTGCGCCGACATGGGGTTGATCACCACCATGTGGCGAGCCGCGCGCTGGGAGTAGCCGGACAGGCCGCTTTGCATGCATCCCGTTCTGTGATATAATGGGGTTCAACAATTGCACATCCGAATCATGCCGATGAAGAGAATCCGACTCGGAGGCGTTGGCGAAAAGCATCTCCCGCTTGCCCACGAACGGCAGGGGGGGCGCGTTAAGTTAACCGGCAACCGCTCCGTTATCGCGGAACCAAGCGGATCGGGCCGTATTGTTTGCGCCCGATCAAGTTGGGTGG
>JAWLCZ010000118.1:0-7108 GCA_041686835.1 Paenibacillaceae bacterium | reverse complement strand
TCAAGCGCTCCTCGTCCCAAACAGACGAGGGCGCTTTTTGCATTTTTCGAAAGGGGACGATGAACATGCTGGACATCAAACGTATCCGCGAAAACCCGGAGCTGCTCCAACAAACCGCCGAACGGAAAGGGCTCGATTTTTCCGTCGCAGAGCTGCTTGCCCGAGACGCGGAGCGGCGAGAACTTCTGCTTGAGGCCGAGAAACTGCGCCGGGAGCGCAACGCGCTGGCCGAACGGATCGCCAGGATGGCGAAAACCGGGGACACCGCGGAAGTCGAGCGAATGAAAGAAGAGACGCGTACAATCAACAGGCAGTTGGCCCACATCGAGGAACGTCTCGACCAGGCGGAACGCCAATTTACGGCATTGATGCTGCAGGCGCCGAACTGGATCTCGCCCGACACCCCTATCGGGCGTTCGGATGAAGACAACGTGGAACTGAGAAGGGTCGGATCGCCGCCCGTCTTCGCGTTTCCTCCCAAAGATCACGTCGAACTGGGAGAATTGCACGATTTGTTCGATATACCGCGCGGCGTCAAAGTGGCCGGTTCGCGGAGCTATTTCCTGAAAGGCGCCGGCTTCTTTCTGCACCGGGCCGTTCAGCAGCTGGCCCTCGATCTGCTCGCGGAACGCGGGTTCACGATCATGGACGTGCCGCTCATCATCAACGAGGAAGCGCTGGCGAACACCGGCTTTTTCCCGTCCGGCCGCGAGCAGACGTACGAATTGGCCAAAGACCGTAAATTCCTTGCCGGCACCTCCGAAGCTCCGCTCGTTTCGTATTACGCCGGCGAAGTCGTCGACGCGAGCGAGCCGATCCGTCTGGCCGCCGTGTCGAACTGCTTCCGCCGCGAAGCCGGATCGGCAGGGAGAGACGTGCGCGGATTGTACCGCGTGCATCAATTCGCCAAAGTGGAGCAGGTCGTCATCTGCAAAAACGATCCGGAGCTGTCCGAACAGATGCTGCAGCAATTGACGGAAAACGCGGAACAGCTTATGCAGCTGCTCGAGTTGCCTTACCGGGTCGTCGCCGTCTGCACCGGAGATATGGGGCAAAAAAATTACAAACAGTACGATATCGAGGCATGGATGCCGAGCCGCGAAAACTATGGGGAGACACATTCCGCTTCCAACCTTCACGAATTCCAGGCGCGCCGCTCGAATTTGCGCTACCGGGACGAAGGCGGCCGCCTGCAGTACTGCCATACATTGAACTGCACGGCGGTGGCGACGCCGCGAATTCTCATCCCGCTGCTAGAAATCCACCAGCAGGAGGACGGCTCGATCCGCATTCCAGAGGCGCTGCGCAAATATATGAACGGAATGAGCCTTCTGACGCCGCCGCAATAGGGGCGCATTCCGTCATATCCTTCCGCAACGCAAAAAAGCAGACACGACGTCTGCTTTTTTGCTGTCCCAGTATATTGTGCGAATATACTTCATATAGTTTAGCGGACATTGCCCGTTCGCACAACGGATGACACATAATCGCCATAATTTCCGTTCCCGGGGCGAAGCGCGCCGCGTCCGCTCAACGTTATGCCAGCCCCTGCTTCAGTTCTTCCGGGGAACGCTCCCACCATTCCGCGTTATGCGCGATAAGGCACTGTTTCAGCGCCGCCTTTTCCGACTCGTTAAGCCCTTCCAGAATGTAGCGGCGTTTTAACGCATAATCCATTTTGTTGACATGGTCGGCAAGAATTTTATACCCTCTTCTCGCCTCCGTGTCGATCAACATCTCGCAGGCGGTCACCCCGGCATAGTACGGACCGTCATCATTGCGTCCGACGGCAACCCAAACAACCCAGCACTTGCGCCCGTTCGGCACATCGTCCTTGTTCACGGAGAACTTGATTCCACGCTCCACCTTGCTTTTTGCGTGCAGCGCCCCGAGATCGATATAAGCCTCGTCCCCGTCAATGATAACGCTCGACAAATTGCTCAAATCAAGCATGCCGGCGCCGAACCCTTTGTGCTCCTTATTGCTGACGACGGTCAACGCTTTCAGCTTCTTATCCTTACCGTTTGATTCCATCGGCTCGCACCTTCCATTTTTCATCATCCATGCCGTGCAACTATTTTTAATTTTAACTAATAATCGCCGTTTTGCAAACATATACATGCTGTAGATGCTTGTCAACGGGGTGAAATAAAATTGATGAAACGACACTTATCCCAACGAAGCGTTACCGCACTACTGCTCCTATTCCTTATCCTGTGCGCCTCTGTCTGGTTCGCCGGATCCGTGCTTTTTCACGAGGACGCATCCGAAACGGCGGCAGTCGAACCGGCGGCCAAAGAAGTTTCCCCGGCCAAAGACATTCCGGACGTCCCGCTAAAAAAGACTCCCGTGCATCTGAGCCAGCACATCGTCGAGTATCATATTTCCGTACAGCTCGACGCCACCGAGAAAAAACTGTCGGGCGCGCAGACGTTCAGCTGGAAAAACACCGGGAAAAATCCGGTAAAAGAACTGTACTTTCACTTGTATCCGAATGCGTTTCAATCGAAAAAAACGACCTTCAACAAGGAATCCGGAGGAAAACTGCGCAGCGATCAAATGAAAGAGGACAGTTACGGCCGAATGGACATCACCGCCGTGAAAACGGCGGAAGGCGACGATTTGCTGCCGTTCATCCAGTATGTGCAGCCGGATGACGGCAACAAGCACGATCAAACGTTAATCAAAATCAGGCTCCCGCAGCCTGTGCTTCCCGATGAAAAAGTGACGCTGCAAATGAATTTTACGGTGAAGCTGCCTTACGTATTCGCGCGGATGGGCTACGCCGGCGACTTTGTCATGGCCGGTCAATGGTTCCCGAAAGTCGCCGTATACGAGCCGGCCGGAACGAGAGGGCGGAAGACGGAAGGCTGGAATCTCCACCAGTATCACGGGAACTCCGAGTTTTACTCCGATTTCGGCATTTACAACGTACGGATTAAAGTTCCTTCCGACTACACGGTAGCCGCGACAGGTTTCCCGGCGAAACCGCCGGTGCAGGAAGGAAAAACAAAAACGTACCATTTTTACGCCGATGACGTTCACGATTTTGCCTGGGCCGCTTCCCCCCATTTTGTGTACGCAGAGGAGCCTTATTCCGCGCCGAATGTGCCGGGGGTCCGAATCAAGCTGTATTTGGATCCGAAACATAAAGCGCTCAAGAGCCGGTATTTGATCGCCGCGAAAAAAGCGCTTGCGCGCTACAGCGAATGGTACGGCCCTTATCCGTATTCCACGTTGTCGATCGTCGTCCCCCCGGAAGGCGGAAACGGCGCCGGCGGAATGGAATACCCGTCGCTCATTACGGCATGGTCCGCTTCCGATGAAAAGCCGGATCTCGAACTGGAAAGGGTCATCGTTCATGAAATCGGCCATCAATTCTGGTACGGCATGGTGGCGAGCAACGAATTTGAAGAAGCCTGGCTGGACGAAGGGTTTACCTCCTACGCCGAAGACAAGTTAATGGAGCGGGAATACGACGTAAAAACGAACGCTCCCGTCGTGTCGAGCTTCATCACCTCTCCCGCCCCGCTACACCAGCTTTCATGGCAGTACGGCAGCCACGCGCGTTACGCGGACAACGTCTACACCCGGGCCAAACTCGTATTGAAAGACATTGAGAGGCAAATCGGCGAAAAACAGATGAACAAAGTGCTGAAAACCTACTTTGAACGCTGGAAATTCCGGCATCCGGGCACCGCCGATTTCCAGAAAACGCTCGAAGACGTGACGAAAAAAAGCTGGAGCGACTATTTCAACCAATTTGTATACGGCGGGCAAATGATCGATTACTCCGTGGAAAGCATTCAAACGAAACCGATCCAGCAGGAAGGCCTCACCGTTTACGAAAACGCGGTGCTTCTGCAAAAGCGGGGGGGCAGCTACTCTCCCGTGCCGGTCGTATTTCATTTCGGCGACGGCACATCCATGGTAAAAATGTGGAACGGACAGGATACGAGCATTCGCTACAAATTCGTCCACCCGTCTCCCGTCGCCTGGGTGGCCATCGATCCGAACTACACGATGATGCTGGAAAACAAACATATCAACAACTTTCTGAAGAACGACGTGGATAAAACGTGGAGGGTGCGCTGGACGTTGGGCGCGGTCAAATTCATTGAGGCCTTGCTGGGCATGGTCGCATGGTGAGGTGAGCACGTATGGTGGAATATATGAAAGCGGGTTGGACGACGACGCGCAATCACTTCTTCATTATTATATTGCTGTATATCTATCAATTGATATGGGGGTTTTTCCTCTACGAATTCGTCAATTCGGTCGTCTTCCCTCTGCTGAAGCGTTATCCTGTCAAAGATTTGCCCGAAGCGGTAAAATTATTTTATATCGAAGGCCAGTTTCAAATCATGAAAACCGATTTGACGCACACCTATTTATGGATTTTGCTCGCTTTCTTTCTGGTCCGGATGATGATAACGCCTTTCATTCAAGCGGGACTTTATTACTCGGTGCATTATTCCCCGCCGCACAAGAGCGTCGACTTTTTTGCCGGCATGAAACGGATGGCGAAGCCGTTTTGCATGTATTACTTGTGCCAGATGGCGCTCACCTTTGCTCCGCTGTACTGGATCGTCCCTGCATCGATAAAGGCGTTTGCCGCGAACAGCACGTACACATCGGTCGCCGCCGAACTCGCTCCGCCGATCGCGGCATGGCTCGCCTACGGCGCGACGGTTCATCTCTTATTCATGTACATTCAATTCGGCAAAATAACGGAAAGGTCGTTGTGGCGTTCCTTGAAAGTATGGATTCGCTATTTGTTCCCGATCGTCGGCTTGGCTCTCATGCTCGCCGTCTTGTCCGCCGTCATCGCGCTGATCGGAGCCGCCGTGTCGATGATATGGGCCGGGCTGCTGGCGCTCATTCTGCATCAGGTGTACCACCTGATCCGGGTATGGTTCAAAATATGGGACATTTCGACACAATACCATTACTGGATGGCGAAATCCGGGTGAATCGAACCGCTGCGGATCGACGCATGCCGACGGATGACTTCCTTATGAGGGATCGCCCGTCGGCATGTTGTTTTGATCTGCAATGTTGTCATAGTTGTTTTTCAAAAATGTAAATCACTTCTTCGGCATCAAAGGCTTTTTTGAGTCCTTCCGCCTCGTGCGCATTGTACGCTTGAACCGGAATATAATGAATAACTTGATCGCCTTCTGTAATTGTATCTAATATTTTATACCCGAGAATTACAGGGTTCTTCAGATACGCTGCCTCTTTTTCTTTTAATACAGTATTTTATGGGAACATATTTATTTTTTAAATAAAACCAATCAACATAACCTCCAGCGGAGCCTACCGAGATGGTCCATCTCCCTCTTTTTCGAACCTGGTCCTCAAAATAACCTAACAGTTTGCTCCCTAGTCCAGACTTCTGATAATCGAATCTTACCGCTATTCCCCGTAAAAGCATTTTATCGATTTCCCCAGGCCGCTGTTCGGCAAAAGGATAACCGTAACAAATCCCGATTAATATGTCTTCCATAAAGCAGCCCGCAAAAAGGTCGGGATACTTTTCATACATCCTGAAAAAGATATCGGAATCGCCGGGCAGATATTCTTCTATGAACGCAGCAGCTTGTAACAAATCCCCAGACCGTATATTTCTGATCGTTTCCACTGCGCAACCTCCCTCCTCGCAAATGCTCATCCCATTGAAGGTGATTGTTCCATTGAATGCAGCGGGTTAATATTCCGCATCGAACTGCAATCTTGTTATTTAAAACGTTTCATGAATATGCGAAATCCGATCGTCAGCAGCGCGTACAGGATTAAAACGATGACCAAAGTCATCATTCTTTCTTGCTGTGTTCCGTCGGCCAATAGTACGGGTCCCAAACCAAAAAAAGTGACTAAAAGATACAATAGGATGAAGATGATATAGACAAACCATTTCACTTTCGATCTTCTCCTTTTTAATTTGGTTTTGGTGCGGGCTCCATAAACGGCACACATGTAAGTACTTCATTATCGTATTCCGTCATATGGAAATCAATGCAGATTTTTGATGCGGAATCCCGCTGTCGAAAAGTGAAAACACTTTCATTTAGACAGCGCGATAAAGATTCGTCGCAAAATTTTTGAACATTTTGTGTCCAAGGAGGATTTTCAAGAAAAAAATCGAATTATAGCAGTTGTGTTTTCGATACATAAAAACTGCCGAATTCCCTTCGGGGAAACGGGGGAACCACTTTCGGGTGAATTGATCGCGATGGCAGCGATCATAGGGTACCTTCTACCGAACCCTTCAGCTAACCTCGTAGGCACGGAAGGAGTCATATTTTTGCGGAAGACAGCTGTGTTATTGTTGAGTTTTGTCGTTTTTTGTCTGGCCTGTGCCGGGAACGCCTTTGCCGAAACGAAACTGAACAAGACGATCGGCGATCTGATGGGCGTCGGGTACAAATGGGGAGGCGTCACGACGGACGGTTTCGATTGTTCCGGATTTACGATGTACGTATTCGGCCAAATCGGCATCGAATTGCCTCATTCCTCGAAAGAACAGGCCAAGAAAGGGAAAGAAGTTTCGAAGGATGAGCTGCGGCCGGGCGATTTGGTATTTTTTAATACCGACGGGAAAGGAATTTCCCACGCCGGCATCTACGTCGGGAATGGCGAGTTCGTTCATTCCGCCACCAACAAGGGCGTCATGAAAAACAAACTGAGCGAAGAATATTACGCCAAACGTTACATAACCGCCCGCAGAGTGCTCAGCGACGAACAGTACAAGCAGCAAACGGCCGATGTGAAATGATTCGGCTTCACCGGCAACGGCCGGGAAAGAAAAACCGTCCGGACACAATCACCGGACGGTTTTTTCATGTGCTGGAAATCACACGATTTCAAATGCGGCCGCTATCGCTTTTCCACCAAGACCCAGTCCCTCTTTGGATTTCCTTCGAGCTCTCTTCCACTTCTCTTTTCCCTAACCGAACTTCGATACGGTATTCGTATCAACGCGCGACTCCCGGCGCGCATGGTGGCAGTCAACCACTTGTATCGTCATGATGCCGTGTTACCAAGTAATGTGCATTAAGGGTCTCGCGTAGGTAATGGACATCAACGCCCTTATTTTAATAAAAAC
>JAWLCZ010000117.1:0-13728 GCA_041686835.1 Paenibacillaceae bacterium | reverse complement strand
GAACACCAGATCGCTGAGCTGCGTCGTCGAGCTCACTTTGGCGTAAAACGTGAAATCCTCGACGGTGCGGGCCGACACTTTGTTTTTGTCATTATCTTCGGGAAGCACGGTTACCGTATAGCGCGATCCCGATTTCGACTGCAGGCGGACCCAGTAATCGATAAATTGAAGGTCGCTGTTGTCATTATTATGTACGGATATCGTAAACGTAACCGTTTTGCCGACGTTGTCCGGAAGCAAATGGACCCGGTTCAATTCAAAATAACTTTTTTGCGTAATGTTCACTTTTCCTACAGACGGCAAGGCGTACACTTTTTTCGCTGCCGCGGGGCTGGCGGCAAGCGCCGGAATAACCGTCGACAAAAACAGCGCGCATACAAGCAATATATGGAAAAGATGTTTCCCCATTTGTCGTCGCATGTTTCTCCCTCCTAAATAATTGGTGTTCTTCCCGATGAAAACGGATACATTCGTCTCGGCTTTATGATGGCTTCGTCATTCCATTTCCCCTTTCCGCTCCCTATAATAAGACGAATTCTTCCGGAAAAAAGTTGCATTACTAGTATTTTACTAGTTTATTCCGCATATTTCAAAAAAAATGTGTCTCGGCGAGAAAAAACATCGGTTTGCGGAACGAAATGATATAATAGAAAAATGTACCATAGAAAAAAAGCAGATTGCTTCAGGAGGTGCTCGCAATGAAGAAGCGATGGAAATTTACAGTAATGCCGATTTTGTTTGCTGGCGGTGTTTGGCTCGGTTCCATCGTCTCGACGAACGCTGACGGTCTCGTGTCCTCCAATCAGCCCGGTTCCGCCGAAGATCCGATTGTGACCAAAAGTTATGTGGATCAGCGCTTAAAGGAATTAATACAGGAGGAGCTTTCCCGCATCAACGGGGGAAGGGACGTTGGGACCGGCTTGACGGACGAACCGGCCGGCCAGGACAAGGATAAGAATAAGGATACGGGCGATAAGGGACAAGCCGCTCCGGCCAACTTCACGGTAGTCAAGTTGGGAAGCGGACAGATGCTGTACGCCGGCGCCGGTACGGAATTTATCGTGCGCACAGGCAAAGCGGTCGCCTTCAGCGGCGACGAGAACGGCATCCCGGATTTGACGGCTGGAAAAGATATTGCCGCCGGGGAGCAAATCGAACTGAACCATCTGCTCATGTTTCCGCGGGAAGGCAGAGGAATCAAGCCCGCTCCAGGGCAAAAAGCGGACATATTCGTCATGATCAAAGGGAATTACCTGCTTATGAACGCGGACGGGACGAAAGCCACTCCGTAATGTTCCCGGAATGACAATATCTTATATGCCTTAAGCCGCGCAAGTCGGGTCATACTATGGCTACACTCTCAAAAAAGGAGATGAAGCCGTCATGGCCAAAGGTCAGTCAAGCCGCAACCGGAAAGTAGTACCGGAAAGCGCGCAGGCTTTGGATCAATTGAAATATGAGATCGCAGCCGAGCTCGGACTTCCGGTGGGCAAGAGGGCGGCGCTCGGCGCCGACGCCGAATTTGCGACGGAATTAGGCGTCATACCGGCATATTCGATGAAAGAAGATTATTGGGGGCACATCGCTTCCCGCGACGCCGGCGCAGTCGGCGGAACGATTACGCGGCAGCTCATCCGCAAAGCGGAACAGACGCTGCTCGGATTGAAATAATATACGGACTTATCCGTTCTCATTGATTTGGACGAAAACTCATTGACACCTATCGACAATTCCAGTAACATTAAATGACAAAGGTATTCAGTAACCTTTTCCAGACGGAAAAGGTTCATTTTTTGTTTATTCGCGGAGCGAACTATAAATAATAAGGTTATGCAGGAGGGCGATAGTATATGGCAGTTCAACGCGGTCGGCGTTTGTTTACTTCGGAATCGGTTACGGAAGGGCACCCTGATAAAATTTGCGACCAAATATCCGATTCGGTTTTGGACGCTTTTTTAAAAAATGATCCGAACGCGCGCGTAGCGTGCGAAGTATCCGTAACGACAGGACTGGTGCTCGTGGCGGGCGAAATCAGCACTCGTTCCGAATACGTAGACATTCCGTCCATTGTAAGAAACACGATTAAAGATATCGGGTATACCCGTGCGAAGTACGGCTTCGACTACCAGACGTGCGCCGTTCTCACTTCGATTGACGAGCAGTCGCCCGATATTGCGCAGGGCGTGAACAAAGCGCTGGAAGCGAGAGAAGGGCAAATGACCGATTCGGAAATCGAAGCGATCGGCGCCGGCGACCAGGGGCTGATGTTCGGTTTTGCCGTCAACGAAACGCCGGAGCTGATGCCGCTGCCGATTTCGTTGTCGCACAAGCTGGCGCGCAGGCTGGCGGAAGTGCGCAAAAGCGGCGTATTGGACTATCTTCGTCCGGACGGAAAAACGCAGGTGACGATCGAATACGACGGAGACCGGCCGGTTCGCGTCGACACGATTGTCGTGTCCACACAGCACCATGAAAACACTACGCTGGAGCAAATTCAGCGGGATATCAAGGAACATGTGATCAAACCGGTCGTGCCCGCCGAACTTCTGGATGATAAAACGAAATATTTCATCAATCCGACAGGCCGTTTCGTTATCGGGGGTCCGCAAGGGGATGCCGGATTGACCGGACGGAAAATTATCGTCGATACTTACGGCGGTTACGCCCGCCACGGAGGCGGCGCTTTTTCCGGCAAAGACCCGACCAAAGTGGACCGATCCGGAGCTTACGCGGCCCGTTATGTGGCGAAAAACATCGTAGCGGCCGGGCTGGCGGACAAATGCGAAGTCCAGCTCGCTTATGCGATAGGAGTGGCCCGACCGGTTTCCATCAGCGTCGATACGTTCGGCACCGGGACGGTGAGCGAAGAAAAACTGGTGGAAGTCATCCGCAACCATTTTGACCTTCGTCCCGCGGGCATCATTAAAATGCTCGATCTGCGCCGTCCGATTTATCGCCAAACTGCCGCATACGGCCATTTCGGCCGCACCGATATCGACCTTCCTTGGGAACGCACGGATAAAGCGGAGCAGTTGAAAGCGGAAGCGCTGCGGTAGCCCGGTTGGCAGCAGCATCATAGGATTCGGTGGCGATCCCTGCAGCAAAGGGGTCGCCTTTTTTTATCGGCGGCAGAACCCGCATCTTCAAGCTTCGAAAGAAGCTTTTTTTAATTTCCAAAAAAACAAAAATCAACGTAACTTTTTCCATAGAATGATAGTCTATTATATTGTATAAAAAAGTAGAAACAAGATTTGGGAGAGGAGAACATCATGGCAGCATGGGGAAGAACTCGGTCGAAAATCGTCAAGACGGTGCTTGCCGGTTTGTTATGCTCGCAAGGACTGTTCGCGGGCTTATCGGGCATAGCGAAAGCGGCGGATGAACCTAAGGTTACGCTCATCGGCGAAGAGCCGGTTACGGCGGGCGCTACTTTGAAGAAATATGTCTGGACGTCTACCAGAAACAAAAAGAAGGTTACGGTCAACGCCAACGTGATAGCGGTAGATTTGACGAATCCGTATGTAAAGCTGGATGTCATGTACGGAGCGGGCAATCAATTTACGAAAAAACAGACGGTGGCCGGTATGGCGAAGGAATCCGGCGCCGTGGCCGGGATTAACGGCGACTTTTTTAATACAAAGGCGGAAGGCGTGCCGATAGGGCCGCAAATTACGGACGGCAAGCTGCTGGCGACACCTCCTTACATAAGCGGGCTTTACTCTTTTGCCTTAACGAAAGACAACAAACCGGTCATCGACACCTTCACGTTTACGGGAAATATAACGGCTGCGGATGGGGCTTCTTATCCGCTCGGCGGCATCAATAAAACGTATTACTGGCTTGCGGGCGGTAAGCACAGTATGGCCGACAGTTTGTACATGTATACCGATGCGTGGGGACAGATCAATCGGGCCAACGACGGGATGACCGTTCCTACGGAAGTGCTTGTGCAGAACGATACGGTGATGCAGATCGCGGATAAAAGCGTCATTCCGATGGTGCCTCCCAAGGACGGCTATATTTTGCGCGCTTCAGGCAAAGCCGCCGAATTCGTCAGGCAGCATCTAAAAGTGGGGGATCCGATTGCGGCACACTACGAAATCGTGCCGACTGATCCGAATAAATCTTATGATGTGAAAAACTTTAAAATGATGATTGGCGGTCATACGATTCTGGTCGATCAAGGCAAGCCGGCGGCGTTCTCCCGCGATGTGTCCAGTTTGGGGGGATATGTCTCCAGGACGGGGATCGGCTATTCGCGCGATATGAAATACGCGTACCTGATAACAGTGGACAATAGCGGAAACAGCAAAGGCATGAGCCTGAAAGAATTTCAGACGTTCATGATCAAGGTCGGCGTATGGAAAGGGCTGAATCTGGACGGCGGCGGTTCCACGACAATGGTGGCGAGACCGCTCGGCGAGACCGGCGTCAAGCTGGCCAACCAAACGCAATACGGCACGCAGAGAAGTGTCGTTAACGGACTGGCCGTATATTCGACGGCTCCGAGAGGAGAGGTCAAAGGTTTTGTGATTCAAGGCGTTCCGATCGTATTTCTGAACGAACAGACGACATTTGCGCTGAAAGCGTACGACGAATACTACAATCCGGTGGACACGGCGAACATGCCGATACAATGGTCCTTATCCAAACCGATCGGCACGTTTGTGGAGGGCAAGTTCGTCGCTTTACAGAAAGGAACGTCGGTCATTACCGCCGTTTACGGCAAAGCGAAGCAGAATTTCAACATTGAAGTCATCGGGCGCGAGCAGCTCGCCGGCTTGACCATCAAAGCCCCGCAGCTGATGCTGTCGCCGGGGTCGAGCTTCAAGCTGCAGGTGGTGGCGACGACCAAAAAAGGACAATCGCGGGTCGTGCCTCCGCAATCGGTGCAGTGGGAGTTCGTCGGCTTTGAAGGCACAATGAATGGCGACACGCTGACGGTGGACCGGTTGACCGGCGACGAAGCGGGATATATTATAGCCCGTTACGACGGATACAGTACGATCTTGACGGCTCCGACCGGCTCGGTGAAGATGTGGGCCGATTTCGATACAAAGTCATATCCTGTTGCGTTCAGCGGATCTCCGGCGGAGACGCAAGGAAAGGTTGTCGTAGCCGCTGAAAATCCGGACGTCCAGCCTGTGAACAACGTGCTTTCCTTATCCTACGATTTCACCCAGGGGATCGGAACGAAAGCGGCCTATGCCGATTTCGGACGAGTCTTGATCGAAGGGCAGCCGCAAGGAATGAAGCTGAAAGTGTTTGGCGACAACAGCCTCAACTGGCTCCGCGCCGAGTTCACGGACGGCAAAGGGGCGCTGCAGCGCATCGATCTGGCGAAAGCGATCAATTGGTCCGGATGGAAAACCGTCGAAGTCGATTTAGCCGCGCTCAAGCTGAGTTATCCGCTGACGCTGAAACGCATTTACATCGCCAACCCCGAACAGGGACAGGATGAGCGGGCGGCGGCCGGAACCGTCATGTTCGACGATATCGCCTTTACATATAAAGGCAAGCTGCCGGTGTTGCCGAAAAATCAGATGACGTTGACCGTAAATCAAAAGACGGTGACCGTGAACGGCAAAAAGGCGACGATTGAACAGGCTCCCGTCATCGTGAACGGCTATACTCTCGTTCCGATCCGTTTCGTGGTCGAAGCCATGGGCGGCGAAATCAAGTGGAACGAAAAAACAAGAAACGTGACGATACGAAGAGGCGGCCACTTGGTCGATATGTGGATCAATCAGGCCGATGTTGTCGTCGACGGCAAAACCGTCACATCCGGAGCAGCCCCGACGATTATGAACAACCGCACGATGGTGCCGCTCAGGCTCATTTCCGAAAACTTCGGCTGGAAAGTGCTATGGGATGCCAAAACGCGCAAAATTACGCTGCAGTAGGAAAAATTGTATAATTACGGCAAATGCGATTTTGTGGTACTATAATACTATACCAATACAAAAGTAGGGAGAATCGCTTGCGTGGGGCTGCAATTTGACGCTATTGATCGGGTGTTTAAGAATGCGACGGAAGTCATGGAAAAAAGCAGACACCAAATCTTCAAAATCGGCGAAAGCGCCCGATCCGAGTGGGAGACGTTGAGCAAAGAGCTTGAAGCGGTCACGGAACAGACGAACCGGATGATTGATCTTGTGGACAAGCTGGAACTCGAATACAGGCGGGCAAGAATCCGTTTGACGGAAGTGAGCCGGGACTTCAAGCGATTCAAGGAAGAAGACATTAAAGTGGCCTACGAGGCCGCTACCCATTTGCAGCTCCAGCTTTCGATTCACCGGGAAAAGGAAACGCATCTGAAAGCGCGCCGCGACGATTTGCAGAAACGGCTGCGCAATCTGGAAAACATGATCGAGCGCGCCGAAACGGCGGTTTCCCAAATGAACGTCGTATTGGATTATTTATCGGGCGATTTGAACCATATTCCGCGCATACTGGAGTCGGCCAAAAGCAGGCAGCTGCTCGGCTTCAAGATCATCTTGGCCCAGGAGGAGGAGCGAAGGCGAATCGCCCGGGAAGTCCATGACGGCCCCGCCCAGTCGATGGCCAACGCCGTACTGCGTTCGGAAATCGCCGAGCGCATGCTGATGAAGCATGATTATGCTATGGCGCAAAAGGAATTGCGCGATTTGAAAGCGCAGGTCAGAGAGGGACTGGAGGAAGTAAGGAAGATCATCTCCAATCTTCGCCCGATGGCGCTTGACGATCTCGGCCTCATTCCCGCGCTGCGCAAATATGTGCAGGATTTCGAGGAACGCACGGGGATTCGTACAAAATTCGATATGATCGGCAAAGAACAGCGGCTCCCTTCGGCGATGGAAGTTTCCATATTCCGTTTGGTGCAGGAAGCTTTTTCGAACGCGCATAAACATGCCAACGCTTCTTTCTTGCTGCTGGAAGTCGCTTTTCAAAAGCAATCGGTGAAAATTTCCGTCCTGGATAACGGGGTCGGATTCGATACGGACGATATCGATACGATTATGAACAGCGGCATTCATTTCGGACTGATGGGGATGCGCGAGCGGGTCGAACTGCTGGAAGGCCGATTGGAAATACGTTCCCGGCAGGGGGAAGGCACCCGAATTACGATGCATATTCCGGTAAATAAAAGCAGGAGGGAAACGAATGGAAACGATAACGGATTCCGGGAATAAGGTAAAAATCGCGGTTGTCGACGATCATCAGCTTTTTCGCGAAGGGCTCAAACGCATTATCAATATGGAAGATGATCTGGAAGTTGTCGGAGAATGCGGCGACGGCGCCCAGGCCGTGGAGTTGTGCCAACAGCTCGGCCCCGACGTCGTGCTGATGGACATCAACATGCCGACAGAAAGCGGAGTCGACGCGACGGAACGTTTGAAGACGGCGTTTCCGGATATTAAAGTCATTATTTTATCGATTCACGATGATGAAAGCTACGTTTTTGAAACGCTGCGCAAAGGGGCTTGCGGATATTTGCTCAAAGACATGGACGCCGAAGCGCTCATTAACGCGATCCGGTCGGTCGTATCCGGCTATTCCTACATTCATCCGAAAGTGACGGGGAAACTGATTAACCAACTGCGGAGAATGACCTATGCGGACGGATTCGGGTCGCTGCCGAGAGGAAGCGGTATCGCCGGCGCGCGGATCGCCTATGCCGACCGTGAAGGCATGCCGCTTACGAAAAGAGAATCGGACGTGCTTCGCCTGATGGCGGAAGGAAAAAGCAACAAGCAGATCGGCGACGATCTGTTCATCAGCGAAAAAACGGTGAAAAATCACGTCAGCAGCATTTTGCAGAAAATGGAAGTCGACGATCGGACGCAGGCGGTCATCATCGCCATCAAGAACGGGTGGGTCACCCTGTAGGAACCCGTAATTTCGTTGCGGCATATACTGGTGTTAAAGCGAGGTGGGCCGCAATGATTCAAGGGATGCTGTGGATTGTGGGAAGCTACGGGGTGTGTACTCTATTCATTCATTTGCTGTACCGGTCATTTCAGCGAAGAAACGGCGGCACGGCGCATTATGTGCTCATTACGAAAAACAATCAGATGCAAATCGAATGGTACATCCGTTCGTTGCAATTTTATTCGTCGTTAAGGGGTAAATGCATAAAAATTACGGTGCTGGACAACAATTCGACGGACGAAACGCTTCCGATCGTGCAGAGATTATCGTTTTATCGCGACATCGATCTCCTTCCTTTCTATTGCTCCCGCGACATCGAACATATCGTTGACAGCCTCCTCGACGAAGAAGTCATCGTCATTCAATTAAGCAATCAAGAGGATCTGCACAAAATTCCGCTGCTCCAGTAAAAGGAAGCCACATTGCCAATGCTGCGCGCAATTTCAGGAAAGTTATGGAAGCGTCTGCAGCATTTGCATTATAATGGAGACAAACCAATCGATATGAACATAGACGAAGCTGCACATGAATCGGAAAGCGGAATGGGTGGGACATGAAAGCGACTTTTTATGCAGTGTTCGCCGGCAACCGGTGGCGGTGGCACCTGTCGCTGGATATGCGGGTCGACGTACACCATTGGTTCGGGCATAATCGTTGCGGCGCGATGATTCGGTTTGATCCGCAGGTTCCGCTCGGGTTGGCCGTGATGTGGAAACAGGCGTTGTCCGCAGCGAACCGGCGATACGAACGGGCGGAACAAATGAGAGAGGACATGATCAGGCTGGCCGAGCAATGGCAGTTGGCCGAAACGATTGCGGGGCGTCTTTCTTGCAAGCTGTGGAAAGCCGATAACCCGCCTCCGCGGGAAGCGCCTCCTGTGGATGGCCGACTTTTGGCGCAATTGGAGGAACGTTTGCAGGGAAGGTCGCTTCTGCAGGACGAGCTGCTCGGCTTGATGGCCGATACGGGCCTTCAACCGGCTGCCGATGGGTGGAAGGCGTACATACAGACGGCCTATTTGCGCGGAACCGTTCAGTTGTCCAACGGGTTGTCGCTGACGACGGCGCGGGCGTTTCCTTTTTTCAAAAGGCGGCTCGAATACCGGTGCAGGCGATGCGGGGGCGGATCGGACAAGCTCCACCGTACCGAATGCGCGGCTTGCGGCAGCAGCCGGTGCGTCTATTGCGAGCAATGCTTGACGATGGGACGGGCCCGCTTCTGCTCCGTGCTTATATGCGGAACTGCCGGCCATACCTCCGCCCGATTCTATCCGGGCCAAACGCCGATCGATGCGAAATGGGGGCTGAGTCCTCCGCAAGCGGAAGCTTCAGCCGCAGCCATCCGTTTTCTTGCCGAACCTGCGGGCGGCGATGCGGACGGAAACCGGCCTCCGTGCTTCCTCATTTGGGCGGTCACCGGAGCAGGCAAGACGGAAATGATCTATCCCCTGATCGACTATGCGCTGTCCGGGGGCGGGAACGTGCTCATCGCGACTCCCCGCAGAGATGTCGTGCTCGAGCTGGAGCCGCGCCTGAAGCGGGCTTTCCCCGGCCGGTCGCTCGTCACGCTGTACGGCGGCAGCGGACAGCGGTGGGAACAGGGAGACATTACGCTGGCGACGACCCATCAGCTTCTCCGTTTTTGGCAAAAATTTGATCTTGTCGTGATTGACGAACTCGACGCGTTTCCTTATCACAACAATCCTATGCTTGAATTCGCCGCGCAAAAAGTGTGCAGGCCGACCGGAAAATATGTGCTGTTATCGGCAACGCCGCCGGTTCATTTGCAAAAAGCGGCGAAGCGGAACGCGCTTCCCCACGTGAAAGTGCCGGTCCGTTTTCACCGCCATCCGCTGCCTGTTCCGAAGCTGCTCAGAACACCGTCCTTGCACAAAGCGCTGAATTCGCGTTCCATTCCTTCATCGCTGCGCAAAAGATTGCAGGCCTCGCTGGATCGGGGAGCGCAAATTTTTGTATTCGTGCCGAAAATCCAATATGTCGATCCGTTAGTCGCCGTATTGCGCGGCAATTTCCCGCAAGCCTCCGTCCAAGGGACGTCTTCGCGGGACCCTGATCGCGCCGGTAAAGTGCGGGAGTTTCGAGCCGGAAGCGTCCGTATTCTGGTGACGACGACGATTTTGGAGCGGGGGGTGACGATTCCGAAATCGGACGTGTTCATCCTGGACGCGGACTCGCCGCTGTTCGACTCCGCCGCGCTCGTGCAAATGGCCGGCAGGGCGGGCCGATCGCTCGACGATCCTGCCGGGCGCGTGGTTTTCGCCGCCAGCGAGAAAACGAGGTCGCAAGCGGATGCGGTCCGGCAAATTGTTTCCATGAACCGCATCGCCAAAAAGAAAGGATATCTTCGTGCGGCTTCGCCGCCCGTCACACAAAGTGAAGAAGAGGCTCAAGGAGTTGATGGACGATGATTTTTGCGAAAAAAGTCAGGATCAAACCGACACCTGAGCAGGAACAAGAGTTATGGCGTTCGGCAGGAGCTGCTCGTTGGGTATACAATTGGACGCTTGTCAGACAGGAAGAAAACTACCGTAATGGCGGTAAATTCATTTCTGACGGAGAATTGCGAAAAGAACTGACGAAGCTAAAACAGAAAGCAGAATTTGCGTGGCTAAACGAGATATCTGCTCAAACAACGAAACAAGCCGTCAAAGACGCATGTGATGCTTATATGAAGATGTTCAATGGACAATCTGGAAAGCCGAAGTTCAAAAGCAGGAAACGGTCGAAGCCGGCATTTTACAGTCGTTATGACCGATTTAAGGGAGAAGGGAACCGCGTTTATCTCGAAAAAATAGGTTGGGTGCAAACGAGTGAACCGATCCCTGAATCGGACAAGTATAGCAATCCGCGAATATCGTTTGACGGTAAGTATTGGTATGTATCCGTAGGTGTGCGGCAGGAGCAAGAGAAGCCGGAACTGTCGGGCGAGGTTATGGGTATCGACGTTGGTCTTAAAGAACTAGCGGTATGCAGTAACGGCATGAAGTTCAAGAACATCAACAAGTCTGCCACTGTAAGAAAGACGGAGAAACGCTTGCGCAGGTTGCAGCGCAAGGCTTCCCGCAAATACGAAATGAACAAGGAGGGAAGCCGTTTCGTCAAGACACGCAACATTGTAAAAGTCGAGAAGTCTATTCGTTTGCTTCATCGGAGACTAACGAATATCCGCACCAATCACATTCACCAAGCTACAAGCGCGATAGCGAAAACCAAGCCGAGCGCCGTTGTGATGGAGGACTTGAATGTGAGTGGGATGATGAAGAACCGCCACTTAAGCAAAGCGATTGCCGGACAAAAGCTGCATGAGTTCGTCCGACAGATGAAATACAAGTGCTATAAGATCGGCGCGAAATTCATTCAAGCCGACAAATGGTTTCCTTCATCGAAATTGTGTTCATGTTGCGGACAGATCAAGTTGAACCTGAAGCTGTCTGAGCGCACCTACGAATGCAATTGCGGACTTGTGATCGACCGCGACATGAACGCGGCGATCAACCTATCGAAATTGGCGATATAGCACCTGAATGCTTGCGCCAATGTGTAGGATTCGTTGTATCCGAATTTACGCCTGTGGAGTGTTAGACCGAACGCGAGTAGCCATTCGGCAAAAGCGGACACGTTGAAGCAGGAAGCAAACAAGGATTTATAGACTTTTATAAGTTCTTGGCAACGGGAAATTGTGATTGCCGGGAGAAATGAATCAGCCATCACCCGACGGCTGCGAAAGTGGATGAATTGGGCGAACGGCCTGCTCGCGCCTGTACCGGACAAATGTTTGTGCTGCGGGAAATCGGCAAGGCGCGGCGCTAACCCGTTAAGCTTATGCGCCGCGTGCTACGACGGCATTCCGTGGATCCGCAGCGTTCGCTGCGCAACATGCGGGCGCAGCGAAGACTGCGGCGACTGCACCAGAAGACGCGGCACGCATTTTGTCTGCAGCCGCAGCGCGGTGAAGTACGACGCGTCCATGAAAGCATGGCTCGCCCGTTACAAATACAGGGGCGATGAGCGGCTGGCCGGCCTGTTTGTGGAGATGCTTTCTTTCGCCTACGATCGGCTTGCCCGGGAATTGAGCGCCGACAACAGGACCGTTCATTATATTACATATGCGCCGCTCAGCGAAGAAAGATTGCGGGAGCGGGGTTTCAACCAGGCGGAACAAATGGCTCAAGGCGTCGGCCGCAAATACAAAGTGCCGGTCGTTCCCCTGCTCGTCCGCACGCGGCATACGGACAAGCAAAGCTACAAGACGCGAGCGGAACGGCTGGGCGATCTGCAAAACGCGTTCGCTCTGGATCGGAGCGGGCTCGGGCAAATAAAGCGTCCCGACGGTTCGCCGAAGTTAACGATTGTTATCGTGGATGATGTGTACACGACCGGCAGCACGCTCAACGAATGCGCGAAAACGCTCATTTCCGGGTTGGACGCCGCGGTCTACGGCCTCACTTGGGCTAGGTAAAAAATCGTGCCGCGAATTCCGATATAGGTTAATAGGAGAAGGACGGGAGGTCATTTTATGAGTCTGAACGTGGACAATTGCCCGATTTGCGGAAAAATTTACGTTAAAAACTTCCGGGGTTTGTGTACGGCCTGCATAAAAGAGATTGAGGAGCAGTATAACGCTTGCGCCAATTATTTGCGGAAAAACCGCGGCGCAACGATTTATGAGTTGAGCGAAGAGACGGGCGTATCCGTCAAGCAGATCACCAAGTTTATACGTGAAGGCCGCATCTCGCTCATGGATGCTCCCAACATGTCCTATCCTTGCGAATCGTGCGGCTTGTTGATTCGCGAACATACGTTGTGCCCCGCATGCCGCAGCCGGTTTACCCGCTCTTTTAACCAGTTGAACAGCGAAACCGAGCGACGAAAAAGGGACGGCAAATCCAGCGGCACGACATACCAGACGAAGGACTGGGATCGCTGATTCAATTTGCTATTCATTTTTCGCTCATCGTTTCCGATAACAATAATAACGAACTTCGGATATTGACGGTCGAATAAGAGGTGAACCCCATGAAAATCAATGACATTCAGCGGATTGGCGCCATCAATCCATATCGGAAAAACAACGGGCACGCATCGGATAAAGCATACGGGAAAAAAGGCGTCCCGAAGGACGAGGTGCTCATTTCATCCGAAGCGAAAGAATTGCTGAGCGCTCACGCCGATTCCGCGCAGCGCGCGAAAAAAGTGCAGGAACTGAAACAATCCGTAATGACCGGCACCTATCATGTCGACGCCGGCAAAATTGCCGAGAAGCTGCTTCCCTATATCAAGTGAATATGACAGAAACGGGTGAACAAATGTGTCAATTCAGGGAGTCATCCAATCGCTGGAAGCATTGACCGAAGTTCATCGTTCCTTGCTCGAGCTTGGAGAAAGGAAAACACAAGTTTTGATCGACAACAACACAGAGGAACTGGCCCGACTGCTTCAAAAAGAAGCGAAACTGATGAAGCTCGCGGCTGAATACGACCAGAGGCGAATGGATGCGATTAACCTGTATTTTCGGGAAAAGGGCTTCGTTCCGAATCCTTCAATAACGGTCAGCGAACTCGTTAAAATTACGTTTAAAGCCGACGAGAAAAAAGCGCTGCTGGAAGCCCGGGACGCATTGTTCGAAACGCTTCGCAAGCTGAAGGAAATCAATCACCTGAATCAGCAGCTCATTAAACAGTCTCTTGCGTTTATTCAGTATTCGCTTGATTTATACATCGGTTCTCCTGAGCAGGATGTGATATACCACAACCCCTCTCAGCAAGCGAATGGGGCTGTGAGGACAGGGCTTTTTGAC